>CANFME010000020.1 GCA_947448305.1 Burkholderiaceae bacterium
ACCGTTAGCAACGGTTAGTTACGATAGTTCTCGTGGCAGAGTGCTGATTATCGGGGGACAGGAAAATGCACTTGAAATTGCTCAAAGTTTAAGTCAAGACCTAAATATTACTGTGCTCCTTAATCATCCCACGAAGTTGCCAGAGCAAAAATCATTCGTTTGGCTAAATGGACGAATTGACTCAGTTCAAGGGTACTTAGGTAAATTTCAGGCGAGCTGGAAAATCGAGAATCCGATTCAATTGGATTTATGTACAGGCTGCGGTGCTTGTATTGAGGCATGCCCTGAAGGTGCGATTGATGATCGCTTTCAAATTCAGTTAGATAAATGTCAAGAACATCGCAGTTGCGTTAAAGCTTGTGGTTCGATTGGTGCCATTCAATTTCATCAATTAGGTCAGGCAATAGATGAGGAATTTGATTTTATTCTTGATTTACATGAAACATCATTTTTAAAAGTTCCAGAATTACCTCAGGGTTACTTTGCACCGGGTTCAGATGTAATGAACATTCAACGGGCAATCCAGAAATTGCAACAATCAGTCGGTGAATTTGAAAAACCGCGGTTTTTTAAATATCAAGAAAAATTATGTGCCCATGGTCGTAATGGTCAAACTGGTTGTACTGCTTGTATTGATAGTTGTTCGACAAAAGCTATTTCATCAGTGTTTTTTGCGGGTAAAGGAAAAGTTGAAGTAAATCCTCACCTTTGTATGGGGTGTGGGGCTTGCGCTAGCGCCTGCCCATCAGGTGCAATGACTTATGCTAATACAACGGTGGAGTATTTAGGGCGTCAAACGACTACGATAGTTAAAGCTTTTCAAACATTTAAAAATTTAGATGAAGTGGCGCCAAGCTTATTGTTTTACTCGGGTTCTGCGGGAGGTGAAAAAATAATTGATCAATTAGGTCAAAAAAGCCGCACGCACTCAAAATCGGTTGCAGGTTTACCTGCGCACGTCGTACCTTTGGCGGTCCACCACATCGCTTCTATCGGGCTTGAGTACTGGTTAACGGCCTTATGTCACGGAGTTGGGGATGTAATTCTTTTTTCTAGCGCAGAGGAATATAGTGGTTATCGCGCTTTGATTGAAGAACAAATTGAATTAGCGAATCAAATTTTAGTGCAGTTAGGTTATGAACCTCGGGTACAACTGATTCAATTCTCAAGTATCGACCATCTCGATAAAGATTTGGCTAATACCCAGAAGAGAAAACCTTTAGTGCCTTTAGCAACTTTTGCTATTACATCGGATAAACGTCAAAATCTAGAGTTTTCTTTGGAGCATCTTTTACAACATGCTCCAAAGCCTTTACTACTAGACCAACAAATTGATTTACCAAGTAACTCACCAATTGGCGCAGTAAAAATTGATTCAAATCGATGCACTTTGTGTATGTCATGCGTGGGGGCTTGTCCTGAGAGTGCATTGTTGGATCATTTACAAGCACCGCAATTAAATTTCATTGAGAAAAATTGTGTACAGTGTGGTTTATGTGTTTCTACCTGCCCAGAAAATGCACTGTCATTAGAGCCAAGATTAATCCAAACTGAGCTCAGAAAACAAAAGAAAATTATTCATGAAGCAAAGCCGTTTCATTGTGTAAAGTGTGCTAAACCTTTTACAACTGAAAGAATGATGGAGGCTATGTTATTGAAAATTGGCAGTCATCCTGCTTTTCAGGGAGTTGCTCAAAAACGGTTAAAAATGTGCTCTGACTGCAAGGTGATTGACATGATGGAACATCAGGACTTTAAATAGGAGAAATATGAGTGATTTAAATTCCATTGAATCAATTCAATTAGATACAGGTTTATCGGCTGAAGATTTAGCGCGCGCTGACCTATATGGTTTGTTAGCATTACTGTTCTATAAAGCACCTGATCAAGCGTTGCTTGAAATGATCGGGAGTTCTGCTGAGGAGGATCAAAGTAGCTCAACTGAGTTAACTCTTTTAGAGCAAGTTTGGAATCCATTAGTGCTCTTGGCAAAATCCACCCCCGTCAAGGAATGGGAAGATGAGTATGAATCGAATTTTATTGGTGTGGGTAAGCAAGAGATTTTCTTATATGGATCCTATTATTTAGCAGGTTTTTTGCATGAGCGTCCTTTAGTCAAGTTGCGCCATGACTTAAGTGAGTTAGGGCTTGAGTCTTCAGAACTTGTGGTGGAAACTGAAGACCATATTGCCTGTCTGTGTGAAGTCATGAGGTATTTGATTGCTGGCGAGGATTTAAGTATTTGTAACCTAAGCTCGCAAAAACAATTTTTTAATGACCATATCCGTCCTTGGGCATATCAATTATTTGATGTGATTGAAAATCATCCCAATGTTCATCTGTATCGTCAACTCAGTCATTTAACACGCTCATTTTTTGAAATAGAAGGTCAAGCTTTTGACATGATTTAGAGGTTATTTTTTAGAATTTAAGGGTAAACACCTAAATAGTTAAAAATGATGGTGTGGCATATTTAAAAAATATTTTAAATATGTAATAATTCGCGCATACAGCGTAATAAAAAATCAACAAAAACAAAAACATGAAAGGTCTATAAATGGCTGAAAAAATTCTAAAAACTAGTCGAAGAGGTTTCTTCGTTGGTGCGGCAGCGTTAACAGGTGCTGTTGTCGTTGCATCTCAAACACCAACTGGTCAAAAAATTGTTTCAGAAGTTGAAGAAGTACTTTCGCCATCAAAAAAAGGTGGTTACCAACTCTCTGAGCATGTTAAAAAATATTACAAAACAACTCTAGTCTAAGCTGTTGTACCAATCCTTCTCGTGTTTTCATTGGATAACTCATGAACTTAACTCGCAAAACCACACACCAGTCTAATTCAGGCTCAACTACTCATTTTATTAATCACTTGTCTCGAAGTTTGAGTCAAGCTATCCCTACTATGGATCGTCGCTCTTTCTTAAAGCGTTCTGGCCTTGGAGTTGGGGTAGGAATCGCCGGTTCACAATTAACGCTTGTAAAAAAAGCGAAAGCAATGGGTTCTAGTCCGAATGCTGAACAAGGAGTCTTTGTTAAAAGGACCGTATGTAGTCACTGTTCTGTAGGCTGCGCGGTAGACGCTGTAGTTGAAAATGGTGTTTGGACTCGTCAAGAGGCCGTTTTTGATTCACCTATCAATATGGGTGCTCACTGTGCAAAAGGCGCTGCTCTGCGTGAGCATGGACATGGTGAATATCGACTTAAATATCCAATGAAGTTGGTGGATGGTAAATATAAGCGTATTTCTTGGAATACAGCACTTGAAGAAATTTCTGCCAAGATGTCGGAACTCAAAAAAGACAATGGACCTGATTCATTGTTTTTTATTGGTTCATCAAAGCACAACAATGAACAAGCTTATTTATTAAGGAAGTTTGTATCCTTTTTTGGTACCAATAATACAGATCATCAAGCTCGTATTTGTCACTCAACCACGGTTGCTGGAGTTGCTAACACTTGGGGTTACGGCGCCATGACAAATAGTTACAACGATATGCAAAACGCAAAAGCAGCCTTGTATATTGGTTCTAACGCAGCTGAAGCGCATCCAGTTTCTATGTTGCATTTACTCCATGCTAAAGAAAGTGGTTGTAAGGTAATCGTGGTCGATCCACGTTATACAAGAACAGCTGCAAAGTCTGATCAGTATGTACGAATTCGCTCTGGATCAGACATTCCATTTTTGTATGGCGTTTTGTACCATATTTTCAAAAATGGTTGGGAAGACAAAAAGTATATCAATGACCGTGTCTACGGCATGGAAAAAATTAAACAAGAAGCTTTAGATAAATGGAGTCCAAAAGTCGTTGAAGAGGCTTGTGGAGTTCCTGAAGAGCAAGTCTATTTAGTCGCCAAGACAATGGCTGAAAATCGTCCATCAACAATTGTATGGTGCATGGGACAGACGCAGCACACTACCGGTAACGCAATTGTTCGTATGTCTTGCCTCGTGCAATTAGCCTTAGGTAATATTGGTAAATCAGGTGGTGGTACGAATATCTTCCGTGGTCATGATAACGTTCAAGGTGCAACAGACGTTGGTCCAAACCCAGATTCATTACCAGGTTACTACGGCTTAGCAGCAGGAGCATGGAAGCACTTTGCTAAGGTTTGGGGTGTCGACTACGATTGGATTAAAGCGCAATTCGCTCCAAATATGATGGAAAAATCTGGAACAACGGTTTCACGTTGGGTTGATGCTGTTCTTGAAAAAAATGAACTCATCGATCAACCAACGAATGTTAAGGGTTTATTCTTCTGGGGCCACGCACCTAACTCACAGACACGTGGTTTGGATATGAAACAAGCGTTAGATGCGCTTGAATTACTAGTGGTTGTTGATCCTTATCCTAGTGCTACAGCAGCAATGGCAGCAATGAAGTCAGAGGGAAGTACTGTTAATGCGAAAAGAGCAGTTTATCTTTTACCTGCAGCGACACAGTTTGAAACTTCAGGAACTTGTACCGCTTCTAATCGCTCCATTCAGTGGCGTGAAAAAGTTATTAATCCTCTTTTCGAGTCAGTACCTGATCACACTCTCATGCAAGCCTTTGCCGACCGTTTGGGCTTTGGTAAAGAGTTATCGAAGAACTTCAAAATGCTTGATACCAAGTATGCAGGTCAAGATTGGAAAGAACCTGAAATTGAGTCAATTTTGGGTGAGATCAACCGTTCTTGCTGGACAATTGGCTACACTGGCCAGACCCCAGAACGATTGAAGGCGCATATGAGAAATATGCATCTATTCGATCCAAAGACACTTAAATCTCGCGGTGGTAAAGATCCTGTAACAGGTTACGATACGACAGGTGATTATTTTGGTTTGCCTTGGCCTTGTTATGGCACAGCGGAAATCAAACATCCTGGATCTCCTAACTTATATGACACCAGTAAGCATGTCATGGAGGGCGGTGGTAATTTCCGAGCAAACTTCGGAGTGGAAAGAGAAGGCAATAGTTTATTAGCTGAAGATGGATCTCACTCTGTTGGTTCAGATATCAAGACTGGCTATCCGGAATTTGATCATATCTTAATGAAGAAATTAGGTTGGTGGGGTGATTTAACTGAGGCCGAACAAAAAGCAGCCGAGGGCAAGAATTGGAAGACAGACTTGTCTGGTGGTATTCAACGAGTTGTAATGAAACATGGTTGCCACCCATTCGGAAATGCAAAAGCGCGAGCAGTTGTTTGGAACTTCCCAGATCCAGTGCCTCAGCATAGAGAGCCGTTATATGGAACAAGACCAGACTTGACCGCAAAGTATCCTACCCATGCTGATAAAAAAGCATTTTGGAGATTGCCAACCCTTTACAAGACCCTACAAGACAAAAATATTGCTGATAAGGTCTATGAAAAGTTCCCAATTATTTTGACTTCTGGTCGTTTAGTTGAATATGAGGGCGGTGGTGAAGAAACTCGTTCTAATCCTTGGTTAGCTGAGTTGCAACAAGAAAACTTTGTTGAAATCAATCCTAAAGCAGCCGCAACTCGCGGAATTAAACAGAATGATTTTGTCTGGGTGAAAAGTCCAACCGGTGCAAAAATTAAAGTTCGTGCTTTGGTTACGAATCGTGTCGATGAAGAACATGCCTTTATCCCATTCCATTTTTCTGGATGGTGGCAAGGTAAGGACATCATTGATTCCTACCCAGAAGGGGCGCATCCAATTGTTAGGGGTGAAGCAGTGAATACAGCTACAACATACGGATACGACAGTGTCACGATGATGCAGGAAACTAAAACAACTGTTTGCCAAATTGAAAAATTTGCCTAATAAATATAAAGAATAGAGGAAAAAATCATGGCAAGAATGAAATTTATTTGTGACTCAGAGCGTTGTATTGAGTGTAATGGCTGTGTAACAGCCTGTAAAAATGAACACGAAGTCCCTTGGGGCGTGAATCGTCGTCGTGTTGTAACAATTAATGATGGCGAAATCGGTGCTGAGAAGTCAATCTCAGTTGCTTGTATGCATTGCTCAGACGCCCCTTGTATGGCTGTTTGCCCAGTGTCTTGTTTTTATAAAACAGATGAAGGTGTTGTCCTTCATAATAAAGACACTTGTATCGGCTGTGGCTACTGTTCTTATGCATGCCCTTTCGGCGCTCCACAGTTTCCAAGTCAAGGCACCTTTGGTATGCGCGGCAAGATGGATAAGTGTACATTCTGTGCTGGCGGTCCTGAAGAAAATGGCTCTGAAGCAGAGTTTGATAAATATGGTCGTAATCGTTTAGCCGAGGGTAAGTTACCCGCATGTGCAGAAATGTGTTCTACCAAAGCATTGCTTGCAGGTGATGGTGATGTGATCTCTGATATTTTCCGTAATCGCGTGACGCATCGTCAAAGTAACGGCAAAGCTGCCGGTGGTGATGTATTTGGTTGGGGATCAGCTTACGGTAAGCCAACTCAAGGAGCTAAATCATGAGATCAATTGGATTTATCTCGATAGCTCTAGTTTTATTGTTGTCAGCTTGCTCTGAACAACCACAGTTTTTAGGAAGTAACAAATCGGATGCAGCAGCTTATACCGGTGCTAAGAATCCTTATGTGGAAAAGGGTTGGAATGCGGGCGATAAAACGAGTTGGGAAATGCAATTACGTGCTAGAGCTCAAAATCAGAACGAATACACTAAAACAGAGTAATCGCTGGTAAATAGAAGGAATGTATGAAAATTTTTAAAAATATACTGATTCAATTGACCTGTGTTTTAGGCATTACACTCATGCTGCCTAGCCTAGCTGTTGAACCTGCACCCGCTTCATCAAGTGCAACTGGCGCTTTACCAATGGTTCAATCTGCCAATATCATGGATGTTGATACTCGTTCCGATGCACAAGCTCAACGCGAGCGGGAAATAAAGCAACCCGGCAACAGCGCACCTTTTTGGCGTGCGGTTAATTCCGACACAGCGCACTATGTCAGCATCCCCAATAAAGAAGCTGGGGTACTGATTCAAAAATCTGGTGAGCAGTGGCGCTTATTCAGAAATGGAGTTATTACAGTTTTCGGTGGTTGGTTAATTGTTTTAGTGGTCAGTGCTATCACTATCTTTTACTTTTTCAAAGGCCCAATCAAATTAGAACATCCAAGAACAGGTAAGAAAATTGAGCGTTTTACTGCTGTTGAAAGACTGGCTCACTGGACCATGGCGTATAGTTTTCTTGCTTTAGCAATTACAGGCCTATTTATCCTGTTTGGTAAACACTTAGTGTTACCGATCATTGGTTCTTATCTTTATGGTTTGATTTTATTCCTGTTTAAAAATGTACATAACCTAGTAGGACCTCTCTTTACGGTTAGTGTGATTGTGTTTTTTGTCATGTTCGTCAAAGATAATATTCCAGGACCATCTGACTGGGCTTGGATTAAGTCAATGGGTGGTGCCCGTGGACACGCTGCAGCTGGGCGCTTTAACTTTGGTGAGAAAATGTGGTTTTGGATTGGTATGACAACGCTTGGTTTAATCGTTTCTGCATCAGGTTGGGTGCTTGATATGATCGTGCCAGGTCTTGATTATTGGCGCGGTACAATGCAGCTCGCTAATATCATTCACGGTATTGCAGCAGTACTCATTATGGTGTTTGCTATGGGTCATATTTATATCGGCACGATTGGAACCGAAGGTGCAATCGATGGTATGAAAACAGGTTATGTCGATGAAGCTTGGGCAAGACAACACCACAGTACATGGTTAGAGGACATTGAGTCGGGCAAAATCCCAGAGTCACGCGAACCTGAGAAGTCAGCTACAACTGATTTAGCTAAAAAAATTCTACGGAGTACTTCATGAAAAGTTTAAAAAGAACAACCTTACTTGCGATGACTATCGCTACAGTCTTCATGGGACCAACAATCAGTTTTGCGAAACTGCCTGACCCTAGTCCAGAAGCAAAAGCTGCGTCTATGTTGGCAGCAGCTAAGACGGCTCATAACGATAAAATAGCAGCTTACCAATTATGTTTAGCCCAAGATAAAGTTGCAAAAAAATATGCAAGCAAACCTCAGGCTGGTGAAAAAGCGATTGAGACGCCGGCTTGTAAAGATCCTGGGAAGTTTGAACCGCCAGCTGAATTGGTAGCTGCTCCTGCTGCGGCACCAGTCGTTGCGGCTGCTCCAAGTGCTCCTGTTGCGCCAGCCAAAAAATAAATTTTTGAAGCAACCCATTCTTAGGAATATTAAGGATGGGTTTTTTTATGCCTGAAATTTACTACCCACATTTAACTAATAACGCCTTACCCGTGACACATCAAGTCGATGTAATGGACGAAAAAGGTCGAATACAGACGATTTCGATTCCTGGAGAGCGATCTCTTACTATCTATCTTGATAAAAAAGAGATTGTTACCTTAATGACTCTAGGGGCAGCACCCGAGGCATTGGTTTTGGGATATCTCAAAAATCAGAATTTAATCGACACGATAGAAAATATCGAAAGTATTCAAGTTGATTGGGAAACCGATTCTGCTGCTGTTAAAACGATTGTCGAAAAAAAAGATATTGAGGCATTAACTAGTAAACGAGTAGTAACCTCTGGATGTGGTCAAGGGACAATGTTTGGTGAGTTCATGGCTGATTTAGATCGGATTCAATTACCGACTGACGCAAGGCTTAACCAATCTGCAATTAATCAGATTATTGAGGCAATTCGACAACATCCCTCCATATATAAACAAGCTGGATCAGTGCATGCCTGTGCAGTGTTTGAAGTGATTGAAAACAGCGTAGAACTTTTATACTTTATTGAAGATGTCGGACGTCACAATGCTGTGGATGCAATTACAGGTTTGATGTGGCTTGACAGAAAAAAAGGCAAAAACCTCGTTTTTTATACGACCGGTAGACTTACCTCTGAGATGGTTATCAAGGGTGGGCAAATGGGTATTCCATTTCTGATGACTCGTTCTGGTGCAACCCAAATGGGTTTAGAGCTTGCAAAAAAAATCAACTTAACACTTCTTGCTCGTTGTTCTGGGACGCATTTTTTGATTTATGAGGGTCAGAGTAGAATTCAATTACAACAAGATAACACCTGAATATCTTAATTTATTGGCTTGTTGAGAAAGTCTGATTACAATAACACTATGAGTATAAAATCTGACCGTTGGATCCGACGTATGGCTGAACAAACTGGCATGATTGAGCCGTTTGAGCCTGGACAAATCCGTGTAAATGCCTTGGGTGAAAAAATCGTTAGTTATGGCACATCTAGCTATGGCTACGATATTCGCTGTGCCCCTGAATTTAAAATATTTACAAACATTAATAGTACGATCGTAGATCCTAAGAATTTTGATGAGAAATCTTTTGTCGACTTTGAAGGTGATGTTTGTATCATTCCACCAAACTCATTTGCTTTAGCTAGAACAGTTGAGTATTTTAGAATTCCGAGAGATATTTTGACGATTTGCGTAGGAAAAAGTACTTATGCAAGATGTGGAATTATCGTCAATGTTACTCCCTTTGAACCCGAGTGGGAAGGGTATGTAACGCTAGAATTCTCCAATACAACGCCGTTACCAGCGAAAATTTATGCAGGTGAGGGCTGTGCTCAAGTATTGTTTTTTGGTGCTGATGAAGTCTGTGAAACTTCCTACAAAGATCGCGGCGGAAAATATCAGGGACAAGTGGGAGTTACACTTCCTAAAACCTAAGGAATTTCCATGGTGGGAAAATGGTTTTTTTCAAAAAAAAATCTTGAGGTTGATTTAGAAAAATATCGTTCTGAATTAATAAAACCGACAATTCCTAAGTTTGAAAGCAATCTTTATCACTGGTTGTTGAGCACAAACTGGCAGACGTTTTTTCTACTAGTAGTGCTAGTTTATCTTTCAACTAATTTTTTATTTGCAATTGCTTACTATGCCTGTGGACCTAGTTCAGTCAGCAACGCAAGACCGAATAGTCTGATTGACTTATTTTTCTTTAGTGTCCAAACGATGGCAACTATTGGCTATGGTCAGATGACTCCTATCGGTGTTTTGCCTAATTCAATTGTTTCCCTAGAAGCTTTTTTTGGAATTGTTTTTTCTGCTTTAACTACTGGGCTTGCATTTGCTCGCTTTACTAGACCAACAGCCGGAATTCGATTTTCAAAAACTGCACTCGTTGGCTTACATGATGGTAAAAAAGTGTTAAGGTTTCGATTAGGTAATTTACGATCGTCTAATATTGTTGAGGCACAGCTCAGTTTATGGCTTGTACTGGATCGCCTGAATCAGGAAAAAGAATTCTACCGTGAAATAGTTGAACTAAAGTTGGACCGAAATGAAACACCTCTGTTTTCATTTAGTTGGACAGCTTTTCATCAATTAAGCGAAAATAGCCCTTTAACGGCAATCATTAATAATCCAAGTCTAAAAAATTGGCATTTATTAGTCACATTTACTGGTTACCATGAAAGCTTCGCTAATCAAGTGTATGCAAGGCATGTATATGTTCCTTCGCAAATACATCACAATGCGAACTTTGTGGAGCTTCTAAAAACTGCAAGCGATGGTAATCAAAGTATTAGTATGGAAAATTTCGAAAAGATAAAAAGCTATAAAGCTGGAGAGAATAAGGAAAAACAATGAAATTAAAATTCCCTGTTGTGATAATTGATGAGGATTTTCGCTCTGAAAATATCTCTGGTTCTGGTATCCGAGATCTAGCCGAGGCGATTGAAAATGAAGGGATGGAAGCCCTTGGCATGACTAGTTATGGTGATTTAACCTCTTTCGCCCAACAAGCAGCTCGCGCTTCTTGTTTTATTCTTTCAATTGATGATGAAGAGTTTTCTGAACCAGATTTTGAGGGCTTTGTTGACGTTATTGAAAACCTCAGGAATTTTGTTAAAGCAGTTCGTAAACGTAATGAAGATATTCCTATCTTTTTGTACGGAGAAACCAAAACTTCCAGAAATATTCCAAATGATATTTTGCGGGAGTTGCATGGCTTTATTCATATGAATGAAGATACACCTGAGTTTGTCGCACGTCATATTATTCGCGAAGCAAAAGTATATTTAGATTCTCTTGCACCGCCATTTTTTAAATCATTAATTCATTATGCTTCTGAAGGATCTTACTCTTGGCACTGCCCAGGACACTCGGGTGGGGTTGCTTTTCTCAAAAGTCCAGTTGGCCAAATATTCCATCAGTTCTTTGGTGAAAATATGCTCAGAGCCGACGTATGTAATGCGGTTGAGGAGTTGGGACAGTTGTTAGACCACACAGGACCTGTTGCAGCCAGCGAGCGAAATGCGGCACGTATTTTCGGCGTTGATCACTTATATTTTGTAACTAACGGTACTTCAACCTCTAACAAGATTGTTTGGCACTCAACTGTAGCACCTGGCGATATCGTGATTGTGGACCGAAACTGTCATAAATCAGTACTTCACTCCATTATGATGATGGGCGCTATCCCGGTATTTTTAATGCCAACTAGAAATAATTTTGGCATCATTGGACCGATTCCGAAAGAAGAGTTTGAGTGGAGCAATATTCAAAAGAAAATTAACAACAATCCATTCATTAAAGATAAAAATGCACTGCCTAGAATTTTAACGATTACTCAAAGTACTTATGACGGCGTTGTTTACAACGTAGAAATGATTAAGTCGATGTTAGATGGTAGGGTAGATTCATTGCATTTTGATGAGGCTTGGTTACCCCATGCAACCTTCTCAGATTTTTATAAAAATATGCATGCAGTAGGTCGTGATCGTGCCAGACCGCAAAAGAGTTTAGTATTTGCAACCCAATCTACTCATAAGTTATTAGCTGGTTTATCACAAGCGTCCCAAATTTTAGTACAAGAATCGGAAGATAGAAAACTAGATCCTACCTGTTTTAATGAGTCCTATTTGATGCACACTTCAACGAGTCCGCAATATGCAATTATCGCTTCTTGTGATGTGGCAGCAGCAATGATGGAGCCACCCGGAGGTACTGCTTTAGTAGAGGAGTCCATTGCGGAAGCACTCGATTTTAGAAGAGCAATGAAAAAGGTGGAAGCAGAATATGGGGCAGATTGGTGGTTTAAAGTTTGGGGTCCTGAAACTATCGTAGAGGAAGGGATTGGCACTCAAGAAGATTGGATATTGCATGCGGATGATAGTTGGCATAACTTTGGTAAGTTAGCTGATGGTTTTAACATGCTTGACCCCATAAAGGCGACAATCGTAACGCCTGGCATCGATATTGAGGGGAATTTTGGTATTGAGGGTATTCCTGCCAGCATTGTTACAAAGTATTTAGCTGAACACGGCATCATCGTTGAGAAAACAGGCTTATATTCATTCTTTATTATGTTTACCATCGGTATTACTAAAGGGCGTTGGAATACGCTGGTAACGGAGTTACAACAATTTAAAGACCATTATGATAAAAATATGCCGCTTTGGAGATGTTTGCCTGAGTTCGCTACCAAGTATCCTAAATATGAAAGAGTTGGACTCAAGGATATTGCGA
Source organism: Burkholderiaceae bacterium (assembly GCA_947448305.1). GTDB lineage: Bacteria > Pseudomonadota > Gammaproteobacteria > Burkholderiales > Burkholderiaceae > Polynucleobacter. The sequence goes on from CANFME010000020.1 coordinate 12,453, forward strand.
ATTTGATTCATGCTTTTTATAGAGAGCATGATGTTGCAAAGATGACAACAGAAATGTATTTATCTGACATGATCCCCGCGATGCCACCAAGTGAAGCCTTTGCAAAAATGGCTCACCGTGATATCGAAAGGGTTTCTATTGATCATTTAGAGAATAGAGTAACAGCAATGTTAGTCACACCTTACCCACCAGGAATCCCTTTATTAATCCCTGGAGAACGATTCAACAAACGGATTGTCGACTACCTTAAATTTGCCCGTGATTTCAATGAAAAATTCCCTGGTTTTGAAACGGACATTCATGGTTTGGTCAAGGATGAAATTGATGGTAGAAAAGCTTATTTTGTAGATTGCGTTAGAGATATTTAGACTCAATCGCTGACTGCAAATGAAAATACCTATCTAAAAAGTAGATAGGTATTTTTTTATCACCAACGCTTCTGAAAATGATTCGATTTAGTTTAGAAAGTAACTTATTGATTTAAAGCCTTTTTCGCAATTGCAATGGCTTTGAGTACTTGCTCAGGTGCTGTTCCACCTGTGTGATTGCGGGCATTCACAGAACCTTCCAGAGTTAAAACAGCATAAATATCCTCACCAATCATCTCTGGCTTTGCTAATTCGCAAGCATCTCTAAGGGCGCTTAAAGGCAACTGGGATAAATCTAAGCCCATACTTGCACTTACCTTAACTGCATTAGCTACGGCCTCATGGGCGTCTCTAAATGCCATTCCTTTGCGCACCAAGTAATCGGCTAAGTCAGTAGCGGTTGCGAAACCTTTACCAACAGCTGAACGAAGGTTATCTGGTTTGAACTGAATATGGGGAACCATATCAGCAAAAATTTTCAATGTATCCAAAAGGGTATCAGCAGAATCAAATAAGGGTTCTTTGTCTTCTTGATTATCCTTGTTGTAAGCCAGTGGTTGCCCCTTCATCAGAGTGAGTAAACTTACTAAATTACCATTTACTCGTCCAGTTTTTCCTCTTGCTAATTCAGGAACATCAGGATTTTTTTTCTGAGGCATGATGGAGCTTCCTGTACAGAAGCGATCAGGTAAATCAATGAATCCAAATTGCGGGCTCATCCATAAGATCAGTTCCTCAGAAAAGCGAGAGATATGCGTCATGATGATGGATGCAACTGAACAAAACTCAATCGCAAAATCTCGATCAGAAACACCATCGAGAGAATTTTGGCACACACTATCAAACCCCAGTAACTCAGCAACTCTTTCGCGGTTAATCGGATAACTAGTGCCAGCTAAAGCGGCAGAGCCTAGTGGTAATACATTGAGGCGCTTACGACAATCCTCTAATCGACTGGCATCTCGTGTGAACATCGCCACATACGCCATTAAATGGTGTCCAACAGTAATTGGTTGCGCTACTTGCAAATGCGTAAACCCAGGCATGATGGTACTGGCATGCTGCTCTGCTAAATGGCAAAAACCAAGCCTTAAGTGTTGTAATTCTTGCAGTACTTGATCAATAGCTTGTCTTGTCCACAAGCGAATATCGGTTGCAACCTGATCATTCCTTGACCTAGCGGTATGTAATTTTTTACCAGCATCACCAATTAAATGGGTTAGTCTGGCTTCAATATTTAAGTGGACATCTTCAAGGGCTAATTGCCAAGTAAAATGGTCTGATAGAATTTCAGATTGAATTTGTAATAAACCCGATTGAATTTGTTCAAAGTCTTCTTTGGAAATGATTTCTTGTTCAGAAAGCATTTGTGCATGGGCTAGAGAACCTTGTATGTCAACTTCTGCCATACGGTAATCAAAGCCAACAGAGGCCGTGTAACGTTGAACTAATTCAGAAACTGGTTCTGAGAAGCGGGCTGACCACGCTTGTGATTTATTATCTAGAGAATGTTTGGATGTTGACATGAATAATATTTTACCCCCAGAACGATTAGTGTTGGCTTCTCGTGGAAGTCTTCTTGCATTGTGGCAGACGAAGCACATTCAACAACGGTTACAGGGAATTGACTCTAATTACGAAACCTCTATTTTAGGCATGACTATGCTCGGCGACCAAATTTTTGATAAAGGTCTGTCCAAAATTGGTAGTAAAGGCCTTTTTATTGCAGAATTAGCAGCTACTTTATCAGGTGATCTTGCTTATTCAGCGATTCATTCACTGGAAGATGTCCCTATTGAAATGCCAAAAAGGTTTGCTTTATCTGCAATTTTGGAAATGAAGGAATTCCATTGAGTTCATTTAATATTATTGTTACAAGACCTCGTGATCAACTAAATCATGCGATTAAATCAATCCAAGAAGATTTAATCGACAGTGACGTAGATTTAGAAATATTAGGATTACCTTTATTAGAAATTGTTTCGGATATGAATGAATCCTTAGCAAAAGAGTTATATCAAGGATTATTAGAAGCACAGTGGTTAAGTTTCGTAAGCCCAAATGCTTTTTTGACGGCAGATCAACTATTAAAAACATTTCATTATGATTGGCCGACGCATTTGAAGTTGGCTTTGATTGGAGGCGGTAGTGAAAAAATCATTTTAGAATCAAGATTTAAGCCTACTTTAATCGTTAAACCTGCCAATGAAGAACAATGGGATTCAGAGGGATTATGGTTACAGCTGTTTGCACAGGAAAAAAAATGGGCTGGAAAAAAGGTCCTTATTGTTAGGGGAGATAGTGGTAGAGATTGGTTAGTAAGTCGCTTAGAGTTCGAGAAAGCAGATGTGCGATTAATTTCAATCTATAAAAGGAAAAACTTAGATCGAAATGATGAATATTGGCAAAATTTTCTAAAGATGTGGGAGAGCTTATCTTCCTCAAGAGCCTTGAACGAAAGTAAACCTTTAATTTGGGTAATGAGTTCATCCCTTGCGTGCCAATATTTGTCTCAAACCTTGATTACTCTTGGCCTAAAAGAGGTAATATTGAGTCAATCTATAGCATTAGCTACACACGAAAAAATTGCACAAACAGCAAAAGATATTGGTTTTTCAAGGGTAATGAATATTTTGCCAGGACAGGAAAGTATTTCACAAAATATAAAAAATTTAATTTTTAAGAAAGCTTGATAAACATGCAGACCACCAAAATTGGTGAAGAAGACAGCGCCGCTAATTTGACACCAGAGTTTTCTGATACTAAAAAGCAAGAAAACAGAAAGCCAATTAGTTCCCAATTAGCATCATTAAAAGGTATTCGACGTTTTATTCCAATCCTTTTAATTACTACTACTTTATTATTTGTAACCTGTATTTTTTTGATGATTCGTTTAAATAACAATGTTGCAAATGTAAAAGCTTTAGAGGAAGCGACTACTAAAAACTCACGTCAATTAGCCAATCTAAATGAATTATTGGGTAGAAATTTAGATGCTAGTAAAGAAGAGGGTGGAGTTTTACCATCTATCAATATCAAACTTTCTTTAGAATTTTTTAAGCATTTGAATGCGCTATTAACGTCTGTTGATGGTTTAACCTTTATTAATCTTCAATCAACAACTACTGGGGAAAAATCAATACCAGTTCAGCCTCAACTTGTGTCAGAAAAATCTAATCGTTCTACCAATGCTGAAATAAGATGGTGGAGTAGTTTTTTTAATCAGTTTCTTATTCCATTAAAAGGTTATGTAACCGATTTAGTCCATGTTCAAGTCATTGATTCACCTGTCAGTGAACTTGCGATTTCATCAACTTCACAAATATTAATAAAAAAAGAAGTGACGATTCGGCTTTTAACGATTCGCCAATTAGTATTGAATGGTTTAGTACAAGAAGCCCTTATTGAAACAAAAATATTGAAAGATATAACTGCTAAAAATTTCAATCTAACGGATGATTCAGTTAAGAAATTTATAACCAATTTGGAACAGTTAGTTATTGAACTCGAAAAAATTAAAAATAGTTTTCAATCCAATCAAAAATCATTGAAAGAAAACTAATATGCGCTTTCTAATTTGGTTAGTCATCTTGTCTGTTGGTGCTTTCACTACAGCTTGGTTGATGAAGTTTAATACTGGACATATGGTTCTTTTTTGGAATATTCACCGCATTGACTTAAGTCTGAATATGGCCTTGATTCTTTTTGTCATCTTTAGTGGCGTCTTTTTCGTTTCCCTGCGGATAATCAATGAATTGATCAACTTGCCACTTAAAGCAAAAGCATATCGCTTAAGATCAAGAAGCATGAAGGCTGCAGAAGACTTGACTCAAGCTATTGACCATTTATTTACAGGTAGGTACATCAAAGCAATTAAAGTGGCCCACTTTCCTTCACTGTTTCCTGAAACATCTAATATTGCTCTGATGATTGTTGCACAAGCGAATCATCAATTAAAAAATACTACATCACGTGATGAGGCCTTAGAGAAAATTAAAGAATCAAAATATCTTCAAGCTAAATTAATTTTACAGGCTCAGTTTTTAGTAGAAGATCGACAGCCTAGCGCCGCCTTAAAAATTATTAAACAATTACAGGAAAAAGGCGCACGTCAATTTCTTGTTCAAAGCATTGCAATGCGAGCACATCAAATTTCAAAAAACTGGTTAGAAGTGATTCGGCTGGCAAATAATTTAAAAAAGCGTAATTATTTAAGTCCTCTAATGGCTGACGCAAGAATGTTAGAGGCTTTAAATCAGCTATTAAATAATAAAAAATATACAAGTCAAGATTTAGTAAAACAGTGGCAGGAGTTATCAACCATTGATCAACAAAACCCAGCCTTAATGAGGTTATTCATCAAGGGCTTTATTCAATTAAATGATTCTATCAACGCAAAAAAAATATTTGATTTTGGCTTTGCTATCAAAGTTTTTCCTGAGTTGGTTTTATTGGTGCCAAGCTATACCAAAATAAATGGTGTTTTAAGAAATGAATCAATTCTAATGATTGAGAAATTGCTAAACCAAGATATGGCAAATTATTACCTGCAATTTGCGATGGGGGAGTTATGTTATTTACAACAGTTGTGGGGTAAGGCAATCGCCAGTTATGAAACCGTAATTAGCTCCCCTCACGTGGAAAATGATTTGAAGGAGCAATCCCACTTCAGGTTATTTTCTATCTACGAGGAAAATGAAAATGCACAGCAAAGTGCTGTGCATCAGAAAACATTGATAAAACTACTCAGTAATAAAATTCATTACGAGTAGTTTTTGCCAACTTAATTAACGCGGGCGAAAAGCAGAGGGTTTACTAAAAGTCTTAGCTGGCCTATCTCTGTTAAAGCCACCTTCTTTAGCTTTAGGACCAGTGTAGCGTTGCTCTGCTGCATTACCTGTCTCCGAAGATACTGGCTTTTTTCTGGCTGGCTCACCAAATGGTTTAGCACTTGTTCGTGGGGCTGAATCAGGCTTTCCAAATGACTTGGTTTCACTTCTTCTACCTTTGCCATATTTGTCGCCACTCGCACCTTCTGACGGGGCGAATGTTCTTTTAGCACCCTCTGATGGAGCGAAAGTTCTTTTAGGACCTTCGGACGGGGTAAAGGTTCTTTTTTCACCTTCAGAAGGTGTAAAGGTTCTTTTTTCACCCGTGTAACTAGAGCTTGAAGAGCCTTCAAAAGAAGAACGGTTTGGACCACCACGGCGAGCATTACCTCCACCACCATTGCCACCGCCATAACCACCACTGCGCTCAGATGAACGACCGCCACCAGATCGACCACCGCCAGATCTTCCTCCAGGGCGTCCTGAACTAGATTGTTCAGGCTTTTTCTGGGGCTCTAGGCCTGGAATCACTGAGGCTGGTAAAGGCTGCTGAGTAAATCTTTCAATCGCACGAATTTTAATTCTTTCACTATGTTGAGCAATCGTGATTGCTACGCCACTTCTACCTGCACGACCAGTTCGACCGATACGGTGTGTGTAGTCTTCAGGTTTCATTGGTAAGCCAAAGTTAATAACGTGGCTAATAGTTGGTACATCAATTCCTCGTGCTGCCACGTCAGTCGCAACCAAAATTTTTGTAACACCTTTACGCAATGAGTCTAAGCGACGATTACGAACTGCTTGGGGCATAGCACCATGCAAGGCACTCGCAGCGTAGCCATCAACACGTAAATTTTCAGCAATATCTTCACTTTCAATTTGAGTACTAGCAAAAATGACTGCTTGGTCTAAACTTGGATCAGATAACCAGTGACGTAAGATTTTATGTTTATGTGAAACACTATCAGCCCAGTGCATTGTTTGAGTAATATTGGAATGCACATCACCTGCATGCGCCAATTCGATACGGGTTGGATTATTTACGAGCTCTGCCGCTAATTCCATAATTCTTGGTGCAAAAGTTGCTGAGAACATGAGAGTTTGCTGAAGCGTTTCACAACGACGATGGATGTTTTCTAAATCCTCTGCGAAACCTAAGTCCAACATACGATCTGCTTCATCAACAACTAAAGCTTGCACCTTATCTAAACGAATTGCACGGCTATCATTTAAGTCTAGTAGACGACCTGGTGTCGCTACAACGATTTGCGCACCTTTAATTTGTGCGATTTGTTTACCGTAAGGCATACCGCCCATGATGGTCGCGATTCTAATCCCACGACAGAATTTAACTAAATCAATTGCATCTGCTGCAACTTGCTGAGCGAGCTCTCTGGTTGGGCAAAGTACTAGGTAAGTTGGTTCTGCACGGCCAGGTATTGGTTTGTTATTTGGGTTTGCTTCGATTAGTTTTTGCAAAAGTGGTAATAAGAATGCAGCAGTTTTACCACTTCCGGTTTGACTACTTACCATCAAGTCACCACCATCCATTGCGGCTGGGAAAACTTGTTCTTGTACAGGGGTTGTAGCTGTAAAGCCTAAAGCTTCAACGGCTTCGAGCAATGGGGCTGCTAAGTTTAATTCTTTAAAAGTTAAAGACATATTTACACACACCCGATTAAGAGTGTCTCCAATGTTGGCGCCATGCTGCTTGAGCAAGTTATAGACGCACTAGGTCAAAAGGCATCGACCATCAACATTAGGAGTAGGCGCTAATACTAAATAAATAGTTATTGCTCAGTGAAATCAGTATTTGGGATTTCGGGGCGACTACGTCTTCAAGACTAACCTAGAAATTATTTAGGTATTTTTGTCAGCACTGCTGGGGACGATGAAATATACAACAGTGCGTATTATGGCACGATACATTAGGGTTTGTCCTAATTATTTTCATAATTTATTCAAAAGCTGCTTAAAGGCCAGGATTTCAAATGATTTTAAGAAGCTTTTTTATTCGATTGCCATAGGGTGGATGAGCCATTTTCGTTCCGCCAAGGGACTTGATTCCTAGAAAACTTCTCATCTCCATCACTGGTTTTAAATGACTAAAAGTATCAAACCCAAATTTTCCGTGATAAGAACCCATTCCACTCGCACCAACGCCGCCAAACGGAAGGTAATGTGAGCTGTAGTGAAGTAGGGTGTCGTTCAGAGTAATACCACCTGATTTTGTTTGATTTAAAAGTTTAGAAATATTAGCTGAGGACTTTCCAAAATAGTAAATGCAAAGAGGGTTTGGCCTTTGATTGATAAAGTCATAGGCATCTTGAATCTTGTCATATCCCAAAATTGGCAAAATAGGGCCAAAAATTTCTTCCTGCATCACTGCTGATTGACTCGTGGGTTTTAATACAAGTGTTGGCACAAATGGCGCGTGATGTATTTGATCTTCTAAACCTAATGGAATCGTTTGACAGCCCTTATCAATTGCATCCTGTAGCAGAAATTTCCATCTTGTTAACTGAGCTTGATCAATGGGGTGCGTTAAACCCTCATCATTAGGATACATTTTTAGAAAACTTTTTTGTAATTCAGCAATGCACTTGTCAAGTAATTGATGAGGAACTAAAAGATAGTCTGGGGCAATACATGTTTGGCCAGCATTAAATAATTTGCCATACATAATTCTTGCACAGGCATCAGCTAGATTTGCAGATGTATCAATAATGGCTGGAGATTTTCCACCTAACTCCAGGGTTACTGGAGTCAAATTTTCCGCGGCAGCCTTTGCGACTAATTGCCCCGTACTCGTGCTACCTGTGAATAATAAATGGTGAAAAGGTAACTCTGAAAAATTCCTTGAAACATCAGCTCCTCCATTTATCACTGTCAGTTCAGCAGGGTTAAAGTATTGTTGAACTAAGGTGGCGAGATATCCAGAAGTACGTGCTGATCGTTCGGATGGTTTTAACCAGACACGGTTACCAGCTGCAAATGCAGTGATAACTGGAATTAGAGCTAAGGCCAAGGGATAGTTCCATGGGCTCATTATTCCTACAATACCTTTAGGTTGAGGCAATATATATGCTTTACTAGGCCTTAAATAGGCTGGGTTAGGCACTTTACGTTTAGCTGCCCATTTGCTTAGGTTCTTTAAATTAAACCGTGCTGAACTTCGAATCATTGAAATTTCAGCCAATTGCGTTTCGATATTGTTACGAAAGTGAAAATCAGCTTGAATGACTTTGCAGAGATTTTCCTCATTTTCATTTAACATAGTCAATATGCGACTAATTCTATCTTTTCGAACAGAAATAGATGGGCAAGGATCCTGAAGGTAGGCTTGACTTGCTAAGTCAAAGTCATATAAAAATGGGTTCATAAATACGTGAGAAGGTGAAATGATTAATTCAAATGATTTAGATGATAAGTTACAAATTGCAACATTAGGTGGCGGTTGTTTTTGGTGTTTGGAAGCTGTTTATCAGGACCTCAGAGGCGTTCATCAAGTCATTTCTGGATACGCTGGTGGTCATGTTGAGTTTCCTGATTATGAGTCTGTTTGTGATGAGGTTACGGGGCATGCTGAAGTAGTGCAGATTCATTTTAATCCTGATGTGGTTACATATCGTCAAATTTTAGAAGTGTTTTTTGTGATTCATGATCCTACTACCCTTAATCGTCAGGGAAATGATGCTGGAACACAGTATAGATCAGTCATTTATTGTGAAGATGAAGATCAAATTAACTGTGCCCTGGATGTAATTAAAGAACTTACTGTCCAAAAAACTTACGCGGATTCAATTGTCACTGAAATTATGATGGCCCCGACTTTTTATCCAGCCGAAGCTTATCATCAAAACTATTTTAGACAGCATCCTAGCCAAGGCTATTGTGCTTATGTAGTGGCGCCAAAATTACAAAAGTTTCAAAAGACCTTTAAAGAGTTTTCTCTATCTAGTTGATCTTAAGTACCAAAAACTACGGTGCAAGGCGGCTAATTTCCCATTGGTTGCCTTGTTTTGTGTAGGCAATCCGATCATGAAGTCTTGATGGTCTGCCCTGCCAAAACTCGATTCTATGTGGTACAACCATATAACCACCCCAATGCTCAGGCCTTGGGGGATTATCGCCAAACTTTTCAAGGTAAAACTTTTCTTGGTTTTCTAGATACTCACGATCAGGAACTCGCTCACTCTGACTTGATGCCCATGCTCCAATGCGAGAGGCAAGGGGACGGGAATAGTAGTACGTATCGCTCATTTCGGCAGGTACTTTTTGTACTATGCCATCAACTCGAACTTGTCTTTCTAGCTCATGCCAAAAAAATAAAAGAGCAACTTGCGGGTTATTTTTCATTTCGTTTGCTTTTTGACTCAAATAATTTGTATAGAACACAAACTGATCGTTTTCTAAGCCCTTTAGAAGAACTGTTCTTAAGCTCGGCGCCCCATCGGGGTTAACGGTAGCAAGACTCATTGCATGCGGTTCCGGACATTGTGCTTTGCTCGCTTGGTCAAACCAGAGCTTAAATTGTTCGAAAGGATTATCTAGGGCATCTTTTTCAGATAAACTGCCTTTGGAATATGTTTTTCTTAAATCTGCTAAATTATTCATCTTTTTATTGATCCGAATTGAAAATAATTAATACTGAATACAATGAATGATACAACTGAAATCACTGTTGAGCGCAGGTTAGGTGGTGTAGCTAGACTCTATGGAGTTGATGGTTACGAATCCTTACAAAATGCCCATGTCGTTGTAATCGGCCTCGGTGGTGTTGGGTCTTGGGCTGCTGAAGCCCTCGCTCGAAGTGCTGTGGGGAAGCTTACTTTAATTGACTTTGACCATATCTCTATCAGTAATACCAACCGGCAATTACACGCTTTGGAAGGTGAGTTTGGGAAGTCTAAAGTGGAAGCGATGCGAGAGCGCTTGCAACTCATCAATCCTGATTTGATTGTGCATATGATTGACGATTTTCTCAAGCCTGAAAATATTGAAACATATATTCCCTCTGAGAGTTTTGTATTAGATGCAACAGACGATTTGAAAACAAAAGTTAGTCTAGCTGTATGGTGTAAATATCATCACATTCCTTTTGTTATGGCTGGTGCTGCGGGTGGTAAGTCCGACCCAACGACCATTCAAATAGCCGATCTATCACAGTCTACTCAAGACCCTTTACTCTCTAAGATACGTGCCTTACTCAGACAAAAACATGGCTTTGAAAAAAATCCAAAGAAAAAAATGAAGGTATCTGTGGTCTATTCTAGCGAGCCAAGAAAAGGCATCGCAAACGGAGGTTTAGCCTGTAATGGTTACGGCTCTGGAGTTACTGTAACAGCAAGTTTTGGCATGATTTGCGCTTCTTATATTATTGCCAAAATCATCGAATCAAAGAAAACGGTCTAATATTTTTTTGCTTTGTTTATCAATCGTTTTTCTGTTTTTCAATAAATATTGAATACCATCTGCGTCTGTAATTAAAAGGGCAACATCAGAGATTCTGCGTATATCTTGTTCACTCTTTAATTTGAGTCTCGTGGGACCTCTATCAGTTTGAATATCCCACATAGTTGGCAAAGAAAATGTATTAATTCCCGTGATTCGGTGAATGACTGGAATAAATTCGATTTGAGAAAGGCTCTCATTGACAATGTTTTGCTCAAATGGAGTTAACTGATCCATGCTTTCAAACCAAATGAGTTCATGCCCATCTGAATCTACGATAGAAAAACCATTATCAGGATCTGAGATTGGAAATGCTCTAGTAATACGAATATTCTCAAATACTTTACCTTGAGAATCCTCGGCTTTGACTGTGCCATTCTTGTTTTTACTAATTGTATAACCTTGCATAATTAAATGGACTCCGCAATTTCGGCAGCATGTTTTGCTTGAGCCTGATAGAGTTGATAATAGGTTCCTTGAGCGAGCATTAATTCATCATGGTTGCCAATTTCCACAATTTCACCCTTATCTAAAACAATCAGTCGATCTGCTTTTCTTAGTGTGGATAACCGGTGTGCAATTGCTAGAGTAGTTCTACCTTGAACTAAATTATCTAGGGCTTTTTGGATTTCTTTTTCTGTGGTTGTGTCGACTGAGGATGTGGCCTCATCCAATATTAATATCCTAGGATTGATTAATAAAGCACGAGCGATAGAAATTCTTTGTCGCTCGCCACCAGAAAGGGATTGCCCTCGTTCGCCGACTAAAGAGTCGTAACCTAAAGGTAATCGCAAAATAAAATCATGAGCATTGGCGGCTTTAGCAGCTTGGACGATTTCAGTTCGAGTAGCGTTAGGTTTACCGTAGGCAATATTTTCAGCAATAGTTCCAAAAAATAAAAATGGCTCTTGTAAAACCATCCCAAATTGTTTTCTTAGTTCATCAATCGCAATAGACCTTACATCAACCCCATCAATTTTTACTGAACCTTCACTCACATCATAAAAACGACAAATAAGATTCACAAGGGTACTTTTACCTGAGCCACTATGCCCAACTAATCCAATCATTTCACCTGGTTGAATATCTAAATTAATATTTTTGGTTACTGCACGGTTGCCATAACGAAAGCCAACATTGCGTAACTCAATCTTCCCCTGAACGGGCTGGTTCATCGGTTGAGGTTGAACAGGTTCGGGAACGCTTGATACATGATCTAAAATATCAAAAACTCTCTTAGCACCAGCAGCAGCTTTTTGAGTGTGAGAAACAATCCGACTCATCGAGTCCATTCGACTATAAAAACGCGCAATGTAAGCTAAAAACGCAGTTAAAACGCCCACTGTAATTTTTTCATTGGCGACTTGATAAATACCAAACCCCCAAACAACCAATAAACCGATTTCTGTTAGCAAGGTAACGGTAGGTGCAAAGGATGCCCAGATTCGATTCACCTGATCATTCACTTCTAAGTTTCGTTGATTCGCTTGAATAAAACGTTGATTCTCACGGTCCTCTTGAGCAAAAGCTTTTACAACTCGAATACCCGGGATGGTATCAGATAAGACATTGTTGACTTCTGACCAGTTCCTATCTACTTTTTCAAATCCGAATCGCAGTTTATCCCTTACATAATGAATCATCCATGCGATGAAGGGTAGTGGCATTAAAGTGACTAATGCCAATAGCGGATCAATGCTAATTAATATGCAGGCTGTCATGATTAGCATCAATAAATCGGTTGCGAAATCCAATAAATGCAACGAGAGAAAAATACAAATTCGATCTGTTTCAGCACCAATTCGTGACATCAAGTCACCGGTTCTTTTAGAACCAAAATACTCTAAAGACAAGCGAATCATATGATTAAACGTTTTGGTGCGAAGCTCCATTCCAATTCGTTCACTCACTAAGGCCAGAATATAAGTTTTCCACCAACCAAGACCCCATGCCATTAAAGCTGCTAGTAATAAACCACCCAAGTACATGACGGCCAAATCAAAATTCATCACTTTATTTGCTTGAAAAGGAATCAATACCTCATCCATTAATGGCATAGTGATATATGGGGGGATTAAAGTTGCACCAGTTGACAAGATTGTTAGAAAAAAACCAAGTATGAGTTGAGATTGATAAGGTTTAGCAAAGCGCCACAACTTAAAAAGAGTCCAAGTTGAGGGAGGAATTTCATTTTCAGGGTCACATACCAAGCATTGTTCTTGGTTTGGAAGAAGTGGAGTTTGACAATAAGGACAAATAACTTCATTTCCAAGGGATAGGGCGGTAGACTCACTACTTTTAGAACGATTTTGAAATTGTTCTTTGAATTGGTTTACGGCTAAATTAAGGGATAAGGTATGGTGCCATGATTCAATTTCCTGTTCAAACTCTAAGAGCCGAATATGACCAATACCAGCGTGGTCATACTGTTGGAAATGGGCATCGGAGCCAAAAGACCATTCTCCTATCATTTTTCCAGCAGTAGAAACTTGCACAATCTTAAACTGTTTACGTGGTGCGTCTGACAGCAAAATTAAGAGTGATTTTTCAAAGAAAAGTTGTTTATTTAAGTCTACCTCTAACCAATGCAATAAGGTGAGTGATGAGTCCCATAATTGTTCAGAAAGAACAGTGTTTTTCCACTTTATCGGTAATGGAAAATTGGTAGAGTAATTATTTAGATTGGAATCCATCAGAAAAGTATAGTGGACAGAATTGAAATTTGTAATAAATCTTGTATTTCAATTTTGGGTATTAAAAGAACTTTTACTAATTTGCTTCAAGCTAATGTCAACTTTTAGTGAACAACGGAGTTATATACTTATAAAATACACATTAAGAGTTTTTTAATAATTTATTAAATTTAATGAATCTCAGCCTCCATAAAATTAGAAAAACATAAATGCCACAACTACTTGATAAGAAAATAGAAATTTTACAAATTAAGCATATTCGTGGTCCAAATATGTGGTGTTGGGTAGAAGTATTAGAGGCTTGGATTGATATTGGAGAGTTAGAGGATTATCCTTCCGATAAGATTCCAGGTTTTTATGAGCGTTTAGTAAATAAATTACCTAGCCTTGTGGAGCATCGTTGCAGTTATGAAGAGCGTGGGGGATTTTTAAAAAGAGTTGAGGAAGGAACTTGGCCAGTTCATATTATGGAGCATCTCACCCTAGAATTGCAGGGGTTAGCTGGATTTGCTGGAGGTTTCGGACGTGCTCGAGAAACTACTAATCGAGGGATTTATAAACTGATTGTGGCAAGCCCTCACGAACAAGTTACTCGCAAAGCAATTGAATATGCAAGGCTATTACTACTATCCTTGATTCAAGATCAACCTTTTGATTTAGAGCCCTGTATCGAGGACTTAAGAGAACTGATTGACGACTTATGTTTAGGACCTAGTACGAGAGAGATTGTCAATGCTGGGGTAAAACAGTCGATACCGTCTATCCGTTTATCCAGTGGGAATTTGGTACAACTCGGTTACGGAGCCCTTCAAAAACGGATTTGGACAGCTGAAACTGCTCAAACGGGAGCAATCGCTGAAACCATTTCAAGAGATAAAGATTTAACGAAATCTTTACTATCAACAGTAGGTGTTCCTACTCCTGAAGGAGAACTGGTTAATAGTTCTGAGCATGCCTGGGAAGTTGCCCAGTCTATTGGATTACCAGTGGTCGTGAAGCCTCAAGATGGAAACCATGGCCGTGGTGTTTTTACGAACCTACAAACTGAGCCAGAAATCATCGCTGCTTATAAGGTGGCTGTTGAGGAAGGTAGTGGCGTATTAGTTGAAAAGTTTATCGAAGGGGATGAACATCGATTATTGGTGGTCGGCAATCATTTAGTGGCTGCAGCAAAAGGTGAAGAATGTAAAGTAATTGGGGATGGCTTACATACAATATTAGAACTAATCGATCGCCAAATTAACTCCGATCCTAGAAGGGGCTCTTCTGAGGACTTTCCTTTAAATCCAGTTAGAATCGACTCAATTGCACATTTAGAGTTACAAAGTCAAGGTTTTGAACCAGAAAGTATTCCACCTCAAGGTCGAGCCGTGTTGATTCAGAGAAACGGTAATGTGGCTTTTGATGTAACTGATTTAGTTCATCCCTCAGTCGCTAAAAAAGTAGTTTTAGCCGCTAAAGTGGTTGGCTTAGATATTGCAGGCGTAGATTTGGTAGCCAAAGATATTTCTAAGCCCATGGAGGAGCAAGGCGCGGCTATTGTTGAGGTGAATGCAGGACCTGGTTTATTAATGCATATTAAGCCCGCTAAAGGCAAACCTCGGGAAGTTGGACGCGCCATTATTGAACACTTGTTTCCAGACCACAGTGTAGGCAGAATACCCGTGATTGGGGTGTGTGGTTCCTCTAGCGCGAGAGAAGTTGCACACCTTTGCGCTTATTTATTAAAGCTAGCCAATCACTATGTTGGCCTTTCATCAGAAAAAGGGCTTTACTTTAACCAACACCCTGTCCAAAGAATGAATTCTTCAGAGTGGGATAGTGGTCGTAGAACCCTTATGAATCCTCTGGTAACTGCTGCGGTGATTCAAGCTACGCCTAAAGGGATTATCAACGAAGGATTACCCTATGATTTGTGTCAAGTAGGAGTTATCACCTCAGTAGATTTACAACAAACTTTTCCAGAAGACTCGATAGTTGAAGAGCGACAATTATTTTCAGTTCACCGCACTCAAATTGATGCCCTTATTCCTGAAAAAGGAATTGCTGTTTTAAATGCAGATGAAGAAATTTCTTCTGAAATTGCTGAAATAAATCCTGGTAAAGAGGTCATGTTTTTCACTTTAAATCAACAGAATCCGTTAATAGAAAAACATCGTGCTGAGGGTAAAAGAGCAATTGTAGCCAATACAGAAGTAATTCACCTTTATACGGGACAAAAAATCTTTTATAAGATGCCTCTGGCTAATGTGGCTTACTTTCAAGCTAATAAGTCTAATAAAAACTTACTAGAAATTGTGAGTGCGATCGCAACGTTGTGGGCAGTTGAAATTCCTTTAGAAACGATTGAGGCAGGTCTTGAGGCATATTCGCCAGAATCATTGGAGGTTTAAGTGGAAATTCAACGCATTCGAGCGCTCAGAGGCCCCAATTTATGGAGTCGCCATACTGCTATTGAGGCGATTGTTCATTGTGATGATCAAGAGCAAGTCATTGAGAATTTAGCAGAATTTGAAATTGAATTAAGAACACTATTTCCCCAATTACGGTTAATGCGAGTTAACCAAATGGATGAATTGATTTCAATGGCATTGGTATTGGAACATGTTGTTTTAGGGTTGCAAGCTCAGGCAGGTTGCCCGGTAACCTTTAGTCGTACCGTTAAAACAAAAGAACCAGGTGTCTTTCAAGTCGTTGTGGAATATAGCGAAGAGTCCGTTGGAAGAATGGCTTTTAAATTTGGTGTGGATTTAATTAAAGCGGCAGTAAATAAGCAATCTTTTGATTTGGAAGCTGCCTTAAAGGAACTAAGTGCGTTGGATGAAGATATCCGTCTTGGACCTAGTACTGGTTCTATAGTGCAATCTGCTGTCGAAAGAAATATTCCCTATCGAAGACTCACTGAAGGTAGCTTGGTTCAGTTTGGTTGGGGTAGTAAGCAAAAACGCATTCAGGCGGCAGAAACTAGTCAAACTAGCGCGATTGCAGAGGCGATTGCTCAGGATAAAGAATTAACGAAAGATTTGCTCCATGCCGCGGGAGTGGCTGTGCCAATGGGTAAAGTTGTTGATAATGCCGAAGATGCAATTCAGGTTGCTCATGACTTGGGTAAATTGGGTAACACGGTAGTAATTAAACCTCGTGATGGTAATCAAGGCAAAGGTGTTGCTGTCAATATTCAATCAGAGTCTCAGGTGAGAGAAGCTTTTGAAGTTGCACAACATTACGGCTCAAAAATTATTGTTGAGCGTTATATGCCAGGTCAAGATTTTCGATTATTAGTTGTTGGAGATAAGCTGATCGCAGCAGCAAGACGCGACCCTCCAAATGTCAATGGAGACGGTGTATCGACGATTCGGCAGTTAGTTGATAAGGTAAACCTTGATCCACTAAGAGGGGACGGTCATGCAACCCCTTTAACTAAGATTCGTTTAGATGATATTGCGATTGCAACTTTAGCTAAACAAAATTACAAAGTCGACTCTATCCCAAGAATAGGTGAGCGAATTGTTTTACGTAACAACGCCAATCTCAGCACTGGTGGTAGTGCAACAGATGTTACAGATGATGTGCATCCTGATTTAGCTGCGAGTGCAGTGACTGCAGCCAAGATGGTTGGGCTTGATGTTTGTGGTGTGGATGTGGTCTGTGAGGCCGTCTACAAATCTTTAGAGGAACAGGGTGGTGGTGTTGTGGAAGTTAACGCTGCCCCGGGCCTTCGGATGCATTTAAACCCCTCCTATGGGAAAGCGCAACCAGTGGGCGAAGCCATCATTTCTTTACTGTTTCCAGAAGGTGAAAATGGCAGAATTCCAACCGTAGCTGTTTCTGGTACTAATGGAAAAACAACAACAGTACGTTTAATTACGCATTTAATTCGTGGGACCGGCAAACGTGTTGGTTTCACCTCAACCGATGGTATTTATGTTGAGAATGAACGTATCGATACAGGTGACTGTAGTGGACCGAAAAGTGCGAGAAATATTTTGATGCATCCTGAAGTGGACGCAGCGGTATTTGAAACAGCTAGAGGCGGCATTCTTCGTGAAGGTTTAGGCTTTGATATGTGTGATGTTGCGGTAATCACTAACTTAGGGGAAGGTGATCATCTAGGTATGGGTTATATCGACACTGTCGATGAATTAGCACAAGTCAAAGGGGTTATTGTAAGGAATGTTCCAACCACGGGTATGGCAGTGCTAAACGCGGCAGATCCTGCGGTTGCTAAGATGGCTCGTAATTGTAGAGGGCAGGTTACTTTTTTCGGACTAAACGGACACCATCCAATCATTTCATCTCATAGAGCTCAGGGTAAAAGAGCCATTTTTAGACTTCAAGATAATTTACACGCTGTAATTGGTAATGAAGTCATACGAAAAATTTCTTTAGCAAATATTCCGCTAACAGAAGGCGGTCAAATTGGTTTTCAGGTTGAAAATGTAATGGCTTCAATTGCTGCAGCCTGGGCTTTAAATATTTCTTGGGAGACGATTGAGCTTGGTTTAAAAAGCTTTGTCAGTGATGTTCAAACTGCACCGGGTAGATTTAATCTATTCAAATTTAAGGGCGCTACTGTTATTGCTGATTATGGCCATAATCCCGATGCAATCAGGGCTTTAGTTGATGCCACGAATTCTATTTCTGCTAATCGTCGATTTGTCGTGATTAGTGGTGCAGGTGATCGACGTGATGATGATATTCGAGCGCAAACAAAAATTCTTGGTGAAGCCTTTGATTCAGTGATTCTCTACGAAGATCAATGTCAAAGAGGGCGTGCAGATGGGGAAGTTATTTCTCTTCTAAGAGAAGGTTTAGTCGGGGCAA
>CANFME010000021.1 GCA_947448305.1 Burkholderiaceae bacterium
TGCATTTTGGTTTTTTTTAATTGCTCGACTAACAGACCCTTCCCCCCAGTTATAGGCAGCGAGAGCTAACTGCCAATCGTCAAACTGATAATGTAATCTTTGAAGATAGTCTAAAGCTGCGCGGGTTGATTTAATAATGTCTCCTCGCTCATCAAGAAACATATTTTGTTTTAAATTGAAGCTTTTACCCGTAGCGGGCATAAATTGCCACATACCAGCAGCTTTTGCTGATGAGACTGCTTTCGGATTGAATGCGCTCTCTACAAAAGGAAGCAAAGCAAGTTCTGTAGGTAAATCTCTTGCTTCAACTTCTTCAATAATATAGAAGAGATAACTTGAAGATCTCTCTAATAAGCGGTTAACTGATTCCGGATTGGCCTGCAGTAATCGAATATGCTTTTCAACTAAATCCAAATCTGGGTCAGGAATTTCAAATCCCGTTCGTAACCTATCCCAAATATCTTTGGCTGCAACCACCTCATTTTTTTCAACCGGATCAGATAATTGAGGAATTGAGACAATTGATTTTGTAGTAACTAAGGATGGAACATCACCCCCTGTTACCAACACTGAATTTGAAGCACATCCTGAAAGTAATCCAAGAATTACCAACGGGAAAATCCATCTGATCACTTAAAAACGTCCTTCCAGCCTCGAATAATTGAAAAAACTTCTTTCGGTTCTGTGACAGGATGACCAACATGGGTTGATGCGGCTTCCATCACCGACGCCTCTTGACACCTCAAAAATGGGTTTACTTCTAGCTCTAAACCAATAGTCGTTGGAACTGTGAATTTTTGTTCACGCCGAAGAGACTCAGCTTTATTAGACCAGTTCATTAATTCTTGATTATTTGGTTCTATCGCTTTAGCAAAACGGATATTAGATAAAGTATATTCATGGGCGCAACAAACCAATGTCTCCGTGGGTAAGATAGCCAATCTTTGCAAAGAATCAAACAATTGGTTAGCAGTTCCTTCAAAAATTCTGCCACAACCCGACGCAAAAAGGGTATCTCCACAAAACAATCGGGGTGGATTTGCATTTTCTAAGTAATAGGCAATATGACCTTTTGTATGACCGCCCACATCAATCACCTGCAAAAGCACTCCATTCAAAATATCAATAACCTCTCCCCCACTAAACGAGTGGGTTTTAAAAGGTATTTCTTCTTGACTTGGACCGTAGACGATTGGAGACCCCATTCCTGAAGTAATCGCCCAATCCCTTAACTCACTGATACCACCGATATGGTCTCGGTGATGATGGGTAATTAAAAATCCGTCCAAATATAAGGAATGGTTCTCAAGGTAATCACGAACAACTGTGGCATCCCCCGGGTCAACTACCCAAACGTGCCCTGATTTCTCTAGAAGCCAAATATAATTATCGTTAAAAGCGGGCAGTTGAATAAATTGCAATTTATTATCCTAAGTCTATTATTAGTAGTTGAAATCAAATTTGGAAATGGAACCCTACTTGAATTACACTAATTAGTACTTCAAGTTACTACATGAGCATGATATCAACTGAACCGGAAAATGCCAATTACTCATTAAATGAGTGGAACGAATGGTTGTCAACCTCAGCAGGTCAATATGCATTGAACTGGGAGCAAAAACAATTTAATAAAATTGTTGATGACGCCTTTGGCTTTGAGGCTCTCCAAATTGGCATGCCCAGTTTGGACTGTCTGGCTGAAAATCGCATGCCTAATCGATGGCTGATGCTATTAGACTCTCAACCGGGTAATCAAGGCCCCTCGGTGAATAACGTTTCAACCATTTGCCAAGCATCCGTGTACGATCTGCCATTTGCAAATGAAAGTATTGACTTAATTGCTCTGCCCCATGTACTTGAGTTTAGTGAAAATCCCCATGAAGCATTGAGAGAAATACATCGAATTTTACGACCAGAGGGGAGGATTGTTATTTCTGGATTTAACCCTATGAGCCTCTGGGGTCTGCGGCAATATACCGGTCGAATCTTACACCAACCATTTTTACCAAAATCTGGTCGGTTTATCAGTCACCTTAGGATTAAAGATTGGTTAAATTTATTAAATTACTCAATTGACCGAGGAAAGTTTGGCTGTTACGGTTTTCCCACTAAAAAAACACATGTAAATCAAGAGCTTACTTTTTTAGATAAGGCTGGCGATAGATGGTGGCCATTTTTGGGATCAATCTTTATGCTTTCAGCTATTAAAAGAAACCCAGCCATTAGGATGGTCGGCAAAATTAAGGCCAAGCGTTCACTTTTAAAACCCCAATTAGCGACAGTGCAACAGACTAACCAATCCCACGAACAAAAAAACAATGACGACAAATAATCCAATAGTAACCGTTTATACCGATGGCGCCTGCAAAGGTAACCCTGGCTTAGGGGGATGGGGGGCATTCTTAAAGTATGGGGAGCATGAAAAATTCCTTAAGGGTGGGGAAAAATTCACGACCAACAATCGAATGGAACTCAATGCAGTAATTGAAGCCTTAAAAGCACTGAAATTTGCTTGTACAATAAATATATATACAGACTCGAAATATGTTCAAAAAGGGGTAACTGTGTGGCTTGCTGGTTGGAAAAGAAACGGCTGGCGAAAGGCTGATAAAAGCCCTTTACTCAATTCTGATCTGTGGCAAGCTCTCGACTTGGAAATTCATCAACATACAATTCAGTGGCATTGGGTTAAGGGGCATTCTGGAGATCCTGGCAATGAAATTGCAGATCGGTTAGCAAATGAAGGTGCTAGTTCTGTAATGTAAAAATTGAGATTACATGCAAAAACTTAAAATATAATCAAATTATTAAAAGATTATGAGAAAATCGAGACACAATTAGTTAAACAACTATTCAATTTTTTAGATGATTGATTAATTTTGTTCCTCCCTATTTATTTGTAAGAAACCAAAAAATTCATGAATAACATAATTACATCAAAATCTAGTATCAAAAAAATTGGGCTTTTTTTGTTACTCTTGGCAGTTCTTGGATACGCAATTTACTCTTTATTCTTTACTGCTCCTAAAGAAGTGAAAAAGCCAAACCAAGGTCCTCAAACAGTTGTTTCCACGAAGGCAGAGAAAAAAGACTTTCCAGTCATCATTGAGACGTCAGGAAATATTGTTTCTGCCAACATCGTTGATATCAGGCCGCAAGTCACTAATGTTATTTCCAAAATCCATTTCAAAGATGGGCAAGATGTTAAAACGGGAGATATTTTATTTTCGCTTGATGACCGCGCAGACAAAGCAAACTACGAAAAAGCAAAAGCATTAGCTGAAGATGCACAGCGCCAATATCAAAGAGCACTCGAATTACTCAAACAAAACTTTATTTCACAAGCTACGGTTGATACAGCCTTAGCTAATGCTAACTCTGCACAAGCGACTGCGAATGCCTCAGCCGTTGCTCTAAGCTATGACACGATCCGCTCCCCGATTTCTGGCAAGACTGGAGTTATCAATGTTTTTGTAGGTCAACTGGTCCAAC
Source organism: Burkholderiaceae bacterium (assembly GCA_947448305.1). Classification (GTDB taxonomy): domain Bacteria; phylum Pseudomonadota; class Gammaproteobacteria; order Burkholderiales; family Burkholderiaceae; genus Polynucleobacter. Next base: position 3,493 of record CANFME010000021.1, read on the forward strand.
CGGGTAACGTAGTTTCAACCACAACAACCTCCGCGAGTACAACTACTTTGGGCGCTATGGTAACAATCACTCAGGTCAACCCCATCTATGTTCAATTTATGATTCCTGAGTCTTATATGTCTAGTCTGATTCAATTGCAAAAATCAAGCACTGCGTTAGGGGTTAAAGTTGATGTTGGGAATGGACAAATTAAACAAGGAAAAGTGTTTGTTATCGATAACCAAATCGATACCTCCATTGGCTCTGTAAAAGTTAAAGCCACTTTGGATAATTCAGATAACTCTCTAGCTCCTGGACGCTTCGTTAATGTTTCACTGCAAACCCAATTACTTAAGGATTCACTAGTTGTTCCAAGCCAAGCAATTATTTCTAATACGAACGGAGATCAGATTTTTATCATCGACGAAGAGAATAAAGTTGCTTTGAAAAAAATTAAAGTCTTGGCTCAAAATAATGGTAGTGCTGCCATTTCTGGTATCGACGAAGGGATTCGAGTTGTTGTTGAAGGTAAGCAAAATTTACGACCTGGTTCAAAGGTTACTGAATCAACCGCTGGAAAAAATGAAGACAAACCAAAGCAAGCTAAAGAAGCAGCCCCGGGATCACATTAAGACTCTGTAAGAATTCTTATCATTCAACTTGAAAAACCAACGTAGATTTCTCTAACCAGATTCTGCCATGTGAAATTGTGTAAAGTGAAATACTAAAATGACCATATCTGAACTATGTATTAGACGTCCGGTAATGACAATTTTGTTATCTTTAGCTGTAGTAGTTGCTGGTGCAATCGCCTACACGAAGATTCCAGTTGCAGCATTACCGAGTTTCAACTCTCCAGTTATTCAAGTTACAGCGAATTTACCCGGTGCAAGTCCAGAAAATATGGCCTCTAGCGTCGCTTTACCACTTGAAAAAGAGTTTTCAACTATTGACGGTATTAACGTCATTAGCTCAATCAACTATTTATCAAATACAAGTATTACCCTCGAGTTCAATAATAATCGTGATATTGACAAGGCTTCAGTTGATGTTCAGTCTGCCTTATTGAGAGCTCAAAGAAAGCTCCCCATCGAAATGGTGATCCCACCGTCTTATCGGAAGGTAAACCCAGCAGATGCGCCCGTTTTGCTATTGGCTTTAACATCCCCATCGATGAATTTGTCTCAAATTACTGACTACGCTGAGAACTTATTATCACCAAATCTTTCAACGATTGACGGGGTTGCACAAGTTCTAGTTTACGGTTCAAAAAGATATGCTGTGCGAGTTAGGGCAATTCCTGCGAAGCTAGCCCTAAACAACCTCACAATGGACGATTTAAATATCGCGATTAATAGAGCCAACTCTAACTCACCTGTAGGAGTTTTAGACGGCCCCAGACAGTCTTTAACCATTTACGCAAATGCTCAGATGGTTAAGGCTTCTGATTATTCAAATTTAATTATTGCTCAACGAAGTGGTAATCCAATTCGTCTTAGAGATGTTGCTGAAGTAACAGAGTCATTTGAAAGTGTAAAAAGTTTAGGACGCTTTAAGGACGAGCGCAGTATTGTTATCGCTATCTTGAGACAACCCAGTGCTAATACTGTAAAAGTGGTTGATTCCATCAAAGGGATGATTCCACAGTTTGAGAAACAATTACCAGCTTCATTAAAGGTCAATTTACTCAATGACCGTTCAAGGTCTATTAAAGAATCGCTTCACGATGTTAATTTAACTTTAGGTCTAACCATCCTCCTTGTTGTGTTAGTAATTTTCTTATTTTTAAAACAAGCTGCCGCTACTTTGATTCCAGCAATGAGCTTACCGGTTTCATTAATCGGGGCTTTTTTCTTGATGTATTTTATGGGTTACAGTCTAGATAACGTCTCCCTATTAGGTATTACCTTAGCTGTTGGGTTGGTGGTCGATGACTCGATTGTTGTGCTTGAAAATATTATCCGATATGTTGAAGAAGGTATGCATCCCTTAAAGGCTGCCCTAAAAGGTAGTAAAGAGGTTGGTTTTACAATTATTTCGATTTCCATTTCTTTAGTTGCCGTCTTCATTCCAATTTTCTTTATGCCAGGGCCTGTAGGTTTATTATTTAGAGAATTTGCTGTTGTGGTGAGCTTATCTATTCTGGTTTCAGCGGTCGTTTCATTGACGCTGGTACCGATGTTATGTAGTAAATTTTTACCCAAAATGGCACATGGTCATCATCCGAAAGATCCTTGGATTGTTAGAAAATTTGAAATCCTTTTTAACGCAATCTTTAATAGTTATTCAAGAACATTAGATGTCGCATTGAAACACCGCTTTGTAGTACTCTGCGCAGCCTTTGCGACTTTTGCAATCACTGCAGCTTTATTTATGTGGATTCCTAAGGGCTTTTTTCCTGAAGAAGATATTGGTCAAATTATCGTCACAACAGAAGCTTCAGAAGATATTTCCTTTGAGGCCATGTTAGCCCTTCAAGATCAAGCCGCTAACTCTGTCTTGAACGATCCCAATGTGGATACTTTTGTATCAGTATTAGGGGGTGGTGCAAGTACGGGTACCAATATAGGCCGACTCTTTATAAATCTAAAACCTAAAGGTGATCGTCCGAAAATGAGTTTGGTGTTAGAAAATTTAAGGAAAAACTTCAGAAAAATTCCAGGACTATTAGTCTATATGCGTCCAGTTCAAAACTTACAACTCGGCGGAAAACAAAGTAAAAGTCGTTACCAATTCATTCTCCAAAGCGTCGGAATTGAAGGAGTGAATGAATGGTCGGAAAAAGTTCAAGCAAAAATGAAAGCTGATCCTGACTTTAGAGACGTTACTAGCGATTCACAATTAAAGGGTTTAAATGTTCGCGTAAACATTAATCGTGAAAAAGCTGCAAGTGCGGGTGTGACGATGCAGGATATCAGGACTGCTCTGTATTCAGCCTATGGTGAGAAACAAGTATCAACTATTTATACCCCAGTCAATACTTACCAAGTAATTCTGGAAGTTACGGCAGCAGATAAGCAATTTGAATCCGATTTAAATTCCATTTACTTAAGAGGTAGGGCAACTGACAAGTTAGTTCCTCTGAGTGGTATTGCCTCCTTTGAACGTTTCATCGGCCCAACAGCTGTGAACCACCAAGGTCAAATTCCGGCAGTCACAATTTCGTTTAATCTAGCCCCGGATGTTCCTTTAGGTAATGCAACTACAAAACTAGAAAACTTTACTAAAGAAATTAAATTGCCTACTTCAATTATTACCAGTTACGGTGGTGATGCTGCAGTATTTAAAGATGGTCAGGCAGGTCAAGCAATCCTATTGATAGCGGCAGTTTTAGTGATTTATGTTCTTTTAGGTGTTTTATATGAAAGTTACATTCATCCTTTAACGATTCTAGCTGGTTTACCCTCAGCGGCAATCGGAGCGCTGGTATTTTTACAGCTCTTTGGTATGGAACTGACAATCATTGCTACGATTGGTATTCTTTTACTAATTGGTATTGTGAAGAAAAATGCAATTTTAATGATTGATTTTGCATTAGATGCAAAGCGAAGCAAAAATTTACCTGCCGAGGAAGCAATCAAATTAGCCTGCTTGGTAAGGTTTAGACCGATTTTGATGACTACACTCGCCGCAATGATGGGTGCTCTTCCCATTGCATTTGGCCTTGGTGCTGGAGCAGAGTTACGGCAACCACTCGGTATTGCAGTTGTTGGGGGCTTACTTTTCTCTCAAGTCATTACGCTTTATATCACTCCTGTGATTTATATCTATATGGATAAAATTGCTGGTGATGGTCCTTTAAATATTCCAGCAGAAATGATGCCGGATTAATCCTCGAATAAAGAAAAGGTTCGATTACCCCAAGGCTTTGACCTTGGGGTTTTTACATCGATAGTTTGCTAAAATTCAACTATGCGACAAATTATTCTTGATACTGAAACAACGGGTTTAAGCCCAAAAAATGGTGACCGAATCGTTGAGATTGGGTGTATTGAACTTCTCAACCGTAGGCTTACTGGTAATTCTCTTCATTTTTATATCAATCCAGAACGTGACATCCCTGAAGAGGCCGCTAGAATTCATGGCTTGCGAGCTGAGTTTTTGAGTGATAAACCCATATTTAAAGATTTGGCGGAAGAAATTATTAGCTTTACGAAAGATGCTGAAGTAATTATTCATAATGCATCTTTTGATATGGGCTTCTTAGATATGGAGTTTCGCAAAGCGGGATACCCTCTCTTTAGTTCAATGATCTCTGGAGTAATCGATACCCTAAAAGATGCGCAGCAAATGTTTCCTGGAAAGCGAAATAATTTAGATGCACTGTGTCAGAGGTTTGAGGTTCGTAACGATCATCGCACATTCCATGGTGCCCTATTAGACGCCGAATTACTGGCCGAAGTGTATTTGTGTATGACGCGTGGGCAAAATGATTTAGGCATGGATACAAGTGATAACTCCGAACAAAATAGCTCTCAAATGCAATTTCTGTCTGAACTTCCAAAAAATTTAAAAATTATCAAAGCCGATTCAAATGAGCTGAGTGATCATCAAGAAGTGCTTCAAGATATCCAAAAAAAGTCTAAAAAAGAGCCCATCTGGAATATTTAATTGCTTAAGCGAAAAAATTAGTAATTCTGTAATCTAGTGTCCGCCGCCGCCCGCAGCAAATGGCGGCTTTGCAAACCAAATAATGGGGATTAAGCTCAGCATAATGATTCCAGACATCGTTAATAAGTGATTCGTCGAAAGCATGTAGGACTGTGAAGTTACCAACAGATCGATGAGTTGTAATTGAGATGCCTCTTCTAAGCCAAGTCCCGTAAGATAGTTACTTACTTCTACAAACTGAAGGTTGCTTGGTTGAATTGACTCACTCAGTACAGCATGATTACGAATGGCATCATTTTGCCAAATTGTCACACCAAGGGCCGTTCCTATACTTCCACCTAAATTTCTTAAAAAATTCGTTAACCCCGCTCCTGCAGCAATTTGGGATCCTTTGAGTCTTGAAAGCGAAATCGCCGTTAATGGTACAAAAAATCCAGCAATTCCAAAACCCATAATCCATCGGGTCGTTTGTAGATAATGAAAATCGACATCAGTAGTAACTGATCCGCTCCAAATAGCTGAAATAGCAAAACAAATATACCCAAAAGTAGCGACGCGACGCGCTCCAAGTTTAGGTAATTGTGATCCAAATAATGGTCCCGCAACAATCGCTAAGAGCCCGGTACTGGCCATGACCATGCCGGCAATCACAGGGGTGTATCCTAATTGTGTTTGCATCCACAAAGGTCCAATCACCACAAAGATATAAAAAGCAAAAGAGCCTACAAATAGGCAAAGGCAAGAGATTAAGAAATTAGGTATTTTAAACAGTGACAAATCGACTACAGGATTCTCCTCTCCGAGCTCCCAGATAACAAAACTAATTAAGCTAATGATTGAAATAACTGCCACTGTAGAAATAAAGCTCGATGAAAACCAGTCTAATTCATTGCCTTTATCAAGCATGATTTGTAAACATCCAATACCGATTGCCAAAAGTAAAAGTCCAATCGCATCGATTGGTTTTTTAACAGGAACATTATCACGCCCCTTCATTAGCCAGAAAACCAAACCAGTACACAATAGACCAAAGGGGATATTGATGTAAAACACCCAACGCCATGAATAATGATCTGTTAACCAACCGCCTATTAAAGGTCCGGAGACCGGTGCAATAATCGTTGTTAATGCCCAAATACCAAGGGCCATGCCTCTTTTTTCAACTGGAAAACTTCTAACGATTAATGCCTGAGAAAGTGGAATCATGGAAGCGCCAACAATTCCCTGAAAAACTCGACCAATTAAAAGTACAGGAAAAGACCATGCTAGCCCACATAAAACTGAAAATAATGTGAATAGTAAAGTGGCAATAATGAATTGCCTAATTTCACCAAAACGACTAGAAAGCCACCCTGTAAGAGGTAACATAATCGCTTCACTCACAGCATAAGAAGTAATAACCCAGGTCCCCTGAGCGGGACTGACGGCAAAATCACCTGCAATGGTGGGTAAAGATACGTTTGCAATAGAAATATCAAGAACATTCATAAAGGAACCAAGCCCCAAAGCTATAGTAGCTAAGACGAGTTTGATACCATGCAAGGGTTCTTGGTTTGTTGAATTCCCTTTAGAGATTGAAGGGGTCGTATCAGACATATTTATTGATTCGCCCTAGTAAGGATGATTGCAGCATGTTTATCTGCTTCAAGCGCCTGCTGTTCAAAAATATGTGTGGAAATCTGCTCACTACTCTTCATCGACTCCAAAGGCATTCCTTTTCGATCAGCGATGTCAATTTTTGCAACCATAGATAATCCGACTTTGAGCGGATATTTCTTCAAGGTATCTGAATCAATCTCGATTCTTACAGGTAATCGTTGAACAACTTTAACCCAGTTACCGGTTGCATTTTGAGCAGGTAATAATGCTAATGAAGAACCGGTACCCGGTGAAAAACCAATCACTTTGCCAGGAAAGCTTACTTTTGAACCATAAATATCAGCCTCTAATTCAACCGGTTGACCAATCCGAATATTCGCTAATTGATTTTCTTTAAAGTTGGCATCAACCCACATAGATTCATTCAAAATCAAACCAGCTAACACAGTCCCTGGAATCACTCGTTGGCCAACTTGAGCATTTCTTTTTGCGACAATCGCATCAACTGGGGCTTTCACCTCAGAACGTAATAAGGTGACATAATTCTTTTTGACCTGCCCTATTGCTTTCACTACATCAGGGTGGCTTGAAATTTTTTCAAATTTAGTAATGCCATAAGCATTTTCTAAAGCTTGATTGTAGAGATTTTTACTGACTTCGAATTGTGTTTTCAAATGATCAATCTCTTCAGTTGAATATGCAGCCGGACCTTTCAGCGAAACTCTCCTTTGATAATCTTGGTTTGCGCGGTCGAAGTCATGCTTTTTTTGTTCGACATTTAAAACTAAACCTCTAACTGTTTTAACCGCTTTTACTAAATCAGCGTCGGCCATTTCTGATGCGATTTTTGATTCAGTCATATCGATCCTATAAAGCGTTTCACCAGACTTTACAAATTGCGTTTCAGCCACTAAAACGGCCGATATAGTCCCCTCAACTTGGGAGCTAACTTGTAATTGTGGAGCACTTACATAGGCGTTGTCAGTGCTTTCATAGTGCATCCCAATCGAAAACTGATATGCAAAATAAGCAATAAAAATAACGATTAATAGGATAAAGAAAATCTTAAATGATTTTTTTCGATTCAATTTGGCGTTGGTTTCACTCATAGGATTCTTTAATTTAAAGTTATTTTGTTTGATCTTGTATTGGTGAAGTAAAACCACCACCCAAAGCTTGAATTAGGAAAAGATAGGAACTTTCAGCGTTGAGATTTGTCTGCTCTAAAAGTTGTTTTTGAGAAATGAGTAAGAGCTCATTTTGTAAAAGTTTTTCATTGGAAATTAAGCCATTTTTTTTTCGAGAGGCTAACTGGTCATAAATGAATTGTGACTTCTCTGTTGCTTGACTTTGGGAGTTTAACTGTTGAGTCGCAAATTTTACTTTGGTAATGCCATCAGCCGATTGTTTGAGTGCTTGCAATAAAGCCTCATGATACCTTGCAATAGCTTCATTATTAGTTGCCTTCTTAGCTGCCACGTTTGCATCAATTCTGCCGCCATTAAAAATTGGTAAATTCAAAACAGGACCGAGGGAGAAAAACTGACTTGAAGCACTAATAAATCGATCCAAACCAAAGGATTGGTAACCAATATTGGCTTGTAAGTCAAAGCTTGGTAGATAATCGAGTTTGGCGGCTGAATACTCCAATCCACTCGCATCAATTTGACTTAATAAAACTTGCAAATCAGGTCGTCTGGCAATTAAATCGGAGGGTATTTGTTGATTACGAACTAGAGGTTTTTCTGGAAATCTTATATTAGGCGTGGTGATATTACTAACCCAACTTGGGGAGTTACCAGTTAAAATCGCAATTTGGGTAGCGTACATATCCACAATGGATTGTGACATTGCCAATTGAGCTGATGATCTTTCGACTTCTATCGCCTCCTGCTCTAAAGCGATGTTGTCGATTAATCCCTTTTGCTGGCGCACTTTGTAGATATCAAACAACTCTTGATGAATTGTATTAACCCTTTTCATTAAATCTCGACTCTTTAAAGCAATATCGAACTCAGAATATGCGGCAACAATTGCTATTTGTAAGTTTAAGCGCAACAACTCCCCCTCTAGTAAAGCTCCCTTCAATCGATACTTTGAAGCTTCAAATAGTTTTTCATTTTTTCCCCATAAATCGAGGGACCAAGAAAATGTTCCAGCCACATAGCCATAATTTGAGATTCGGTCCATCACGCCAGGAATAAAAATATAATTCTCGGATAATTGCTGGCGATTAGTCTGCGCTGTAAGCCCAATTTGCGGTAACAAAACAGATCTACTTGAGTTAAGAAGTGCCTGGGACACCTGCACTCGCTCATTTGCCATTTTTAAAGTAGGCGAATTACCAATTCCTAACTCAATCAGTCGATTAAGTTGTTGGTCCCCAAAGGCTTCCCACCATTTGGATTCAATTGGGTGCGAACTATTCTCTAATTTTGATTCGATTTTTGTAATATCTGGTATTGGTGGCTTAGAATCTGGATTAATCAAACCTGAACATGCTGATAAATTCAACATTACCAATGTCATTAGGAGATAATAAAGAGGTTTTTGGGGGGTCATTAAAGGCAAACTTTTGTATTGTGAACTTGATAAATGTTAAGCCCTAAATCGTAACAGAACTTTTGTTTTTTTATGTGAGGCGTGCATCAATATTGCACCTCATCACAAACATTACTCTCATTTAATCCTTTATTGTAAAAATTATGAAACCTGTCACTAAAAAAGTGCAAGACAAATACGAGATTAAAGAACATCAATCTATTGAGCTTCTGAAAGAACTTCATATTTTGACTCGTGATGGAAAAATGAATCAAGATAGTCGGCGCAAACTGAAACAGGTATATCACCTAGTTCAATTTATTGAACCCATCATTGAATCGTTAATGTCACAACAAGCAAAGGTTCAATTAGTCGATTTTGGTTCTGGAAAGTCTTATCTTGGCTTTATTCTTCACGATTTAATTGCCAAACTGCACAATAAACCTTTGGAAATTATAGGTATTGAATTACGTAAAGATTTGGTTGAATATTGCCAAGCATTAGCTAATAAGCTGCAATTTAACTCGATGTCTTTTCATCTTCTATCCACAGATGAAGCAATTCAGAGTGATGCTCTCCCCGCTGAAATTGATCTTGTTACAGCACTCCATGCCTGTAATACCGCCACGGATGATGCAATTCGCTTTGCCCTTGCTAAAAACGTTCAGCATATTGTTTTAGTACCCTGCTGTCAGGCTGAAGTGGCTTCTTTTCTGAGAAAAAATAAATCAATTGATGGTGAAGATAGTTATCTTGCACAGATTTGGCGTCAACCTATCCACAGTAGAGAGTTTGGTAGTCATATCACCAACGTATTAAGAACTTTGCAATTAGAGTCACATGGCTACAAAGTGACCGTGACAGAACTGGTTGGATGGGAACACTCCATGAAAAATGAACTCATTGTGGCGAATAAAGGCTTGAATTCAAAACAGCAAACAAAAGCTCGAGAAGATTTAAATACCCTCTTAAATAAATTACATCTAACAGAGCTGGAAGATAGATTTAGTTAATTTTTTCTTTTTGTCTAACGTCAACTTAGTTTGAATGCACTCCGTTATAGAAGTGTAGAAACTAATTCCTGACGAAAGGGAAATATCATGAAATCAAGTGGATCATTTAAAAAAATTATTTTTTTAAGTACTTTCATTTTTTTGGTTGCTGCCCCACAAGTTAAAGCTGATCCAGTAGGAGCATTGATTGGGGGTATTGCAGGTGCTCAGTTTGGCCAAGGAAATGGCAAATTGGCCATGGCGATTATTGGTGCAGTGGCGGGCGATATGGTTACAAATCAGGTAAGCAATGTACCTTCGGGATATGGCTATCAAACCGCGTACTACGCCCCTCCAGTTTATTCTTATGGACAGGGTTATTACGAAAATCCGGCCCCTAGGGTTTATTACAATCCACCGGTTGTTCCTCAGGTTTATTACCCAACGCCGGCCTACATTCAACCTTACCAAACATATAGAAGAGATGGAGATAGATGGCATGAGCAGCGTCACTATCGTGAGAACAGTTACCGTGAGTATCGCGAACACGACAACAGAAGAGATTGGCGTTGAATAGAAGTGAGTTGTGCAAGTAAGATTGCCAACTCATTTGAAAAGTTGTTTGGAATGACTATCAGTGGTTAGGTAACTGTTAGTTCCCTAGCCTGATGAGCAAAGGCTAAATGTTGATAGGAATCAAGGCGCGTTTGAAAGTCATGCGCCCAGGTAATGACAGCTACCTCTTCAATATTAAGTTCATCACAGAGATTGTTTAACTTATTGATAACTTGCTCAGGATTTCCAATCAAGGCTTTTTCACACATACGATCAAAAGCATTGAGTTCTTGAGAACTCAGGTTATCTAAAGCAAACTTCGGATCCTGCATCGCACCAAGTAAGCCTTTATTACGATCCAACTTCCAACGTGCCCTGCTTCTAAAAGCATAAATCGCATTTTCTTCTGTATCGGCAGTTAATGACCAAGCACAAATTATTGCTTTGGGTTTAGCCAAGTATTGTGAGGGTTTAAAATTTTCACAATATAAATCCAAAGCTTCTTTAGCACCAACGCCATCGGTAATGAAATGAGCAAAAACATACGGCAGTCCAAAATGCGCTGCAACTTGGGCACCATAATCTGAACTCCCTAATACCCAAATTTCAGGTGTTGTAGAACCCGAAGGATAAGCATGCACTCCGCGAGCTGGGTGACCTGCTGGAAACTCTTCATCATTTAACCAAAGTTGTAATTCTTGAATTTGCGTTGGAAAGCGTGCAGCGGATTGTGGATCTGGATTCAGTAACATCGCTGTTCTTGAATCACTTCCTGGAGCTCTGCCAACGCCTAAATCAATTCTTCCAGGGGCTAAAGCATCTAGAACCCGAAACTGTTCAGCAACTTTTAAAGAGCTATAGTGAGGCAACATTACACCAGCGCTGCCAAGACGAATACGATTTGTTTTGGCAGCAATATGGGCCATCAAAATTTCTGGTGCAGTACCAATAATACTTGGGTGGCTATGATGTTCGGAAACCCAAAAGCGTTCAAATCCTAAATTCTCACAGTGCACTGCCAGTTCGGTCGCTTGCATGATAGTCTGTTGAGCACTCTGCCCCATCACAGAGGCTGATTGCTCAAGTACAGAAATTCGCTTTAGCATTTAAGAATGATCCCTTAAATCGCTTGCGCAATTGCTTTACCAAAATCAACGGTATTCCCCTTACCACCCATATCAGGAGTTAAAGGAGCGTGATCTGGTCCAGCAGCAAGGACTTTTTCAAAGGCATTCACAATCGCTGTTGAGGCTTCTACATGACCTAGGTGCTCAAGCATCATTGCAGCACTCCAAATCTGACCAATTGGATTAGCAATTCCTTTGCCAGCAATATCTGGTGCAGAGCCGTGGACTGGTTCAAACAATGATGGATAAATACCCTCAGGATTAATATTGCCAGAAGGTGCAATACCAATGGTGCCAGTACAAGCAGGTCCCAAGTCAGACAAAATATCACCAAACAAATTGCTACCAACGACAACATCAAAATGCTGAGGACGAAGGACAAAAAATGCTGTCAAAATATCGATGTGATATTTGTCGACGAGAATTTCGGGAAAATTCTTCGACATATTTTCAACCCGCTTATCCCAATAAGGCATCGTAATGGAAATACCGTTTGATTTTGTTGCTGATGTTAAATGTTTCTTGGGGCGCTTGTTAGCCAACTCAAAAGCAAATTTCAGAATTCGGTCAACGCCAACCCTAGTCATCACTGTTTCTTGAATAACAAACTCTCTATCTGTGCCCTCGAACAAAATACCACCAGCATTCGAATACTCACCTTCAGTATTTTCTCGAACCACATAAAAATCAATATCGCCAGGTTTTCTATTTGCGAGGGGGCTAGGTACTCCCGGAATCAATTTGACGGGACGTAAATTCACGTATTGATCAAAACGCTTACGAAATTGAATCAAGCTTCCCCATAAAGAAATATGGTCAGGCACCAGTTTAGGCATACCCACAGCACCAAAAAATATTGCATCTTGTTTTACTAAAGTATCAAACCAATTATCCGGCATCATTTGGCCGTGTTTTAGGTAATAATCGCAACTAGCAAAATCATAATGATTGAGGGTTAAATCAATGTTGAATTTCCTACAAGCAGCATCTAATGCTCTTAATCCCTCAGGCATCACCTCGACACCGATGCCATCCCCTGGAATCACTGCAATTTCATGTTTATTCGTCATTTTTTGCTCACTGCCCTTCTTATTTCTTTTAGTTTTTGAATTTTTTCCTGATCTTCTTCATCAGAGTCATTTGTTAAAACATCATTTCCTACTTGTTCCATCCGAATCGTATCCTTTGGACAAATAGGAGCGCCATAATCAGCCCATTTCTTTAATAAAGTAACCTCATAACCACACTGCGGACATTTTGCTTTATTTCTGGATGCATTACTTGGCCTGGGTGGAGGAAAGTTTAATGCACGATGGGGATATGGACCTAATTTATTACTCAAGGTCATCAATCGCACTTTTAATGCTTCCCCTGCATGCGCCATTCTAGCTGGCCCTTCTAAGCCGACAACTTGAGCAATGCCCTGAAAATCTGCCCCATGACCACTTTGGCAATCATCAATTGCATGACATATTTCATGCACAAGTGTGTCAAGAACATCTACAGGATCTTCAATTTTCGGAGAGATGAAGATCTCATTCACCATATCACCAGACCGCTCTCTTGGCCAGCATTGGCCTAAAGTAGTTCGGGGACTACTTGAAGCAGCAAAGCCGCAAGACACCTTAAGAGGAGGAATGCCATAACCCACCTCTGAAAAAATAGGCTCCAAAATCGAAACGGCCTGTTGCAGCCATGTTTCACGGTTCGAAAAATTGTCAGTCATTTGCTTAAAAAGTTATTTTTTAGCCTTTTATTATCGCTTGAATTTTAAAAACGAGATTGAAAACAAGGAATTTATACTGAAAATTCGCTAGAGTTGTAAAATATAACTTATTTAAATAATCCCCTTTTTGGAGACACCATGTCAGCACCTTTTTATAGCGCATCAGAAGACGTTATTCATTATGTAAATGGACAAAAAACAGTTGGTGAATCTGTTCGCTTTAGCGATGTTTTCAATCCAGCTACTGGCCAAAAGGCAAGAAGAGTTGCTCTCGCTACCAAAGTGGATGTGGCGACTGCGGTTGCTGCCGCTCAAAAAGCTTTTCCGAAGTGGGCAGATACTCCTCCACTGCGTCGTGCACGTGTAATGTTTAAATTTCTAACTCTGCTTAATGAGCATCAAGATGAACTTGCTGCCATTATTACTGCTGAACATGGTAAAGTTTTTACCGATGCACAAGGTGAAGTTGTCAGAGGTATCGAGATCGTAGAATACGCTACTGGCATTCCAGAGTTGCTCAAGGGTGACTATACAGATCAAGTTTCTACAAACATTGATAACTGGACAATGCGTCAACCTTTAGGCGTTGTTGCTGGTATTACCCCATTCAATTTCCCTGTCATGGTTCCAATGTGGATGTTCCCAATGGCCATTGCTGCTGGTAATACCTTTATTCTTAAGCCAAGTCCAACTGATCCATCTGCGGCGATGTTGATTGCTGATTTATTTAAACAAGCTGGATTGCCAGATGGTGTCTTTAACGTGGTACATGGAGATAAAGAAGCAGTTGATGCATTAATTGAGCATCCAGATGTTAAAGCAGTTAGTTTTGTTGGATCTACACCAATTGCAAATTATATTTATGAGCGTGGTGCACACTTTGGTAAACGTGTTCAAGCTTTGGGTGGCGCTAAGAATCACATGGTGATCATGCCTGACGCTGATATTGAAAAATCGGTTGATGCCCTAGTTGGTGCTGCTTATGGTTCTGCTGGTGAGCGCTGTATGGCAATTTCAGTTGCTGTATTAGTTGGATCTGCTGCCGAAAAAATTATGCCGGCTTTGATTGAAAGAACAAAAACCTTAAACATCAAAAATGGTATGGACCTTGCTGCAGAAATGGGCCCTATTGTTACTGATGTTGCAAGACAGAGAATTACCGGTTATATCCAAGCAGGTGTTGATGAAGGTGCGGATTTATTAGTTGACGGTAGATCTTTTAACGTTGCAGAGTTTGAAAATGGATTTTGGCTCGGCGGTACATTGTTTGATAATGTCACACCAGAAATGAAAATCTATAAAGAAGAAATTTTCGGCCCTGTTCTGTCTTGTGTAAGACTAGCCACATTTAGCGAAGCGGTAGATTTAATTAACGCTCATGAGTTTGGTAATGGAGTTTCTTGCTTTACTAGTGATGGTAATATCGCTCGTGAATTTGCACGCCGTATTCAAGTTGGCATGGTTGGTATCAATGTACCTATTCCTGTACCTATGGCTTGGCATGGTTTTGGTGGTTGGAAGAAGTCCTTGTTCGGTGATATGCATGCTTATGGTAAAGAAGGTGTGAGATTCTATACCAAACAGAAGAGCATTATGCAGCGCTGGCCTGAGAGTATTTCAAAAGGTAACGAATTCGTGATGCCGACAGCGAAATAACCACCATTACCCGTAAAAATAAACCGTTGAATTAGATTAAATTTCTAATGCAACGGGTTTTTTTAGTTAATGGTTTAATCGGACTCGTTAATCTAAGAGTAATCAGTCCAAAGAAGGCTATTGAAGTGTGCTCTTTAGGGCTGCTGAAGTGGGTAAAGAGAAAACTTCGATTCCCTCGTCAATGAGATTTGCCGCCTCATCAACCGTAGCAACGCCGCGAATACTTCTTTGCGGGCTTTCCTTGTAGTGTATTTTGCGAGCTTCTTCTGCAAAAGAATCACCAACATCCTCAGTTTTAGTCATAATTTCTCTAACAACTGAAAGCATTGTTGCCTGCATTTTTTGTTGAAACTCCTGCTTTTGATCTACAGTGAGATGCATGGAATCATTAGTAGGAGCCACGACATTAGTTGATGAAGCTACTGATTCCCCTTTATTTTCAGCTGACTCATTAGAATTACCTTTTTTGGTTCCCAAATAAGGGGCTGAAGGCATCCGAGTAATTTCAGCACTTTCGCAGATAGGGCAAGACAAAATAGATTTTTGCTGTTGAGCAAAAAAATCGTCCTCCGATCGAAACCAACCTTCGAAGTGGTGGCTTAATGGGCAAGCTAAATTGTAGACTTTCATAAGTATAATATAGTGCTAAAAAATGCAATTTCAAGTATCAATACATAGATTATGACTGATTTAAAGGATAAGCATCGATTAAAGGCTTTTTTATTCAAAAGTCTTTAAATACTTAGGATATTTTACTTAACGGCTGAAAGTATAGATAGAAGTCGCTCAGTGGTAAACCGGCTTAATTTTTGGATAAATAATCTTTTAACCAATAATGGGAAATAATTGTTTTCACATCAGTAATTAAACCCTTTTTGATCCACTCACTAATTTCTGGAATCGTGGCTCTAAAAACATCTAAAAACTCTTCCTCATCTAATTTAGCCGGACCTTGGACTAAACCTTTTGCTAAATAAATATCGATGAATTCGGTAGAGTAAGAAATCACTGGATGAATTTTTCCAAGAAAAATCCATTCGTTTGCCTCAAACCCTGTTTCTTCTTTCAATTCTCTTTTTGCGCATAACAATGGGTCTTCACCAAACTCCAATTTTCCAGCGGGTATTTCTAGAATTGCTTTATGAAGTGGATAGCGAAATTGTCTCTCCATTAGTACCGAGTTATCTTCAAACAAAGGGACTATTGCTACAGCGCCAGGATGTTTTATGTATTCACGATTTACAAGTTTCTGATTAGGTAATTGAACTTCATCGCTAAATACCTTAAGAAATAAACCGTCATAGGCTAGACGGCTATCCGTTGTCTGCTCTTTAAGATGATCATCCTTTTCTGGCAATTCAGAAAAGCTAGTTAAGGATGGTTTAGAGCTTGACATCAACCTTGCATAGTTAAGCGCATAGCTGACAAGCAAAGCGCTGTTAAAGTTGCAGGGAAAATACCTGCTAACAAAACAAACAGTCCGTTCAGGGTCAGAACTGAACGTGCAAAATTCGAGCCTTCGATTGGAGATAAGTCAGTCGGTTCTTCAAAATACATCGTTTTGACGACACGTAGGTAATAAAAGGCGCCAATCAATGAAGCAAAAACAGCAAACAGAGCCAAAGGAACATATCCTGCGTCAACCAAGGCTTCTAAAATTGATAACTTTGCTATGAAACCAACAGTTGGTGGAATGCCCGCTAGGGAGAACATCAATAGCAACATAATGAAAGCAAGTAAGGGGTTACGCTTGTTTAAACCTTTTAAGTCATCAATCGTTTCGCATTCGAACCCTTTTTTGGACAAAATCATCAATAATCCAAAAGTGCCTAAGGTTGAAAGAACATAGGTGATTGCGTATAGAAATGCAGCACTATAGGCGTGACTATCAAATACTGACATAAAACCCAAGAGCATAAAACCCATATGTGAAATGGTTGAGTAAGCCAACATACGTTTAATATTTGTTTGCGCAATGGCAGCTAAGTTACCAATGAGTAGGGAACAAATTGCTAGGAAAATTAATATAGGCTGCCAATCTGACTGAATCGGCTGTAAACCGTCCACTAGTAATCTAAAAGTAATTGCAAATGCAGCGATTTTAGGCGCACCACCAATCAACAGAGTAACGGCCGTTGGAGCTCCATCATAGACATCTGGTACCCACATATGAAATGGTGCAGCACCTAATTTAAAGGCCATCCCAGCTAGTAAGAATACGAGTCCAAAGGCTAACACAAGACGCATGACTCCATCATTGGTAGTAGCGCGATAAATATCATCTAAACCTAAAGAACCTGTAGCGCCATAAATCATGGACATTCCGTACAATAAAAAACCTGAAGATAAGGCTCCCAAAATAAAGTACTTCATCCCTGCTTCGATTCCTCTTGGGAAATTGGGGCGCATCGCGGTCAACGTATAAGTTGATAAAGCCAATAACTCAATACCCAAGTACAGGGTTAACATATTAGAGCCAGAAATCATTACAAACTGACCTAGTAATGCAAGTAGTGCTAAAGCGATGAAGTCCGTTCTAAATAGGTCTCTATCAATCAGATACTGTTTTGAATAGATAAAAGTAACTAATACTGCTATACATGAAACACTTTTCAAAACATTAGATAGTGGATCAACTCTGTATAAGTCATTCATAATCATCTGTGGCAAATCGGATGTTCTAATACCAAACCAAATTGCTAAGATGAATAAAGTCAATAATGAGATTTGATAAGCAAATGACGCAGCCTTGGGTGTGAAAAACACATCTTCATCTTTTGACTCCACTTCCTTCATAAATGGCGTAACAAGCAAAATAAAACAGATGACTAACAGTAAGAGTAGTTCAGGAAGTATTTCGATAAGGTCTAAGGCTTGCATGTTGGTTCCAATGATTTAAATCTTACTGACAGCTATATGTTTGAGTAACTCAATCGTTGACGGATGAATAATATCCGTAAACGGTTTCGGATAAACACCCATTCCAATTGTCAAAATAGCGAGTAGGCTCAGAATAAAAAACTCTCTACCGTTAATGTCTTGTAATTTGGCCACGTGATCATTCGCAACATCACCAAAAAACACGCGCTTTGTCATCCATAAAGAATAGGCAGCTCCAAGAATCAATGCTGTCGCAGCTAAAAGTCCAATGACAAAGTCATAATCTACGGCACCCAAAATCACCATAAACTCACCAACGAAACCTGAGGTTGCCGGTAAACCACAATTTGCCATTGCAAATAAAACCCCAAAAACAGCAAATCGTGGCATGGTATTAACTACTCCACCGTAATCTGCAATTTGGCGAGTGTGCATACGATCATACAAAACACCAATGGAGAAG
Source organism: Burkholderiaceae bacterium (assembly GCA_947448305.1). Lineage (GTDB taxonomy): Bacteria > Pseudomonadota > Gammaproteobacteria > Burkholderiales > Burkholderiaceae > Polynucleobacter. Next base: position 21,622 of record CANFME010000021.1, read on the forward strand.
AACATTGCTCCGGAAATAAATCCATGTGAAATCATTTGTACAATTCCACCTTCAAAGCCCATTGGGTTAAATATGAAAAAACCCAAGGTAACAAAGCCCATATGCGCGATTGAAGAATAGGCGACTAGCTTCTTCATGTCTTTTTGAACTAATGCCACAAGTCCAATATAGATAACAGCAATCAAAGAAAGAGTAATCATGAAAGGGGCTAAATATAGACTTGCATCAGGTGCAATCGGCAAGGAGAACCTTAAAAAGCCATATGCGCCCAGTTTTAACATGATGGCGGCTAGTACGATAGAGCCGCCGGTTGGTGCCTCAACGTGAGCATCTGGCAACCAAGTATGAACTGGCCACATTGGTACTTTAACTGCAAAAGCCATAAGGAAAGCAATGAAGATAAATAACTGTTCTTTAAAATCTAACTTTGTATTGTGCCAAGTGAGAATATCAAAAGTGTCTGTTGCATTGTATAAATACAAGAAAGCAATGAGGGTTAGTAATGACCCCATTAATGTGTAAAGGAAAAACTTAAAGGCTGCATAAATTCTATTCTTACCACCCCAAACGCCAATAATGACATACATCGGGATAAGTGTCGCTTCAAAAAAGATATAGAAAAGTAGCCCATCAAGAGCTGCAAACACACCAATCATCAAGCCTGAAAGAATCAAAAAAGCAGCAAAATATTGCGCAACTCGTTCTTGAATGACTTCCCAAGCAGCCAAAACCACGATGATAGTAATAAAGGAGGTCAACACAACAAACCAAACAGAGATCCCATCCACTCCTAAATGGTATTTAATGTCATACCTAGCAACCCAAGAAACATTCTCAATGAACTGCATACCTGCATTAGCGACATCAAAATCAATCACTAATGGCAATGTAATGACAAAACTAAGAATAGATGCAATTAGAGCAAATACTCTAACAAAACCTGGATTGCGATCGGAACCGCTTCCTAAAATAATGATACCGAAGACAATCGGCATCCAAATAGCTAAAGATAAAATCATGACCTGCCGCTTATTTAATTGAACCCAAGTGGGTATAAAGAATCCATGTAATCAAACCGATGACTCCGATGATCATTGCAAAAGCATAGTGATATAAATACCCCGTTTGTAATTGTCTCGAAATACCAGAGAACCATGCAACAACCCTTGCACTTCCGTTGACAACAAAACCATCGATCACGTTTTGATCACCAAATTTCCAAAGTCCCTTACCAATAGTTTTAGCTCCACCACCAAAAACTATTTGATTAAAGTCATCGAGATAATATTTATTGTCTAAGACATTTTTAATTGGCGCAAAAATACGCGCAATGGTTGTTGGGATGATAGGTAACCATAAATAGAATACTGCGGCACAAAATACCCCAGATAAAGCTAACCAAAATACAAGGGTAGAAATTGCATGCATTGCCATTGGTATAGCTCCATGGAAGGCAACTTGAAGCTCTTCCATGGCAGGATGTTTGTCTGAATTGATAAAAATCGAACCGTCAAAAAATCCACCGAATAACATGGGCTCTATCAAAAAGAAACCAATGAGAAGAGATGGAATAGCTAACATGATCAGAGGAACTGTTACAACCCAAGGCGACTCATGTGGCTTTTGACCTGGCGCTAAGCCATGATGTTCATCGTGTGCGTGATCATCATGGTGGACGTGATCGTCATGGTGCTCATCATGATGACTGACTCCAAAGCGTTCAGCTCCATGAAAGACCAAGAAATACATTCTAAAAGAATAGAAAGCTGTTACAAAAACTCCAATCAAGACAGCATAGTAAGCGAATGTAGAGCCGTAGAGATGGCTTTCAGAAACCGCTTCAATAATTGAATCTTTGGAATAAAAACCAGAGAAGAATGGGGTTCCAATTAAAGCCAAACTACCAATTAACGAGGTAATCCATGTAATCGGCATGTACTTTCTTAAACCACCCATGTTACGCATATCTTGATCATGGTGCATACCCATGATGACACTACCGGCACCTAAAAATAACAATGCTTTAAAAAAAGCATGCGTCATTAAGTGAAAAATTGCAACTGGATATGCTGAAACGCCCAGAGCAACGGTCATGTAACCTAGCTGCGAAAGTGTAGAGTAAGCGACGACTTTTTTAATATCGGTTTGAACGATTCCAAGAAACCCCATAAATAAAGCTGTAATGGAACCGATAATCAGAATGAAAGATAACGCAACATCAGACAATTCAAAGAATGGTGACATTCTACTCACCATAAAGATACCAGCAGTAACCATTGTGGCGGCATGAATTAATGCTGAAATTGGGGTTGGGCCTTCCATAGAATCTGGTAACCAAACATGCAACGGGAATTGAGCAGATTTACCCATGGCACCAATAAATAAACAAATGCACGTAACCGTCATTAAATTCCAACTGGTGCCTGGTAAGCTTTGAGCAAAAATATTATCTACTTGAGAAAAGGCTGTTTGATAATCCATCGTACCTGTTGATGCAAGTATTAAACCAATTCCAAGGATAAAACCGAAATCACCTACTCGGTTCACTAAGAATGCTTTCATATTTGCAAAGATGGCCGTTGGCTTTTTGTACCAAAAGCCGATCAAGAGGTAAGAGACTAATCCTACGGCTTCCCAACCAAAAAATAGTTGTAAAAAGTTATTGCTCATTACTAGCATCAGCATGGCAAAGGTAAATAATGAAATGTAGGCAAAAAAGCGGTTGTAACCCTCATCTTCCGCCATATATCCAATGGTGTAAATATGCACCATCAAGGAGACGAAAGTTACAACTACCATCATCATGGCAGACAAAGGATCAATTAAAAAGCCAACTGGAAGAACAAGTTCATTGCCAAGCTTCATCCATTCATAAATATTGCCATTAAATCTTGCGCCGTTTAATACGTCGAGCAAAACATGAATAGAGAGGCCACAGGCAATTGCCACACCTAAGATGGTAATTCGATGGCAAGAGGTTTTATCTAAAAGATTACCAAAAAATTTAGTCCCAAAAAAACCCGCTATCATCGCACCAAAAAGTGGGGCTAAGGGAATAGCAAGAAGCAGGTATGGGTTAAGTGTTTGCGTCATTATCATTTTTACCAAATTTTCCTATTAACCCTTCAATTGACCGAGATCTTCGGTGCTTACGGTATCTCTAGTTCGGAATAAGATCACCAAAATAGCTAAACCAATCGCAGCTTCTGCAGCTGCTACAGTCAAAATAAAGAAGACAAAGACTTGTCCAAGCATATCTCCACCAAAATGAGAAAATGCTACAAAATTGGTATTCACTGCAAGCAACATGAGCTCAATTGACATTAATAAAACAATAATATTCTTACGATTTAAGAAAATACCAATAATGCCAGTGGCAAACAAAATAGCAGCTAAAACTAAATAATGGGCTAAGGTAATCATATTATTTTTTCCCGTCCTGACGATTGGCTGTATCTGCAGGCATTGAAACGATTCGAACACGATCTTCTTTCTTTGTTCTAATCTGTGCAGGAACATCTTGAGATTTATGATCTTTACGGCGACGCAAAGTTAATGCAACAGCTGCAACAATTGCAACCAATAAAATAATTCCAGCAATTTCAAAAGCAAACACATAATCCCCATAAATCAACTTACCAAGGCTCATCGTATTACTCTCGCCATCAGGTGTTTGCAGTGGCATTGGAACTTTAGAGCCAATAAAACCTCTGACCAAAACTACCGTCATCTCAACCACGATAACAAATCCGACAACTGTTGCTACTGGCAAAAATTGTTTAAATTGATTCCGTAAATGTTCAACATCCAAATCCAACATCATTACTACGAACAAGAACAAGACCATCACTGCTCCGACGTAAACAAGAATCAGTGCGATGGATAAAAATTCAGCGTGCAGTAACATCCAAATACCTGCCGCATTGAAAAAGGCCAACACAAGAAACAATGCTGCATGTACGGGATTTTTTGTACTAATTACCTTTAGCGCTGAAATTAAAAGCACAAAGGCAAAAATATAAAAAAGAATGGTTTGAGAATCAAAATTCATGGCTTATGTCTTTTTATCGGTATTTAGCATCTGCAGATTTTTTCTCTGCAATTTCGTTTTCAAATTGATCGCCTACTGCCAAGAGCATATCCTTAGTGAAGTACAAGTCTCCTCGCTTCTCACCGTGGTATTCATGAATATGCGTTTCAACAATAGCGTCGACAGGACATGCCTCTTCACAAAAGCCACAAAAGATACATTTTGTTAGGTCAATATCATACCTAGTCGTTCTTCGAGAGCCATCTTCCCTTTGGTCAGACTCAATCGTAATTGCTAAAGCAGGGCAAACAGCTTCGCACAATTTACAGGCAATGCATCTTTCTTCGCCGTTAGGATATCTTCTTAAAGCATGAAGTCCCCTAAAACGTGGCGACATAGGCGTTTTTTCTTCAGGATATTGAATAGTTGATTTGGGAGAAAATAAATATTTCCCAGTCAAACTCATGCCTTTAAAAACTTCTTTTAAAAGCAAACTATTTAAAAATTCGCGAACATTATTCAACATCAGATTTTTCCAGTAATTTACAGTTCTTTATTTCCATACGCTCAGTGGAGATACGACCCAAGCACCAACTACAACTACCCAAAATACTGATAATGGAATAAACACTTTCCAACCTAAACGCATAATTTGGTCGTAACGATAACGAGGTAAGGAGGCTCTTAACCAAATAAAAACAGACAATAATAAAAAAGTTTTGAGTAGCAGCCAAAAAAAGCCCGGGATATCTCTCAATATAGGTAAGTCAACAATTGGTAACCACCCACCTAAAAATAGGGTTGCACACATCGTTGTAATTAAGATCATATTGGCGTACTCAGCCAAGAAAAACATTGCAAATGCCATTCCAGAGTACTCGATCATATGACCAGCAACAATTTCAGATTCACCCTCAACCACGTCAAATGGGTGACGATTCGTTTCAGCAACACCAGAAATAAAGTAAATAACGAACATGGGCAACAAAGGTAACCAGTTCCATGATAAAAAGTTCAAACCAATATCTGCGAAGAAACCATGAGATTGTGACTTGACAATATCACCCAAGTTCAAAGTCCCGGAGATCATTAAAACTCCAACCAAAGCAAATCCCATCGCAATTTCATACGAAACCATTTGAGCAGAGGCGCGCATTGCTCCTAAAAAAGCATACTTGGAATTCGAAGCCCAACCAGCTAGAATCACCCCGTAAACCCCTACCGAAGTGATAGCCATAACATAAAGAAGACCTGCATTGACATCAGCTAAAACCAAATCTGCTTGAAATGGTACAACTGCCCAAGCAGCAAATGCTGGAGCAATTACCATGATTGGGCCAATAATAAATAACACCTTATTGGCTTGTGCAGGTTGAATCACTTCTTTTAAAAGTAATTTCAGAGCATCTGCGATAGGTTGCAACAAGCCTAAAGGACCCACTCGATTAGGTCCCAAACGCACGTGCATCCACCCAATCAACTTTCTTTCCCAAAGGGTTAAGTAAGCTACACAGCCAAACATCGGTAACACAATAATGACGATTCGAATTAATGCCCACACAATCGGCCATAACTGGCCAAAAGTCTGCTCACCATGAGAAGTTATGATTTCTATGATATTCATACTCGCTCCAAGGTTAATAAGCCAAACATCGAACCTAACAAAGAACTAGCAGGAGTAGCTGCAGATAATCGAATCACCCCATCAACCAAGTCTTTTTCGAGAGTTGCTGGCATTACAACTTGTGATTCGCCTTGCGAAACCCGAACCGCATCACCTTCTTTTAAATTCATTTCTTCAAATAAGTTTTTAGGCAGGCCAACTTTCAGGGCTTTTTTACTATCTACTGTTAATTTTAATGCCGGAGATCTTCTCACAATTGCATCAGTAAAATGAATAGGTACATCGGCTATACGTTCATAAGCGGCTGAAGAATTATTGTTAAATTGAGCACTAACTTCAATTGATTGATGGGCTGGCATTGGCACTTTATTTTCATAATGACCAATTGCAACGCTTCGCACTTCTTCAACAGTATTGAAATTAAACGTTGGCAGTTCAAGCAACCCGCCAAGCACTCTTAAAACTTTCCAAGCTGGTCTAGCTTGGCCTAAAGGTTTTACACTTGCTTGCGTCGATTGAATTTCACCAGCGATATTAATGTAGGTACCAGCTTGTTCAGCGTAGGGTGTGATTGGCAAAATCACATCTGCTAGTTCTAATAAATCATCCGAAGCATAGGCAGATAGGGCAATCACAGTTTGCGCGTTTTGCAGTGCAGACCTAGCCAATAAAGGATCAGGTAAATCAACCATTGGCTCAAGATTGAGAAGAACAACGGCCTTTATATTTGAATTCAAAATCGCTTGAACACCACCTTGATGATCGGGAGATGTCACGGCACCCAACACTTGAGCTCCGACAAAGTTAGCTCCATCGCCGAGAAAACCTAAGCTAGCACCGACTGAATTTGCAATCCAGGTAGCTAAAGCATCGATTTGAGAATAGTTTGGATGGGCTAATGCTGTATTACCAATCAGTACTGCTTTTTGATGACCTGAAATTAACTTTTTCGCAAACTCCAGCATTTGATCAGAGACTTCAACTAGAGCGCATGGAGAATTGATACCTTTTTCGTTTGCAATTGCGCTAGCAAGCTCGATAAGCTTATTAATCCAGTTTGATGGAGAAGATTTAATCCCTATTACATTATTAATTAACCAGTCATCAGAACCACTATCAATTCTTAATAATTGAAGAGCAGTTTTTGAAGCTTTTCTTAACCTAGCTGCCAATAAGGGATGATCTTTTCTTAAAAAACTACCAATTACTAAACCGCGATCTAAATGCTCAAGTTTCTCGACTTCCATTCCTAACCAATTGGTGCCTGAAGGAATTTTATTATCGATTTGACGCAAACGAGATTCAATCTTGGATGAACCAAGGTCATTCATTAGTTTTTTGAGAAGATACAACTCCTCCACAGTGGACATTGGATGAGCCAATGCAGCAATTGAGTCTGCTCCATGATCTGCTTTCACACCGCTTAAACCAGACTGAACATACTCTAGGGCATCTTGCCAATCACACTCAATCCATTCGTTGTTTTGCTTGACCATAGGAGAAGTAATGCGGTCATCACTTCTTAATCCTTCATAAGCAAAACGGTCTTTATCAGAGATCCAACATTCGTTGACACCCTCATTTTCAAGAGGTACTACCCTTTTTACTTCATCAGACTTCGTTTGAACAATAATGTTAGTCCCGAGAGAATCATGTGGACTAACTGATTTTTTTCGACCAAGTTCCCAGGTTCTTGCAGCATATCTAAAGGGTTTACTTGTTAGGGCTCCAACAGGACAGATGTCAATCATATTGCCAGACAATTCAGAGTCAACTGTTTGACCTACAAAAGCCGTAATTTCAGAATGCTCCCCTCGGTTTACCATCCCTAATTCCATCACTCCAGCTATTTCTTGACCGAAACGAACACATCTTGTGCAATGGATACAGCGACTCATCTCCTCCATTGAAACTAATGGACCAACATTTTTATGAAAAACAACACGCTTTTCTTCATGGTATCTAGAGTTTGATTTACCGTAACCGACGGTTAAATCCTGTAGCTGACACTCACCACCTTGGTCACAAATTGGACAGTCTAACGGATGATTGATTAACAAAAACTCCATAACTGCTTTTTGAGCTTCAACTGCTTTAGCAGAATTAGTAAAAACCTTCATTCCAGCATTAACCGAAGTGGCACAAGCAGGCATTGGTTTTGGTGCTTTTTCAACTTCGACTAAACACATACGACAGTTAGCCGCGATCGACAATTTCTTGTGATAGCAAAAATGAGGTATGTAAGTGCCAATTTGGTGGGCAGCATTAATTACCGTCGTACCTTCTTTGACTTCAACCGATTTACCATCGATTTCGATTTGAATCATTTCTAAATCACCTTAATCATTAAATACTTTATATGCCTCAAACATATTCAGGCACTAAACAACGCTTATTTTCAACGTGGAATACAAACTCATCCATATAGTGCTTTAACATACCCCGTACAGGCATCGCAGCTGCGTCACCAAGTGCACAAATCGTTCTACCCATGATGTTTCCAGCGATTTGATTGAGTTGATCTAAATCTTCCAATTGACCTTTACCGTGCTCAATTCGATCAACCATACGCCAAAGCCATCCAGTTCCTTCTCTGCAAGGAGTACATTGACCACAAGACTCTTCATGATAGAAATAAGATAAACGTAATAATGACTTGACCATACAACGTGTGTCGTTCATCACAATTACCGCGCCTGAACCTAGCATAGAACCAGCTTTAGAAATACTGTCGTAATCCATGTCGGTTGCTAACATCATGTCGCCTGGAATCACAGGAGCAGAGGATCCACCAGGGATGACGGCCTTTAATTTACGACCTTCACGCATACCACCTGCTAACTCCAACAACTTGGAAAACGGTGTTCCCAAAGGAATTTCATAGTTACCAGGTCTAGCTACGTCTCCCGAAATAGAAAAGATTTTTGTGCCCCCATTATTGGGTTTACCTAAACCCAAATAGGCCTCAGGACCAACCTTAAAAATAAAAGGCACAGCTGCAAACGTCTCAGTATTATTGATAGTCGTTGGTTTGCCA
>CANFME010000022.1 GCA_947448305.1 Burkholderiaceae bacterium
TGAGCATTGGACGATGGCAAACCCAATGCCTCGAACTGTTCTCAGTCCACCAATGGGCCAGCCATTACAACCAGATGTTCCTAACTGGGCTTGGCATGAGTATGGAATGAGGGTTGGTTTTTGGCGTATTTATGATGCTTTAGTAGCGAGAAATATTGTTCCTACTTTAGCGACGAATGGTATTGTTTGTGAATCTTATCCACGTGTTGTTGAATCAGCGATGAAACACAACTGGGAAATGATGGGCCACTCGTATATTCAGGGACCTATGCACAAGTTAGATGACCAGCTGGCAACGATTCAAAAAACGATGGAGACGATTGAACGTTTTACTGGTCAACGTCCTGTTGGCTGGGAAAGTCCTGGTCTCACTGAGACTGAAGTAACGATTGATCATTTATCTGCTGCCGGTATTGAATATGTCGCAGATTGGCCGCTAGATGATCAACCAACTTGGATTGCGGCTAGTCCAAAACCAGTTCTTTCAGTGCCTTACACTGTTGAGACAAACGATATCCCAATGATGCTGTTACAGATGAATCGTGGTGAAGAAATGTTCTTGCGTGGTAAAGAACAATTTGACCGTTTGTTACAAGACAGTAAAACAATACCTCGTGTCATGGCGATCAGCGTACACCCGTACATCACTGGTGCGCCGCACAGGATTGGCTATTTTGAAAAATTGTTAGATTATGTTCAAGCTTCTTCAGGTGCTACGATTTGTACTGGTAAAAATATTAACGATTTATATAGAGCGCAATTTCCAGCTTAATTTCGCTTTTAAGGAAGTGATTAAAAAGTCCAACAAGTTTCTTTGTTGGACTTTTTGTTTAGGCGTTTCAACAGAACATAACCTAACTTTGTTGCAGTTGTTTAGAAAGGTCTACAGCCGTTTCAAGCATGACGCGCTTGGCGATGCCAGGTAAATCTTTTTTGAGCTCTTCCTGGCCCTGTTCCGTCATGTATTCACCGAGGTAACGGGCGCGTTGAATTATTTTTTGACCAATTGGTAAGCGAATATTTTCATAGGCATTTAAGGCCTGAGCATTCGGTCCAAATTGATCGATTACATCACATAAGCACATTGCATCCTCTGCCGCTTTTGACACGCCCATACCGACATGAGGTCTGGCAACGAAGCTAGCATCTCCCATCAAACCAACTCGATTAAAAGCAATCTTTTCAGAGTAAACGTCATAAATTGCTTGGAAAAATACTAAAGCAGTTTTTTCTAAAAGCTCTGCCCATTGTGGAGCAAGAGTTTTTCTGGCAGCTTCACGAATGGTAGCAATGTTTTTCCAACTCACTTTAATCGGAGAAATACCCTGAGGATAATAATTGCCATCAGCATCTGTTAATAAATTAACTAACTCATCATCATTTGTTTTACGATACCAAACAAAGTTGTAACGACGCTGACCTGTTTGAATATTATTATTTAATCCGGCTACTGGGTAACCTAATATTTGCTCACCTGGCGGTAGTCCAAATCCAAAAGTTTCAAACAAGGTCGAAAGAGAGAGTTTGCTTAGAAGGTGCTCATCACAAACTCCTCGCCAAGCCACGTATCCTGCATACTCTGGAACTATTTTAGGCGCAAGTAAATGACGTACGGAAGATCGCAGTCCGTCTGAGGCAATGACTAGGTCACCAGTGTACGAAGAGCCATCTTCACAATGTACGGTTGCACTATTCTCGTCTTGATCAAGCGCTTTGATCGATTTACCATCAAGATACAAATGACTGGGTAAATTTTCTTTTAGAAGGTGATAAAGCTTACTCCACGAGGTCAAAATTTGAGGTAGAGTCATTTCTGCAATGTCTCCCCCTAATTGATCTAGAGTAACGCGACGATCTACTGGGATGCCGATGTTGTTATCCGTTTTAATTCCGCATAAGGTAAGAGCTTGCATAAGACTTGGATGGGTGACTATGCCAGCACCTCTCCCATCCAAAGAGCCAACGACTTTTTCTAATAAGGTTACTTCATGACCGCGTTGATACAGTAAATTTGCGGCAAATAATCCGCCGAGTGAACCACCAACAATAATAATTTTTGCCATAAATAATGATTAATTTGATGAATTTGAAGCGTTTGTTAATTTACTATCTAAATCAGTTCTTTCATGGGCTGGGTAATTGAGCTCAATAGTGATGCCATTTGGATCTTCAAGAAATAATTGATGTAATTTGATGGTTGGAACTAAGCGTTCTCTAAACGGTACCTGGTGAAGTTGCAGATGATTTAACATTTTTTCTAACCCTGTAGCGTAAAACGCAACATGATCAATTGCACCCGAGCCTTTGAGGGAAGGCATTTCTTTATCACCCAAGTAATTAATCAAGCCACTTGGGTCGTTCATATCAATCTCTACAATGTGAATGACGGCATTTAAGTAATTATTAAGGTCAGCATCAGCTTTATACATCCAATAACCTGGAAAAGGAAAATCGGGTCTAGGGCCAGGTACCAAGCCTAAAATAGTGCCAAAAAAATTCTTCGTTGCATTTGCATCTGGACTACGAATCGCGAGATGATTAATAATAAATTCACTCATGGTATTTCTTCTCCTGTAATAAATGTTTTGCACTTAATAAATATGATGCTACGCGGTCTTTAATGATGTCTTCGTCGCTCATCAGGTTCGTTTCAGACTGAAAGGATGCACCATAAATCCAGCGTCTTACACCTAAATAAAAAATGCCACCATGGAGTCCTAATAGCAACTCCATTTCTTTTTCGGAACTTACTCTTTCTGATTTGAAATTACAATATTTCCTCGTTTCAAAAATGAGTAGGGGAAGTATATTTGTCTGGAGTAATTTAAAAAAGCGATCACTAAAAAGTTTATCGGATAATCCAGAGAATATTAAAATTCGGACAAAATCGTGTGTAAGAATCGTTTTTGCATAGTCAATATAAAACTCAACAAATTTTGATTCTGTTGATTTTTTCTTGTCAGATAATAAATCTTGCCACTCTGGCTTCCAACGGCCGACCACTACTTCCTGATAAACACGTTCCACTAAATCCGCTTTGGTTGGAAAATAATGATAAAGAAGAGTATGGGTAATGCCTAAGTCTTCAGTCAGGGTTCGCAATTGACCATCGAAGCCATGTTTTGCAAAAAAAGCAATTGCGTGATCAACAATTTGTCTTTCACGTTTTTCTGGACTCATCCTCTTTGGGGAAAGAAGCCCTATCTTGGATTCAATGGAGGACTTTTCCTCACTGGGGTGAATTTGCATACGACGAGTCAGGGTTTACACGAATAGGTTCTTATTGAGCATTTGTTAAATAATAACAGTAATACTAGCTAAATTAAATCTTTTCAAGCTACCAATCATAATTTTGGAGAAAGAATGAAAGCAGCAGCATTTGATTACCGTAAAGTACAAACGATTGATCAAGCTATCGGTTTATTACAAGATTTTGGGGATAATGCAAAGTTAATTGCAGGTGGTCAAAGTTTATTACCTTCCTTGAATATGCGATTGTCGGCACCTGAATTATTAATTGATTTAAATGGCGTCGATGAATTAAAAGGCATTCAAGTCAAAACGGAAAATAATCAAGAAATTATTTTCTTGGGTGCTATGACGACTCATACAGAGATTGAAGATTCTGCTTTGGTGGCAGAGAAATTACCACTTTTGAAAAAGGCCGTTCCCCACATCGCCCACCGTGCAATTCGAAATCTTGGCACTTGGGGTGGTTCGATTGTTTATGGAGATCCTGCCGCGGAATGGCCAGCCTGTGCAATTGCCCTTGGAGGAGTCATGGTGATTGCTGGGCCAGAGGGGCGGCGTAAGATTGCTGCGAAAGACTTTTTTATTGATTTATACACCACAGATTTGCAAGCTAATGAAATTTTGTTAGGTACTGAATTTACGCTCTCAAAATTACAAACTAAAGATTATTTTGACGAGTTAGCAAGACGACATGGTGATTATGCGATTGCTGGCTTAACAGTTCAAATAGAACATCTTGATGATGTGATTAAAGCGGCCCGAATCGTTTATTTTTCTATTGCATCCACCCCAATGGTTGCTACTCAAGCACAAACTTTATTGGTCGGCACTTCACTGCAAAAAATTAATCATCCTGATTTAATTTTGCAGTGTCAAATTGCTGTTCGCTCTGAAATTCAGACGATGTCTGACCTGACTAACTCCGCCAAAATGAAAACCCATTTGATTGGTGTGTTGATCGAAAGAGCCTTAGTTTCTCTTGCAAAATAATTATTACTTTATCTACTTCAATCTAGAAAATTCTATATGTCACAAAAAACAACAATTCGTATGACCTTGAATGGTCAGGTCATTACAACTGAAGTTGAACCAAGGCAACATTTGGTTGATTTTTTGCGCGAAGACCAATTTTTAACTGGTTCACACTTAGGTTGCGAGCAGGGTGCTTGCGGCGCTTGTACCGTGAAATTGAACGGCAAAATAGTGCGCGGTTGTTTAGTACTCGCTGTACAAGCTGACCAAGGAACGGTTGAGACCATCGAGGGTCTTACAGCTTCTGGAAATTTCAAAGATCTTCAGCAGGCCTTCTTAAAGTTTAATTCTTTTCAATGTGGTTTCTGTACCTCAGGGATGCTTCTTGCTGCAGCAGAGTTAATAGAGCAAAAACCATTGGCAACAAGAGAAGAAGTGCGTGAGTGGATTTCAGGGAATTATTGTCGTTGCACTGGCTATCAAGCTATTGTTGATGCAATTTGTTTTGTGTTAGAAGAACGACTTGCTCAAGTTGTTCATCAGTCTTGAATGGATAAGGAATCATCGTGAATAAACCTAGTGAAATACAAGAAAAATTAAGTCCAGTAACCAGTGAGCAGCGCTATATTGGCATGAGCGAACCCCGCCACGGCGCTAAAAGACTCACTGAGGGTAATGGTAAATACATAGATGATCTTTCATTACCGAAAATGGCCCATGTAGTCTATTGGCGCTCGCCAGTAGCACACATGAAAATTTTAAAAATCATCAAAGAACATGCCTTAAAGATGCCGGGTGTCATTGCAGTCGTAGACGGTAATGAGCTAGCCACAATCTGTAAACCATGGGTTGCTACATTGAGTCATTTGGCTGGTATGAAATCAGCTCCGCAATATCCACTTGCCATAGATCGAGCTTGTTGGCAGGGTGAACCTGTCGTTGCAGTGGTGGCTAAGACTCGCGCGCAAGCTGAAGATGCTTTGCCATTCGTGGAAGTGGAGTGGGAAGATTTACCTGCACTGTTAGATATGCAATCTGCACTGGATCCAAACTCTACAATTATTCATCCTGAGTTAGGGGATAACATTTGTTTTAAACGTTCTTTAGATACGGGTGATGTTGATGCCCAGTTTGCTAAAGCTGACGTAGTCGCCTCTGCAGAGTTTCGTTTTGGTAGACATACCGGCGTTACCCTAGAGCCGCGTTGCCAAATCGCAGATTTTGGAGCCGATGGACGGTTAACTGTTTATCACTCATTTCAAGCTCCTCATATGATGCAAGATTTGTATTGTCGTCAGTTTGATTTAGTGGAATCAGATGTTCGCGTGATTTGTCATGACGTGGGTGGCTCTTTTGGTATCAAGGTTCATGCCTACCCAGATGATTTCGCTACCGTTGGCTTATCTATTATGCTCAAACGTCCTATTAAGTTTGTGGCTGACCGACTAGAGTCATACCTTAGTGATATTCATGCAAGAGAACATATTATTCAGGGAAAAATTGCGGTTACTAAAGAGGGGCAAATTCTAGCTTTTGAAATCGATGATCTGACTGGGATTGGGCCTTACTCCATGTTTCCTAGAACCAGTGCCATCGAAGGTAATCAGGTAGTTAATTTAGTCGGTGGTCCTTATAAGCATCTCCAATACCGCGCTAATTTAAATGTAGTTTTTCAGAATAAAACGCCTACTTGTCAGTACAGGGGGGTAGGACATCCGATTGCTTGCGCGGTAACTGAAGGTCTCGTTGATCTTGCTGCGATGCAATTAAAGATGGATCCACTAGAGATTAGAAAATTAAATGTGATTCCTGATGATGCCTATCCATACACTGGTGCTTCAGGTATCAAACTTGAAGTGCTCTCTCATGAGCAGTGTCTGGCAAAGCTAGAAGATCTGATGGATTATGCAAGCCTAAGGAAAGAGCAAGAGGAGCTTCGAAGTCGGGGGATTTACCGCGGTATCGGGATTGCTACCTTGATAGAGCTTACTAATCCAAGCCCTGCATTTTATGGTGTTGGGGGTGCGAGAATCGCTTCACAAGATGGTGCTACCATTCGTTTGGATCCATCAGGTGTAATCGCAGTAGCAGTCAGTGTCGGTGAACAAGGACAAGGGAATGAAGCAATCTTTGCGCAGATTGCAGCAGATGCTGTTGGCCTACCGATAGAACATGTTCGACTCGTAACCAGTGATACTAGTGCAACGCCTTATGGTGGTGGAACCTGGGCTTCTAGAGGAGCAGGTATTGGTGGTGAAGCTGTATTACTTGCTGGCCTTGCGTTAAAAGAAAATATCTTAAAAATTGCTGGTGCACTTCTGCAAGTTGAACCATCTACACTAGCATTAAAGCAAGGCAAAGTGATTGACAGAATGACGAACGCTGAAAAACTTCCATTAAGTGAAATCGGTCGAGTTGGCTATTTTAGAACCGATACCTTACCAAAAGATCTTCAAGCAGATTTAACAGTAACACGGCATTATTCGCAAAAAGACTATCCATTTATCTTTACTAACGGTGTGCAAGCTTCTTATGTTGAAGTCGATACCAATACAGGTTTTGTGAAGTTATTAAAGCACTGGGCAGTGGAGGATTGTGGTCGTGTAATAAATCCAATGTTAGTCGATGAACAAATGCGTGGAGCAATCGTACAAGGAATTGGCGGGGCACTATTTGAAGAATGTTTATATGACGACATGGGTCAAATGATCAATGGCAATATGGCTGATTATTTAGTACCAATGGCCGCAGAGATGCCTGATATCGAGGTTGCCCACGTACAAACACCGACCAAGTCTTCCTTGTTAGGCGCTAAGGGTGCTGGTGAAGCTGGAACGGCTGGTGCTCCTGGTGCAGTGATTAACGCGATTAATGATGCCCTAGCTCCGTTTAATGTGCATAGTTTTGATCAGCCCCTTACTCCAGAGAAGATTCTCAAAGCCCTGGGGACAATCTAATTTAGGGCATTAAGTAAACGTCAGAAGTTGAATCTTTAGTCGGATGAAAGCTATTCGCTAGCCGGGATAGTTTTCATCGAAGTATCGAAAAAACTTGTAGCTTCTAAATCCAACACCTCAATATTGGATTGGTTGAATACTTGCCAACGCCACTTTAATATTCCCATATGAGGTTTGCTGTTAGAGAACCTTTGATCCATTACAGTAGTTTGCACGAACAACTCATCACCGGGTCGGACCGGTGCTGGCCAGCGAAGATATGCCAACCCAGGTGAGCCATTAGACTCTGAGCCATTCAATATTTCATCAGCAACTAATTTCATGGCAATGCCACAAGTCATCCAACCACTACCAATTAGTCCTTGAAAAGGACCTGTTTTTGCAGCTTCAATATTCGTATGAAACCATTGGGGATCGTAAGCTTTTGCAAACTGGATGATTTCTTCCTCACTCACTTTGTAAGAACTAGTTTTTAAAACTAAACCTATGTGAAAATCAGCAAATTTCATCAAATTTTTTCTTTAGTAAATAGTGGTTTTGTTTTTTCTTGAACTGCTTTTAGTCCTACTTTCACATCACTACCTGCGAAACCTAAAATTTCTAATGTTAGTGAATGTTCAAATGCTGGCCAAGCAGCTCTTAACCAATGGTTTAGAGAACGTTTAGTAAATGCTAAGGCGGATGGACTGCCACTCGCTAAAGTGGCTGCAACCTCACGTGCTTTTGTCAGCAAGTCTTCGTCCGGTACAACAAGACTTACAAGTCCAATTCGTTCTGCTTCAACACCATCGATGGTGTTGCACATCAATAAATGGTATTTTGCTTTAGCCATGCCGCAAAGAAGAGGCCATATTACAGCAGCATGATCACCCGCAGCTACACCTAACTTTGTATGACCATCAATGATCTTCGCTTTAGTGCCAGCTATTGAAATGTCAGCAAGTAAGGCGAGGGCTGCACCCGCTCCTACTGCAGCACCATTAATCGCAGAAACAATTGGTACGTCACATTCAATCATGCTTTGGACAAGCTCTCTTGCTTCACGTAAAACTCTAAGTCTTGCATCTTGCGAATTAATCATTCCTTCAACCATCGAGAAAGCACCCCCAGCGCAAAATCCTTTACCTTCACTATGAATCAAAATGGCTCTGACCGAGGGATGTTGGTTGAGTCTCGTAAAAATAGTTCCTAGGGCGGCGTGCATAGTGTCATCCGTCATTGGCATTCCGCCAGCAGGACCAATAATTAATTCAGCAACACCATTCGGTAAAATTTCTGCACGAAGATTAGGGCAGATATCTAAGATTTCATTCATTTAACAATTCCTCACAAGATTTTCTACGAAGCATTGGGCTCACACGATATCGTTCACCACGATAAAAGTCATCCATACTATCCAATAAAAATGCGATGTCTGCTGCTGACCATTGTTCTAACCATTCGAAGGGACCTTGAGGATAGTTAACCCCTAAGCGCATCGCTTGATTCACTGCTTCTTCAGTACAAACTCCTTGATTCACCGCGTCACATGCCTCGTTAATTAACATGGCAATAGTTCTCGCAACAATCAGACCTGGAGAGTCAATTACCTTGATAGGCTGAATACCTAAAGTAATTAAGAAATTTTCAACTGACTTCATTAACTCTTTAGTTGCTGTGATGGAATGCGTCCATGCAAGGTGCATACCAGCGTAGGGCGCGAAGGATTGGTCAATGAGTACGGCGTTATGATCCATTTCTGTGGCCATTAAGCCATCGGTGATGCGAATTTCAATGTGGTTATAGGCAATTCCAGACCAATCACTTTCTTCATCAATTTCAAATTTTAAATTTAATGACTCTAGTTGTTCACTAAAGAAGGCAATGAGGGGCTGATCACCATGTAAAACGATTTTTAGCTTTGAAGGAAGTGGTTTAGGATCTTGCACAGGGATGCTTGGTTTTACTGCATCGGCAGAATAATCATAAAAACCTCTGCCAGATTTTCTACCAAAAAGTCCTCCGTCAACCAACTCTTTTTGGATCAATGACGGTGTAAAGCGCTTGTCATAAAAATTGGCTTCATAAACACTCGATGTCACTGAAAAATTAGTGTCATGACCAATGAGATCCATGAGCTCGCAGGGGCCCATCTTAAAGCCGGCTGACTTTAAACAACTATCGATTTCAAAGGGACTTGCCACTTGCTCTTGCAACATACTAAGTGCTTCAGCATAAAAAGGGCGCGCAATACGATTGACAATAAATCCTGGTGTTGATTTAGTATGTACGGGTACTTTTGACCAAGTTTGTGCAAGTGAAAAAATAGCGTTTGCAACTTCAGGGTCGGTTTGTAAACCACTGACAACTTCTACTAGCTTCATGACAGGAACTGGATTGAAAAAATGCATACCAACGAGTCTTTGCGGGTATTGCAAACCATTGGCAATCGCAGTCACTGAAATTGAAGATGTATTGGTTGCTAAAACACACTTATCACTCACAACTGACTCGAGTTGTTGAAATAGCATCCGTTTGACTTCAAGTTTCTCAACAATAGCTTCAATCACTAAAAGAGCATCTTTTGCCTCCGAGAGTTCCTGAATAGGTTGAATATTTTGCAAGGTGGTTTGCATTAATTCAGAGGACATTTTTCCCCGAGAAACTAAGTTTTCTAAACTTTTCGTCAAGGATTCAATCGCTTTTACATTAGCTCCTTCTTTCGCATCAAATAGAGCAACTTGATGCCCCGATTGAGCGGCTACTTGAGCGATACCTGTGCCCATAATGCCGGCACCAATAACTAGGATTTTTCCCTGTGATAAATCAATCATGATTTTGGTATCCAATTAGCAGAGCGTTTATTTAAAAATGCATCAAATCCTTCTTTGGCTTCCTCAGTCCCTCTGACCCGACTTATCGTCTTGGCCGTTAGTTCAATGACCTCAGGTGTTACTGGACCATGTGCAAGTTGACCAAATAATTGCTTAATTTCTTTAATTGCATTAGGGCTACTAGCTAACAACATTGTTACATTTTGATCAACCACTACATCTAATTGATCCATGGTGGTCACTTCGTGAACCAAATTGATTTTCAGAGCATCATTGGCTGAGATTTTCATTGTAGTTAAGGCTAGACGTCTAGCTTGACGCTTACCCACCGTGTTGATGACATAGGGGCCGATGGCAGAGGGAAGAATTCCAAACTTCGCTTCACTAATAGCAAAGCTTGCTTGTTCTGCTGCAATCGCGATATCACATACACAGGCTAAACCAAAGCCGCCGCCAAGAGCTGCACCTTGAATCCGAGCGACTACCGGTTTAACCGATTGATCAATAGTGCTTAACATCTTCGCAAATTTTCTAGCATCCTCAAGATTCCACTCTTCAGAAGCGGTACTCGCTCTTTTCATCCACTGAAGATCGGCTCCAGCACTGAAGTGTTTACCTGTGCCAGATAAAACAATGACGCGTATCTCTGGATTGTTATTAGCGATTTCAAAGGCATCTTGCATTTCTACGATCATTGTTTCGTCAAAGGCATTAAAGACCTCTGGACGGGACATTTCAATTTCGAGTACGCCAGGTGCTCTGTTCTTAAGAATTAAAGTTGTATAGTTTTTCATTTTTTTTTAGGTAACACGCCCATCTGGACGTTGGTGAGACTAATAAGTTTCTAAATGTAATCGACCTTCTTTTTTGAGTTGATTGCCGAATTCATTCCAGTTTAATCCATCCGCTTGAACAATCGTCTCCAAGGCCTGAATAACCCCAGCTTCCATGGCTTTGAGACCACAAACATAAATATAGGTATTTTGATTTTTGAGTAGCGTTAAGACATCCTTTGCGCGCTCCTTCATGACGTCTTGAACATACTTTTTTGGCTCATTTGGGGTTCTAGAAAAGGCTAAATTGATATCAATAAAATCTTTTGGTAGGTTTTGCAATGGGCCAAAGTAGGGGAGTTCCTCTTGTGTCCTAGCTCCAAAAAACAGCATTAATTGACCATTTTTAAATTTGCCAGTTTGGCTTAATCTTCTACGCCATTCTGTCATGGCCCTCATCGGCGCACTGCCAGTGCCGGTACAGATCATGATGATATTCGAACCTGGATGATTTGGCATTAAGAAACTTGTACCAAATGGACCTATTACTGTAACCCGATCGCCAACCTTAGCATCGCACATGAAGTTCGAGGCAACACCTTTAACTGAATTACCATCGTGATCCTCTAAGACGCGCTTAATGGTAAGGGACAGATTGTTGTAATCTGGTCTTTCTCCATTTCGAGGGCTCGCGATAGAGTATTGTCGAGCATGATGAGGTTTTCCCTTGGCGTCTAAACCAGGCGGAATAATGCCAATCGATTGACCCTCTAAAACTGGGAAGAGTGTGTCATTAAAATCTAAGACTAAATGATGCGTATCGTAATCTGAACCGACCTCGGTTACTCGGAAATTACCGACAATAGTAGCTTGTACGCTTGGAATCGTCGATTTAGGTCCGTATAAGTTGACATATGGATGAGCAGCAGACCATGGTGGGGTAGTAGAACCAAAGTTTACAGGCTTTGAATTTTGTGTCGGAGCATTAGTACTTTCTTGTTGCTCTAGTTCATTAGAGTTCTGTGATATTTCTTGACTCTCAGCAACATCCACTTTCATCAATTCATCATCAGCGAGAAGGTCCGGAAGATTATCCCAAGTCAGTTGCTCTTCGATACTGTAGATACGAGTTTTGGGAATTTTGTGCCAGTTATCAATCGAGCCTGTTGGACATGGTGGAACACAAGCCATACAAAGGTTACAAATACTAGCATCCACCACATAGTTTCTAGAATCATGGGTGATAGCGCCGACAGGACACGTTACCTCACAAGTATTGCAACGAATACAAATTTCGGGATCAATGAGGTGCTGGTCGATAATTTCTGTGGACATAATTAAGAAGGTTCTTCGTAATATTAAAAAAGTATTTTTACATTTTAAAAGAGAGCACCTATAGTGCTCTCTTTTTTATGAAGCGTTAGTTAAAACGCACATATTCAAAGTCAACTGGTTGACGATTGACTCCCATTACTGGTGGAGCAATCCAGTTTGCAAACTTGCCTGGTTCAACACAACGACCCATTAAACTTGCCACAAATGCGCGGTCTTCGGGAGTCGGTAACCAGTCATTTTTACGGGCTTGCCATTCGTTTTCTGAAATAATTTGACCAGTAGGTGAGACTTTTATACCTGATAGTGCACCAATGTTGCGGTGGAAAGCTTTATGAGGGACCTTTAAGCGGAAAGGAATTCCAGCTTTTTCAATGACCTTATTCCAACGCTCAATACCACCTACGCTATCTTTGATATAGTCATCACGCAGTACTTCATTGAGAGCATTCAACATTGGCACTTCTTTTTCTACTAAATTGCCGTTGCTTGCATGCAAAATGCGATAAGAATCGTTTTTGAGTGAGTGATCGTCCATGCGTTTACCTTCTTCGTAGCGACCTTTTAAACCAGTCGAATAGAAAGTCGCAGCATTACTAGACTCATCAGCCCCAAATAAATCAATCGTTACGCTGAAATGGAAATTTAGGTAACGTTGAATAGTTTGTAAATCAATAACACCAGCAGCGCGTAATTTGACTGGATCATCAGTCTTTAATTCGTTCATGACTTGGCAAGTACGGTTGATGACGCGAGAAATACCACTTTCACCAACAAACATATGATGCGCTTCTTCAGTCAACATAAACTTTGTAGTACGAGCTAGTGGATCAAAACTTGACTCAGCTAGGGCGCATAACTGAAACTTTCCATCACGGTCAGTAAAGTAGGTAAACATAAAAAAGCTCAACCAATCAGGCGTTTCTTCGTTAAACGCTTCTAGGATTCTTGGGTTATCTTCTTGCCCACTGCGACGCTGTAATAATGCTTCACCTTCTTCACGACCATCACGGCCAAAGTATTTATGAAGCAAGTAAACCATGGCCCATAAATGACGACCTTCTTCTACGTTGATTTGGAATAAATTACGTAAATCATATTGGCTTGGTGCGGTTAAGCCAAGGTGACGTTGTTGTTCGACTGACGCTGGCTCAGTGTCACCCTGAGTAACAATAATTCTTCTTAAG
This sequence comes from Burkholderiaceae bacterium, assembly GCA_947448305.1. Classification (GTDB taxonomy): domain Bacteria; phylum Pseudomonadota; class Gammaproteobacteria; order Burkholderiales; family Burkholderiaceae; genus Polynucleobacter. The sequence goes on from CANFME010000022.1 coordinate 13,287, forward strand.
TTAGCGCGGTATTCACCAGGAATATCTTGCCAGACCTTTTCACCTTTGTGGTCACCGAAATGAATTTTTCTTTCTGCATCACCAGGGTTTAAAAAGATACCCCAGCGATAATCAGGCATTTTGACATGGCCAAATTGTGCCCATCCCTGAGGATCAACACTAACGGCTGTTCTCAAATAAACGTCGAAGTTACCAGAATGATCAGGACCCATATCATTCCACCAATTAATATAGTTAGGTTGCCATTGTTCGAGGGCACGTTGTAAAGTCCGATCTTCACTTAAATTCACATTATTAGGAATTTTTTCGTTGTAATTAATGCTACTCATAGGTATCTCCGAAGGTTAGTTACTTTAATAAATTAAACACGGTTCCAATCAAATTGCGCTTTCTCGCCCTTACCATAGACCTTTAACGCACCTTTTTCACCAACAGCGTTTGGTCTTTGGAATATCCAGTTTTGCCATGCGGTTAACCTACCAAAAATTCTAGTAAACATATTTTCGGGTCCGTTAAAACGTAAGTTTGCTTCGAGGCCTGTGAGGGAATCAGGAGACATTGATAGACGTTCTTCAAGTGCGATTCGAACCTCATCATGCCAATCAATATCATCTGGATTCATGGTGTTTAAACCAATTTCACTTGCTTGATCTGCGTCAAGTAGCTGACCAGCCTTTGAGCGAACTGCATTCATAGCAGGTTCCTCGTCATAAAAACGACGGCCCAAGCGACTTTGATTAGTAATCATTGGATAAGTCCCGAAATTGACATCATTGACCATGATTTTAGGAGTTGCATCCATATCATCTGGAAGTATCAAATGATAAATACGGTCGCAGGTGAGGGCGAGTTCAAGGAATGTGCCATTGAAACAAGATCCTTCATCAATCAAGGCAAACAGACTTCTAGATGAAACGTCTAGGCGACTCAAAGTTCTTCTTAATAAGCCAATTGTTTCTCTAACAAGCCAGTGGTCTTGGTTGTTTACTAAAGTCGCATCCATAGCTGTAACATCGGTATGATTACCCAGTGTCTTAATAATCCAAACGCCAATATCAAGTTCGTTAGTACGCATCGATAAGATGGCATCTTCTAATTCCCGAGCCATCATTAAAGGGTACCAGTTAGAGCCTGCTGCCTCAATACCAGCGATATCTGTTGGCTGAATACCTGTCGGAGCTTTAACTGTAAAAGTTGCAAGGCGTTTTGCGCGGTCAATATCAACCGTTACATATTGATACTTTAAAGCGTCAGTTTCGATATTTTTATTCAGAGGAATTAAAGCAACACCTGTGGCAGCGTCAGGACGAATACTCGTTTTGGCAAGTTCTGCAGCTCTTTGCTTCACAGTCTCTAAGAAAACAGCCGGTTTGGCGATTTCATCAACTAGTCTCCAGTCTTTAGCTTTTTGGCCGCGAACACCTTCACTAGTAGTACAGAAAATGTCAGCTAAATCATGCCTGACATGACGCTTATCGGTCACGCGTGTTAAACCACCAGTTCCTGGAAGCACACCTAAAAGTGGTACTTCAGGTAAGCTAACAGCGCTTGATCTATCGTCAATTAAAACGATCTCATCACAGGCTAAAGCTAATTCATAACCACCACCAGCACATGCGCCATTTACTGCAGCTAAAAACTTTAACCCACTATGAGTGGATGTATCTTCTATGCCGTTTCTTGTTTCATTCGTGAATTTGCAAAAATTAACTTTCCACGAATGACTAGAAACGCCAAGCATGAAAATGTTTGCACCAGAGCAAAACACTTTATCTTTGCCACTGGTCATAATGACGGTTTTAACTTGAGGATGTTCAAAGCGAATTCTATTCACCACATCATTGAGTTCAATATCTACACCGAGATCGTAACTGTTTAGTTTTAACTTATATCCTGGACGAAGCCCTCCATTCTCATTGAAATCAGCGGTAATTGTGGCAAAAGAGCCATCAACTGATAATTTCCAATGTTGGTATTGGGATGGATTAATTTGATAATCAACCTGTTCTGCAATATTCACGAAAAGTCTCCTTTTTTTAAAACAAACAATTTAAATAAGTCATAACATGAATAATAATGCACCTAATTTAATTGTCAAGCACTTTTGTGCATATTTTTTTATTCTGAGATATGAAGTGCTTTTCGGACGATATTTTTTAATAAAAGGAAGCTTTCTTCAAGGGACTGTGTGCTTGTATTGAGGTTGAATTGTGCTTGTGAATAGAAAGAGGCGCGACCTAAAAGAATTTTTTTAAGATCCTCCATCGCTTCTTTATTGTCGGCCATCGGGCGTAAATCACCTTGTTTTCTAACGCGCTCCATATGATCCTCTGGATTAGCTTGCAACCATACTGAAGTGCAATGATTCAATAGTAAATTAAAACTTGCTGGATCAGAAACGATACCACCAGGGGTTGCGATCACTGCCTCAGGATAGATTTGTATGGTTTCTTCAAGTGCTCTGCGTTCGTATTTCCGATAAGCATTCACACCATACAAGCCCTGAATTTCTGCAATGCTACAGCCAGCAAACTTCTCAATTTCACGACTTAACTCCACAAATTGAAAGCCTAAATCCTCAGCGAGCATTCGGCCTAGAGTAGTCTTTCCAGCGCCACGCAAACCGATGAGGGCAACACTTGAGTTAAAGCCCTTAGTCGTTATATCAATGTCACTTATTTGCCCTTGAATTGATAGACGTATTTTTTTAAGTGTTGTTTCGCTTTGAGATAGAAGTAACTCTCTGAGCAACAACCATTCAGAGGTGGAGGTCGTAGGATCTCCTATTAGCTCCGCCAAAGTGCATTGCATTGCCTCGGCGATTTGGATTAGAACCAGAAAAGACGCGTTGCCTTTGCCGTATTCGAGATTAGCTAGGTGTCTTTCAGAGACACCTGACAGTTGCGCTAGAGATTTACGGGTCATACCCCGTCTTGAACGGATAGATGCAACCCGATCTCCTAGAGCTTTTAATGCGATATTTTCTTGTATTAATGAATCGTTCATAACTTATTTTATCAGTATTTACCCTGAAACATGAATTATAGTGCTTGACTTCGTGAATTTTACAAATTAAAGTTCATTATGCACAATAATTCATATTAAAGGAATTTACAAGTTGGGTGAAATAAATACACGTGAACCGTTAGAAATGAATCAGGATGAATTCAGACTGAGATTGTCTGCGCTCACTGAACAAATTGGACTGAGGAGTTTAAATGCGGATCTTGAACAGTGGCTCAATCAAGATTTTGGAGTTGATTCAATTTGGTATCAACAGATAAAAAGCTTATGTCTTTCAGGTATCGACCAAGGTTGGTTGTGTAACCGGGAGGGCGGTGGCATTCGATACGGGCGCGTTTTTAAACCAGCGGATGATTTGAATGGATTTTCTGTTGATGTGGTGGATATGGAAAATATTGCTGGCCCGTACCATATTCATCCATTGGGTGAGATTGATTTAATTATGCCCATCGATGAAGGTGCACTATTTGATGGTCATGCTGCAGGCTGGATGGTAACCCCTGCTGGAAGTACTCATGAGCCAACAGTTAGTAATGGTAGATCTCTAGTCCTTTACTTATTGCCTGAGGGGCAAATTCAATTTGCGGAAAAAAATATTCGATGATTAAATTATTAGCGAACTACGTTTCTGATCAGTGGATATTAGGAACTTCTGAGGGATACACTTTGCAAGACCCGATTACAGGAGAGCCTCTCGCTAGAGTAGATTCAACCGGACTCGATTTAAGCGCGGTATTTGACTATGCTAGAACGACGGGTTGTGCTGAACTGAGAAAACTCAATTATCAGAGTCGAGCGCTTCTTTTAAAGGCGGTAGTAAAAGTCTTAAACGAAAACAAAGATAAGTATTATGAAATATCACTCAAGAATAGTGGTACGGTGAAAAATGATTCTGCTGTAGATATTGAGGGTGGAATTTTTACCCTTGGATACTATGCCAAGCTCGGGGAATCACTAGGAGAGAAGAATTACCTGTTAGATGGGGAACTCGTCAGTTTAGCTAAAGACCAGTCTTTTGCGTCCCAACATGTATATGCCCCACTTCCCGGTATTGCGCTTCTAATTAACGCCTTTAATTTTCCGGCATGGGGATTTTTGGAGAAAATGGGACCAGCGATCTTATCTGGCGTACCAATTATTTTGAAGCCAGCATCCTCCACTGCATGGCTAACCCATGAGATGGTGCAAGACATTATTCAAGCAGGTATTTTTCCACTTGGTGCTATCTCTTTAATCTGTGGCAGTTCTGCTGGTCTTCTGGATGTCCTTAAGCCTTTTGATGTTCTTTCTTTTACGGGTTCAGCTCAAACTGCAAAGCTGATTCGCTCTCATCCAGCCATTACTGAATCATCCGTACGAGTCAATATCGAGGCTGATAGTTTGAACTCAGCTTGGTTGATGGACGACGTTAAAACTACAGATCCAGTATTTGAGATATTTATCAAAGAAGTCTGCCGTGAAATGACTGTCAAATCTGGCCAAAAGTGTACTGCGATTCGCAGAGTTTTTGTTCCGGAACAAATCTTTAACGATGTGGCAGAAGCATTAAAAGCAAGGCTTTCGAAAACCCTGGTGGGTAATCCAAGAAATGAATCTGTTCGAATGGGATCCTTGGTTAATCAGGAGCAAAAAAACACTGTTTTAAATGGGATTGAAGAGTTATCAAAACAGTTAGACATTATTTTTGATGGTAATTCGGCTAATTTTGTTGATGCTAATCAAGATTCTGCTTGTGTAGCACCAGTATTGTTTGGCATAAAAACGGCTAAACAAGCTGAGCAGGTGATGAGTGTTCATGAGCTTGAGGTGTTCGGGCCAGTTGCAAGCTTAGTCGCATACAAAGATTTGACTCAGGCGAAGGCATTGATTGCCAAAGGTCAGGGTTCCTTAGTGGTGTCATTGTATGGAGATTATCAGTCAAGTTTAATAGATGCTACTTTATCCATTGCTGCTCATCATGGCCGCGTACATATTATTAGCGCAGAAACTAGTTCCCAAACTGGCCATGGTAATGTGATGCCTCAAACGATTCATGGTGGTCCGGGTCGCTCTGGGGGAGGAGAAGAGTTAGGTGGCATAAGAGCTCTTTATTTTTATCATCGCAAAGTTGGTATCCAAGCTCATCCCAATTTATTGAATCAACTGTAAGAATGTCAGGAGTATTTATGTCACTATCTCGTCATCAAGATTTCTTAGGTAAGCATTTTAACTTTGCAGAGTTTATTCGAACAACGAATCAAAATCGTTTAAGTAAAGTGGCTTATATCGACGACCATGGTCAATTAACTTACGCAGAATTGTTCGACCAAATGGCTAGGCTAGGGAGTGCATTGATAGCAAGTGGCGTTAGACGTGAAGAACGTATATTACTTTTGATGCAAGACTGTAACGAGTGGCCGGTTAGTTTTCTTGGTGCTATGTCCGTGGGTATCGTTCCGGTTGCAGTCAATACACTATTGACCGCAGAGGACTATGCCTATATGTTAGAGAACAGTCGTTCACAAACTGTTTTGGTTTCAGATAATTTAATTGGTACTTTAAGTAAGGCAATCGAAATAATTAAAAAAGATGCGGCTCAAAAAAGTCCTGTGTCTGAAATTAAATCAATCATTGTGCCGAGTGTTAACCCACAAACATTAAAAGCTTTTCAGGAGAGCCATCCTGAAATTTTAATACATGATTTTTCAAAATTTATAGAAAGTGCAAGCCCAATTGAGTTTGCTAACACAGCACCTGATGATCCCGGTTTTTGGTTATATTCTTCAGGGTCAACCGGCAAGCCAAAAGGTGCAGTGCACACTCATGCAAATCCTTATTGGACAGCTCAATTATATTCTGGGCCTATTTTGGAGATTCAAGAAAAAGATATTTGTTTCTCAGCAGCAAAGTTATTTTTTGCCTATGGGCTTGGTAATGGCTTGAGTTTTCCTTTAAGTGTTGGTGCGACGACGATTCTGATGGCCGGACGCGCAACCCCAGACGCTGTGTTTAAAAGATTTGTGGAATTAAAGCCGACGATCTTCTTTGGGGCGCCAACCGGCTATAGTGGCATGTTGGCAAGCCAAGAATTACCTGCTAAAGATCAAGTTGCATTGAGAATGTGTTCTTCAGCGGGAGAAGCACTACCGAGGGAAATTGGTGAGCGTTGGACGAAACATTTTGGCTGTGAAATTATTGATGGTCTTGGTTCCACAGAAATGCTGCACATATTTTTATCGAATCGTCCTGGTGATGTTAAGTACGGTACATCAGGTAAACCCGTCGATGGTTATGAGTTAGAAATTAGAGGGGAAGATGGCCTTGTTGTTGGGGACGATGAAATTGGTGATCTGTATATTAAAGGGCCAAGTGCAGCGACCATGTATTGGAATAATCGCGAAAAATCCCGTGAAACTTTTCAAGGGGCCTGGACTAAAAGTGGTGATAAATACATTCGCGATCAGGACGGTTATTACACCTATTCGGGTCGTAATGATGACATGCTAAAAATTAGTGGAATCTATGTTTCCCCCTTTGAAGTAGAGGGCACATTGGTGCAACATCCTGCTGTTTTAGAAAGTGCTGTCATTGGGGTATTAGATGAAGCAGGTCTTGTGAAGACGAAAGCCTTTGTAGTTCTGAAAAAAGATTTACAAGTATCTAAGGAAGAACTTCAAGCATTCGTCAAGGAGCGATTAGCGCCCTATAAATACCCTAGAATCATTGATTTTGTGACAGAGCTACCTAAAACCGCAACTGGAAAAATTCAGCGATTTAAGTTAAGAGAACAAGAAACTAGTTCTCATTGATATTGTTAAATTAAATAAACTATGCCAACTACCCCTATTCTTTGGAAGAACAAAACCGTTGATGTTGAATATCAATGGCTGAATAAAGAGCAATTACATGCTCCCATCATCGTTTTTTTACACGAAGGTTTAGGTTCTATCTCCTTATGGAGAGATTTTCCTCTGAATTTATGTAAAGAGCTAGGAGTTCGGGGACTGGTTTATTCGAGACCTGCTTATGGTTGGTCCACTCCCAGAGCAGTAAATGAAAGCTGGCAAAATGACTTTATGCATCAACAAGCGATTGATGTACTACCTAAGGTTTTAGAAAATCTTGAGATTAAAGAGCCCGTATGGATCTTGGGTCATAGTGATGGTGGCTCGATTGCTTTGTTAGCGGCCTCACATCATCCCCATTTAGCAAAGGGGATTATTCTTATGGCTCCGCACATCTTCGTTGAAAATCTAACCATTTCTAGTATTGAAGTAGCAAAAGAACAATATTTGCATGGTGATTTAAAAGGGAAATTAACTAAATATCACCGAGATGTAGACTCTGCCTTTTGGGGGTGGAATGATATTTGGTTAAAGCCTGATTTTAAAAACTGGAATATTGTCCAAGAAATTTCATCCATTCAATGCCCATTATTGGCAATTCAAGGATTTGAGGATCCTTATGGCACGATGGCGCAAATTGATGGCATTAAAGAAGTGGTTTCTCATGCGGGTTTAGTGAAAATACCCAATTGTGGTCATTCTCCGCATAGAGAACAACCTATAATTGTTCATCAAGCAATAAAAGATTTTTTAGTGTTACATCATGCTTTAACTTAAGTAGTATTTTTATAATCATCCGGAGATTAGAAATGAAATTAATAAAAGTTAGTTTATTGGCTGCGAATGTAATTCTGGCCTTAAGTTTGGGAACAGCCCAAGCGCAAAATGCACCCAAGCTTAAAGTGGGCATGATGCTACCTTATAGTGGCACCTTTGCTTCGTTAGGAAATGCTATTGATAACGGCTTTCAGTTATTTGTTAAAGAACAAGGTGGAAAAATTGGTGGACGTGAAATTACTTACGTTCGTGTGGATGACGAGTCAGAGCCTTCAAAAGCAACGGACAATATTAATAAATTAATCAAACGAGATAACGTGGATGTAATCATTGGTACTGTTCACTCGGGTGTTGCAATGGCAATGGCTAAAGTTGCTAAAGAATCAGGCACATTATTAATTATCCCAAATGCAGGCGCAGATATTATTACAGGCCCGATGTGCGCTAAAAACATCTTCAGAAGTTCTTTCTCAAATAGTCAGCCTGGTTATGCTATGGGTGAAGTAGCAGGTAAAAAAGGCTTTAAAACTGCGATGACCATTACTTGGAAATATGCTGCTGGCGATGAGTCTGTTAAAGGATTTAAAGAATCTTTTGAAAAAGCGGGCGGTAAAGTCACAAAGGATTTAAGCGTACCATTTCCAAACGTAGAGTTCCAAGCGCTACTAACTGAAATCGCTGCTGCAAAACCAGATGTGGTGTATTCATTCTTTGCTGGTGCTGGCGCGGTTAAGTTTGTGAAAGATTACGCAGCTGCTGGACTAAATAAAACAATTCCACTCTATGGTGCTGGATTTTTAACAGATGGTACTTTGGATGCGCAGGGCGACTCTGCTAAAGGGATGTTAACTTCTCTTCACTACGCAGACGGTTTAAATACCAAACGCGATAATGCATTTCGCTTAGCCTATGCCAAAGAGTTTAAATTACAGCCTGATGTATACGCTGTGCAAGGTTATGATGCCGCACAAATGTTGGCAATTGGTTTAAATGCCACTGGCGGAGATGTAGCGAAAAAAGATGATTTTGCTAAAGCTGTTACAGCTGCAACGATCGATAGTCCACGCGGCCCATTTAAATTATCTAAGGCACATAATCCAATTCAAGATTTTTATTTACGTGAAGTTCAAGGTAAAGAAAATAAACCAATTGGTATTGCATCAAAAGCTTTGGCCGATCCTGGTCGTGGCTGTAACATGTAATTTATAGGTAAGTATGGACTTCTTTACCTTCTTGATTCAAACCTTAAATGCGGTTCAGTATGGGTTACTGTTGTTTTTAGTGGCAGCAGGCTTAACCCTTATTTTTGGCATTATGGGCGTCATTAATTTAGCGCACGGTAGTTTCTACATGATTGGGGCCTATTTGGCTTATGGACTCTCACCCATCGTTGTATCGATGTTTGGTGGTGGTTTCATTACAACGATGTTATTTGGTTTAGTTGTATCCGTCTTATTAGGATACTTTTTAGAGTGGGCTTTTTATAGCTACCTATATCAACGAGACCATCTCCAACAGGTATTAATGACCTATGGTTTGATTTTAGTTTTTGAAGAAGTCCGCAGTATTTTAGTAGGAGATGATGTGCATGGCGTGGCCATCCCAGATTGGTTGTCAGGTAGTTTTCAACTCAGTGATGTAATGACCTATCCTAATTACCGACTATTTATTTCTGGTATGTGTTTGCTTCTGGCTATTGGCATGTATTTTGTTTTAACTCGAACAAAGCTTGGCATGATGATACGAGCTGGTAGCGTGAATAGAGAAATGACGCAGTCCTTAGGTATCAATATTCAATTCTTATATCGCGTGGTTTTTGCTTCAGGCGTTGCTATTGCAGCATTTGCAGGAATGGTTGCAGCACCAGTTTCTTCTGTCTATCCTGGGATGGGCCAAGGGATCTTAATTATTTGTTTTGTGGTCGTTGTAATTGGTGGCATTGGTTCCATTAAAGGAGCGTTTGTAGCAGCGCTATTAATTGGGTTTGTGGATACTTTCGGGAAGGTGTTTCTTCCTCAAATAGCAGGTGTTCTTGTGTACATATTAATGGCAGTCATTTTACTTTGGAAACCCAGTGGTCTCTTTAAGGCTGGGTCATGAAAAAATTTCCAGTTATCTTCTTAATTTTTTTGTTTCTGACTTTGTCAGCAATCCCATTGTTTGGCAGTGATTATGGGATTGATTGGATGACTAAAACAATTATTTTCGGTATTTTTGCTTTGAGTCTTGAATTATTAGTTGGAAGAACAGGTTTAGTCTGTTTTGGACAGGCAGCCTTTTTTGGCATCGGCGCTTATGCTGCGGTCATTTTTTCTACGGATGTTGCTCAGCCATTAGTAGCTATTTTGTTGCCCATTAGCGTTGGCATCGCTGCTCTATATGCACTTTTTGTTGGTGCCTTGTCCCTCAGAACTAAGGGAGTTTATTTCATAATGGTAACTTTAGCCTTTGCTCAAATGGCCTATTATGTGATTCATGACACGCCGGTCGGTGGCGGTACAGACGGTATTTACTTGTATGTCAAGCCAAATCTTCCCGGAAATATCTCGCTGAATAGTTCTTTAAGTTTTTATGTGTTTACCGTTTTTATCTTATTTGGGATTTTAGGGCTGTTAGGTTTAATAACTAGGTCACGTTTTGGTAGGGCACTACTAGGAATTAAACTCAATGAACAAAGAATGAAAGCTACTGGGTACAACACCTATTTTTATAAACTCGCTGCTTTTGTGATTTCAGGGGCGATTGCTGGCTTAGCAGGTTTCTTATTTGCAGTAAAAGATGGGTATGTCAACCCAGAATTATTAAGCTGGCATCAATCAGGTACCGTGCTCATTATGATTATTCTTGGTGGTTTAGGGCATTTGAGAGGTGCGCTGATTGGAGCATTTGCCTACAACTTATTGGAAGAGTTTTTTAGATCAGAAGCGATCTTTGGGGTATTCACCAAACACTGGCATTTAGGGCTTGGCGTTGCAATTATTTTATGTGTCGCTTTATTACCGAAAGGTTTAATTGGTTTACCAAATCTTTGGCAACATAAACTTTTAGGCAAGTCTAGCGAAACCCCTAAAGATAATGAGCAAGTTAGCTCATCAGGAGGCAGGCATAAATGATTTCAAATCATCACCATGAGATTGTTCTTAGAGGCAAAAATCTTACCCGAAAGTGGGGTGGTTTAGTAGCTGTTAATCGTGTGAATATTGAACTTAAAAAGGGACAAATTCATGCTGTAATCGGTACGAATGGTGCTGGAAAATCTACCTTAATTAATTTGCTTTCAGGCGAAATTGAATTGTCTGATGGTAGTGTAGAGTTACTTGGACAAGATGTTACTAAGAGTTTGCAACATCAACGCGCTCGTTTAGGTCTAGGTAAAAGCTACCAACGAAACACTATTTTTAATGAGTTAACTGTTTTTGAAAATTGTCGTCTATCCGCTCAAGCGAATTTTCAGCAACCATGGAAATTTTGGCAAGATGGGCAATCTTGTAAGTTCAGTAATGACCAAGCAATGTTCGTGATTCAAAAAACAGGTCTAGAGCATATTATGCATCGACCATCAGGTGAAATTTCACATGGTCAGAAGCGTCAATTAGAGGTTGCTATGTGTTTGGCGACCAATCCTCAAGTTTTGTTGCTAGATGAACCTTTAGCTGGAATGGGAGCTGATGAAACCGATAGAATGTTGAGTTTCCTCATGGAGATTAGAAAAGACCATGCAATTCTATTAGTTGAACATGATATGGATGCCGTGTTTAAAGTGGCAGATGTCATTACGGTAATGGTCAATGGTTCTGTCATTGCTCATGGCACAGCTACCGAAGTAAAAGAAAATAAGGATGTAAAACTTGCTTATCTAGGGGAGGAAGCTTGAATCACTTATTAGATGCGCGTGATATTCATGCTTGGTATGGCTCTAGTCATGTGTTACATGGCATTGATTTACATATTCAAAGTAAGGAGACGATTGGACTTCTTGGTAAGAATGGTATGGGGAAAAGTACTCTCATTAGAACATTACTTGGCCACGTTCAACAACGGGAAGGACACATTGCAATTCGAGGTGTTGACTCCATGCAGATGCAACCCTATCAAGTCGCCAGACTTGGCGTTGCCTATGTACCTGAGGGGCGTGGAGTTTTCGGTAATTTAACCGTCAAAGAGAATTTATTAATGGCGGCTCGTCCCGGGCGTCATGGTGAAATGGATTGGACCTTAGACCGTGTTTTAAGCACCTTTCCCCGTCTTGCCGAAAGATTAACTAATTTAGGCGATCAGTTGTCTGGCGGAGAGCAGCAGATGTTATCCATCAGTCGGGCACTCATGACACATCCTGAATTATTAATTCTAGATGAAGCCACCGAGGGCCTAGCTCCTCTAGTTGTTGCTGAAATTTGGCGAGTGATTAAAGAAATTCGGGGTAGTGGCATTGCGACTTTAATCGTTGACCGTGATTGGCGAAAAGTACTGCATCATTCTGATCGTGCCCTAGTATTACAAAAGGGGCAAGTGGTTTTACAAGGGAACTCTAATGAAGTTTTTGAACATCCTGATCTGTCCAAATACTTAGGAATTTAATCGCAGTTTAAATTGGATAAATAATCGAATTAGAAATCATTTCTGAATCAAATACACAATTTCTTGATTTGATTTTTAATTGATGATTTTCAAAAACGAGTTCATCAAGATATCTACCAACATTCATTACTTCAGTTGTTTCACTGAATTTGGTTCTAAAAACAGCATAGTTTGTCTCACATAGAATATGCTCTTCAGTCGCCTCTAAAATCAAGGGTAAACCAATAATGTGTCTTTGATAGTAAGGGTCATGATAGAGCGTATTCGAGATACCATAGACACGATCTTTTAACATCCCTTTTGATAACAATGCCAAAGTACATAATGGCATTTGACGATCAAAGTTTTCTCTGGGTTGAATTTTATAAGAGCAATCCTCTACAAAGAGGTCCATCCATGCTTGCCAATTTGCTTGGTTCACCACACTCGCGTATTGCGCATTCAAATGAATAATTTTTAAAAGTAAATTATCTTGATCCATTTATTTCTCCATCACTTTACGCCAATATTGATACATGCCGCGAATCAGTGTTTCAGTAACCATGTGATCCGTATTTTCACTGCTGTATCCGCCCAATTGAACTAAAGCTCGGTGGCTCGGTTTTTGTTCAAACCCTTTTTGGGAGAGTTCAATAACTTCACCATCATCAGCCGATACAAATCCCGCAGGACCAAAGAGATTAGCTTGTATAAGTCGCCTTTGAGTCATCTCTTCGCTATCGTCTTTAAAACCGAAATGCGTCCAAACAAAATCAAAGGTGCCATTCCCATTTGGCTGTATGTGTCGCGTTGAAACACTATTGACTTGTTGTTGAATAATTACTGAGGGAAATAGTGTCAGCATGACTGCTGTTGGACCATTCCACCATGACTCCTCCACAATATCGATTAAACGTTTATCTTGGATTTGCATGGTATCTTTAAAGGTTGTTACACCAGCTGTTACCTCTTGTGATCTAACACCGGCATTACCTCTGCGTGAAATCATGGCAGCATGACGATAGTGTTTGTCCATTAATAGTTTAGATTCATTATCGGCGCGCCATAAACCGTATGTGACAAACCAAGTATGTAATAAACCTGGATGGTAGGGGTCCTTAATATTTTCTTGCATCAATTTCCAGTTGCCTGGAATTTTCTGACGGTTATACCCAAGAATGGTTAATTCACGTCCATTAAAAAGACGATCGAAATAGGTAAGCATGTCTTCACCCAAAAAATCTTCAAGGGGTTCAATTTCATGATCAAAGCTGGCAAAGACGACACCACCCCGAGTCGCGACTTTCAACTGGGTCAAATGGTGTTCACTTGGATTAAACTCCTTGGGCATTCCACCTTGGACTTGCCCATCTTTTTTTACTCCTCTACGAAAGGGTACACCTTGTAAATCACCTTTTAAGCTATAGTTCCACTGATGATAAGGACAAACAAATTCTTTTTTATTGCCATGACTTTCTCGGCAAAACTGCATGCCACGATGGGCGCAGACATTTTCCACAACATAAATCTCTAAATTTTGTCCCCTAACCAAAATTACCGAGCGTTCACCAATAACCGTTCTCTTAAAATCCCCTGAATTTGGAATTTCTGCTTCTAGACCAACGTAACACCAATGGTTTTTATAAAAAAAGCGATTTAATTCTTCTTTATAAATCTCGGGATTTGTATACACTTCAAAGGGTACTTGACTTGTATCACTGAATGGCCATTGAAATTGGTCATTTTTACCTAAGTTGGAATGAACTTTTTGTGCAGGATTCGTCATGATTTTAATTTGAATGAGTTGTAAGATTTCTATGCTCAATTACTAAGTCAATTGAAGATTCTAAGAAACTGTATTGGCTTCTTAGAGAATAATCTTTTTTTGGTGATTAACTTGATTAATTTATGTTTATTTTAATCTGCGCTGGTTCTAATGCAGAATATTAATAATATTTTTAATTCGGTAAGTTATGTTCAAGAAATAACTTACCTTGTAGTCGAATAGGGATTCCAAAATGTAAGTTAACTAATAGTTGTAGCTAACCAGGGTTGACAGCGAAGCTAAATAGTTTAATGAAAAGGGGAGTGAGTTAATTTTAGTAATACTGGATTAATTACAGATCACCATAAGTTAAAGCAATTTCCCGAAATGTTTCCATCTCAGCAATAAATGCATCGACGATTAACGGGTCGAAACAAGTCCCTCTATCACGATTGATTTCTTGAACAGCGTCCTCGTGAGTCCACGCTTTCTTATAAACACGATTGCTAACTAAGGCATCATAAACATCAGCTAGCATCATAATCCTAGCTTCAAGAGGAATAGATTCACCAGCTATGCCTCTTGGATAGCCTGTACCGTCCCATTTTTCGTGGTGACTACCAGCGATGTTAATCGCTGTTTGGATTACTTCAGATTGAGCATCATCTTTTTCAATATCGCCGGAGTGTAATATTGATTCTCCAATTAACGTATGTGTTTTCATGATGTCCCACTCTGCTTCAGTGAGAGGGCCTTTCTTTAACAATATATTATCTGGAATACCCACCTTGCCAATATCATGCAACGGTGCAGCTTTAACTAACGACACAATAAAGCTATCAGTGAGTAAATCAAGGTAGTGTTCATCAGATCGCAAACGAAGGGCAAGGACATTGACATAGTGTTGCGTGCGGACTATGTGGTTACCTGTTTCGTTATCTCGCGCTCTAGCGAGCGCATTTAGAGTCGATAAGAATTGGAGCTCTGAGTTATCTAACATCTTTTTGACGAGTCCTGCATTGACTAAATCATGGTCTGCAATGGACTCTATTTTTTTGCGCCATTCGCTTTTCGAGGGTGCGTGAAAAGTCAAGTCTACTGAAGTCAAAGAACCGAGACGCGCCTCAAGATAGTTAGCCGTTAAATGCTGTAAAGAATTTACCTGCATTTTTTGCATGACTCTTGATTTATGTATCTTTACGGTAGATTCAGAAATATTCAGAATCTGAGCAACTTCCTTACTTAAAGGAGTCGTTACAAGTAAATCACAAACCTCTTTTTCCTTTGGGGTTAATAACGCGTATAAATTCTGAATCCTATTTTTTTCATCCAGTGAATCCTGAGATTGACGATCTGCTTCAATCGCCAATTTAATTGGCGTAAATAACTCTTGATCACTAAATGGCTTTAAGATAAAGTCGCTTGCCCCATTTCTAAAAACATCAATAATTTGCTTTTGATGACTTTGACCACTTATAAAAATGATCGGGGTTGTTTTACCCTTTTGGAATAGTTTCTCTTGTAACTCCAGCCCAGACATTTCTGGCATTTGCATGTCTAACAAAATGACTGCTGGTGACTTAATTGGAAATGCTTTGAGAAACAAACTTGCTTTAGAAAAGCTGAAAACCTCATAACCCATGTCCGTTAAGGTCAAGTTTAAAGAATCTCTGATTGCTTCATCATCATCAATAAGATAAATGTATCCCAAAGTTTTCATTTTTAGTTATTTCCAAAAATATCAATATAACTTTAAAAAAATTATTACGCTATTGTCCTTAGGGGTTATTCTTTATTTTAAATAGTTAATTTTTTATTAGGTATGGTGAGAGTGAACTGAGCCCCGCCCATTTCACTTGTCTCATAAAGTATTTTCCCATCATTTTTTGTAACAATGTACTTACATAACCAAAGACCAATCCCCATGCCGATATTTTTTTCATTATTTAATAATTCAAACAAATTGGGAAGTCGGTCTACATTAATCCCCATCCCACTGTCTGAAATTGAGATATTAGTCATGTTGGTGGTAGAAGTTTGACTCCCTTTAATCAGTATTTCTTTTTTTCTGACATCAGATTTAGATAACTCTCTAATAGCGTTTGTCAGAAGATTTAACAAAATTTGATTTAATTCAACTTCATTCATCGATACCTGTATCTGAGGCTCAACATCAATAAGTATAGAAATTGCATGCTTTTTAGCTTCTGGCATGATGATCGCAAGGACTGACTGAAGAATATCA
>CANFME010000023.1 GCA_947448305.1 Burkholderiaceae bacterium
CTTCAAGTTATCTCTTCTATATTATTGAAGAAGTTGAAGCAAGAGATTTACCTACAGAACTTGCTTTGCTTCCTTTTGTAGAGAGCGCATTCAATCCGAAAGCAGTCTCATCAGCAAAAGCTGCGGGCATGTGGCAATTTATGCCAGCTACCGGTAAAAGCTTCAATTTAAAACAAAATATGTTTCTTGATGAACGAGGAGACATTATTAAATCAACCCGCGCCGCTTTAGACTATCTTCAGAGATTATATTATCAGTTCGACGATTGGCAGTTAGCTCTCGCCGCCTATAACTGGGGGGAAGGGTCTGTCAGTCGAGCAATTAAAAAAAACCAAAATGCAAATCTCACTACCGATTACTTTAGTCTTTCGATGCCCAAAGAGACGAAAAACTACGTCCCAAAGCTCTTGGCTTATAAAAGAATTATCGAAAACCCTGAAAAGTATGGTTTTAGATTGCCGAATGTTCCAAATCATCCCTATTTTGTGGAAGTGCCAGTCCTGCGAGATATCGATTTAGATAAAGCTATCGAACTTTCAGATATGGCAAAAGATCAATTTATTGCCTTAAACCCATCATTTAGTAAGCCGGTCATTTTGAAGGAGTTTAATCAATCGATCCTTTTACCATATGGCAAAGCAGAAATATTTAAAGATAATCTAAAATCACATCAAAAGCCGCTTTCTTCTTGGACGGCTGTCAAGGTAAATAAAACGGATACGGTGGAAAAAATTGCACAACAGATTCAAGCAACTCCCGCTGATATTCGATTAGTCAATAACATCCCAAATGGCATGAAAATTCGATCAGGATCAAGTTTGTTAATTCCTAAAAAAGTGGAACATATTGGAGATGTCGATGCAGATATTGCTCAAAATGGATTACTAATCCTAGAAAAAGAGCTAACCGCTGTTCCAGTAAAAATGAACTGTCGAGGAAAAAAGTGCACAGCAAGCCCGACGCACTTACCCAAATACTCTAATCATTCTAAAAGTGGATTACAAAGAACAATTAGTTCAGACTCTCCTAAAACTAATAATGGAGAACCAAAAAAGATCGAAAAAAATCGCCATCAGTCTAAAAAAAATTCCGATAAAAGTAATAAGCAAAGTAAAAACTATTCGACAAATAAAGAATAAGATAGTAAAAATAATAATCACAAAAAATATTCAAAAGCTCGAGGGACAAAATGTCAAAATATGATGATTTTTTTCAACAATCTATTCAACAACCGGAGCTCTTTTGGGCAGAACAGTCAAAATTAATTGATTGGGATAAGCCTTTTGAACAGGTATTAGACTACCAAAATCCTCCGTTTGCGAGATGGTTCATTGGCGGCAGAACAAATATTTGCTACAACGCAGTCGATCGGCATTTAAAAGAGCGTGCTAACCAGGCTGCTTTGATAACTGTTTCTGTTGAAACACAAACTGAAGTTACTTATACGTATCAAGAGTTGTATGAGGAAGTCAATAGAATGGCTGCCATTATGCAATCCCAAGGAGTGAAAAAAGGGGATCGAGTTTTAATTTATATGCCAATGGTGGCCACAGCGTGCTTTGCAATGCTTGCGGCTTTAAGATTGGGAGCGATTCATTCTGTTGTTTTCGGAGGATTTGCTTCGCATAGTTTGGCTGCCAGAATTGAAGATGCAAAACCAACATTAATTATTGCGACAGAAGCTGGGATAAGAGGAGGCAAAGTCATCCCTTATAAACCACTTCTTGATGAGGCAATCAATTTATCAAACCATAAACCAGCGAAGGTGTTAGTCGTGTCTCGTAATTTATATGACTACGACAAGGTTGCCGGACGGGATCTTGATTATCATCAACTTCGAGAAATTCATTTGGACTCAAGGGTTCCATGTACTTGGTTAGAATCTACTGATCCATCTTACATTCTTTATACATCTGGGACTACGGGTAAGCCAAAAGGTGTTCAAAGAGATACCGGTGGCTATGCCGTAGCCTTAGCCGCAACGATGCCAACCATTTTTTGTGCTAAACCCGGTGAAACCATGTTTTGTACCTCGGATATCGGTTGGGTTGTCGGTCATGGTTATATTATTTATGCACCGCTTATTCACGGTATGGCGACGATTATGTTTGAGGGAACTCCTTTAAATCCCGATGCAGGGATTTGGTGGAGTTTGGTAGAAAAATACCGTGTCACCACGATGTTTTCTGCACCGACGGCGATTCGGGTTTTGAAAAAACAAGATCCAAAATTCTTAGAAAAATATGATTTATCCTCTTTGAGAAATTTATTTTTAGCAGGGGAGCCTCTTGATGAGCCAACTGCTAACTGGATTACCAACGCTATTAAAAAACCTGTGATTGACAATTACTGGCAGACTGAAACGGGATGGCCTATTTTGGCATTACAACATGGTGTGGAGGTGATGCCTACAAAATTAGGGTCTCCGGGTCTGCCAGTGTTTGGGTATAACATGAAATTAATTGATGAAAATACGGGTGAAGAGCTAGGTCCAAATCAAAAGGGTTTGTTAGCCATTGAGGGGCCTTTGCCACCGGGGTGTTTACAAACGGTGTGGGGAGATGACGAGCGTTTTGTTAAAACCTATTGGCAATCAATTCCTGGAAAAATGATTTATTCCACCTTCGATTGGGGTATCAAGGATGAAGATGGTTACTATTTCATATTGGGTAGAACTGATGATGTGATTAATACAGCGGGCCATCGTTTAGGAACCCGGGAAATTGAAGAAAGTATCGCTAGTCACTCGAATGTTGCGGAGGTTGCGGTTGTCGGCATTGCTGATGTTTTAAAGGGGCAGGTTGCGATTGCTTTTGCAATTCCCAAAGATATTACTCAAATTGTTGGACTTGAAGACCAAATTATGAAAACGGTAGATCGTCAATTAGGTCCGATAGCAAGGCCTGCTAGGGTAATCATTGTGCAAGCCTTGCCGAAAACTCGTTCAGGAAAGATTGTCCGTAGAGCTTTACAAGCTGTCTTAGAGGGGCGTGATCCGGGAGATTTAAGTACCCTGGAGGATAAGAATGTTCTTATTCAAATTCAGGAAGTCATTCAAGAATCCTCTATCTAAAGAGAAAGACAAGGATAAGCTAGAGTTTTGGGGATGTGATCGATTTACTTGCTATAATATCGACTAGTTCAATTACTTCCATCAAGACCCTAGCGCTTATATAGACTAATCCCCCTAATTAATTACCTTGAAAGTTTTCTTTGACGGGGAGTTGGTTAAATTGCAGCAGGGAACTGGAGAATGCTTTGCTGCCACTATCGAAAATTACTCATACATACTCACTCAAACCTCAATTATCACCAGCTGTATTGGTATTAGCTGATGGTAAGTCCTTTACTGGATTTAGCATTGGAATTTTTGGCTCAACTGTAGGAGAGGTTGTTTTTAATACCTCTATGACGGGTTACCAAGAAATTTTTACAGACCCCAGCTATACCAAGCAAATTGTCACATTAACCTATCCTCATATTGGTAATGTTGGTGTCAACGATCAAGATGATGAATCAGGCAAATTTTGCGCTGCTGGAATCATTATTAGAGATTTATCTATTATTGACTCTAACTTTAGAAGTAAATCCTCACTACAACAATACTTAATTGACCAACAAATTGTTGGTATTAGCGGTATTGATACCCGTGAATTAACGCGTTATTTAAGAGATAACGGCGCTCAAAGTGGGGCAATCGTTACTGGTAATAAAGCTGATTCAATCAACGCTTTATTGGTGAAAGCCAAACAGGTTGTTTCTGAATTTCCTGGTATGTCTGGTTTAGATTTAGCTCAAGTCGTTTCTACCCCGACCTCTTATGAATGGACCGAGGGGGAGTGGCAGCTTTTTGATGAGTCAGAGATGCCAGGCTTTAAGAAGCCTCTTTTAACTAAAACTGTTGTTGCCTATGATTTCGGTGTAAAGAGAAATATCCTTCGAATGTTAGCAAGCAGGGGTTGTAAGGTGATTGTAGTGCCAGCTAAAACCTCTGCTGAAGAGGTATTAGCAATGAAGCCGGACGGTGTCTTTCTTTCGAATGGTCCAGGTGATCCTGAGCCATGTGATTATGCAATTACTGCAACAAAAGTCTTTTTAGAAATGAAAATTCCTTTATTTGGGATTTGCCTAGGGCACCAAATTATGGGTTTAGCAGCCGGTGCGAAAACCCTAAAAATGAAATTTGGACATCACGGTGCTAATCATCCCGTTAAGGACTTAAATACAGGGAAAGTCGTAATTACTTCGCAAAACCATGGGTTTGCAGTTGATATGGCAACCTTACCGGATAATGTCAAGCCGACCCATATATCCCTCTTTGATGGATCATTACAAGGATTGTCTTGGACTGATAGACCTGCATTCTGTTTTCAGGGTCATCCTGAGGCATCACCTGGCCCACAAGATGTAGCTTATTTGTTTGACCGTTTTATTGAATCAATGTGAGAATTTAAATGCCCAAGCGTACCGACATAAAAAGTATTTTAATCATTGGTGCTGGCCCAATTATTATTGGGCAGGCATGTGAGTTTGATTATTCAGGAGCTCAGGCCTGTAAATCTCTTCGTTCCGAAGGTTATAAGGTTATTCTAGTCAATAGCAACCCTGCAACGATCATGACTGATCCTGAGATGGCTGATGTAACTTACATTGAACCGATTACTTGGGAAGTAGTTGAAAAAATTATTGCCAAAGAGCAACCTGATGCAATTTTGCCAACAATGGGTGGTCAGACCGCTCTAAATTGCGCCTTAGATCTCCACCGTCACGGCATTCTTGAAAAGTATGGATGTGAACTGATTGGAGCTTCTCCGGAGGCGATTGACAAAGCGGAAGATCGACAAAAATTTAAACAGGCTATGACCAAAATTGGTCTGGGCTCTGCCACATCAGATGTCGCGCATTCTTGGTTAGAAGCGCAGGAAGTTCAACAAAAAGTTGCCAAAATTACTGGTGGCAGTGGTTACCCAGTGATTATTCGCCCGTCTTTCACGATGGGTGGGTCTGGTGGTGGTATTGCCTATAACCGCGAAGAATTTGAAGAGATTTGTAAGCGAGGTTTAGATCTTTCACCGACCAATGAACTATTGATTGAAGAGTCTTTGCTCGGTTGGAAAGAGTATGAGATGGAAGTTGTACGTGATAAGAATGACAACTGTATTATCGTCTGTTCCATTGAAAACCTTGATCCAATGGGTGTTCATACGGGGGATTCTATTACCGTTGCTCCAGCCCAGACTCTCACTGATCGTGAATATCAAATCATGAGAAATGCTTCTTTGGCTGTTTTACGAGAAATTGGTGTTGATACTGGTGGTTCAAATGTCCAGTTTGCGGTGAATCCCAAAGATGGTCGTATGATTGTGATTGAAATGAATCCGAGGGTTTCAAGATCCTCTGCTTTGGCATCCAAGGCAACGGGTTTCCCAATCGCTAAGATTGCAGCCAAATTAGCCGTTGGGTTTACTCTAGATGAGTTACAAAATGAAATTACCGGAGGAGCAACACCTGCATCTTTTGAGCCCTCGATTGATTATGTTGTTACCAAAGTTCCGCGTTTTGCTTTTGAGAAATTTCGCGAAGCAGATAAACATCTAACAACGCAAATGAAATCAGTTGGTGAAGTGATGGCTATCGGAAGAACTTTCCAAGAGTCTTTCCAAAAAGCACTCCGAGGTTTAGAGGTTGGAGTTGATGGTTTGGACGAGGTAAGTGTTGATATTCATCAGATTATTGCCGAGATTAGATCTCCAGGACCTGATCGTATTTGGTATGTGGCCGACGCGTTCAGGCAAGGACTTAGTATTGAAGAAGTTTTTAATTTCACATTTATCGATCCTTGGTTCTTAACTCAAATTCATGAATTAGTTGGTCTAGAAGATTTGATTCGTAAGAAGCAATTGCAAAATTTGACTGAGCAAGAGTTAAGATCTATTAAACAAAAAGGTTTTTCCGATCGAAGACTTGCAACATTAATGCAATGTGATCCTACCTCAGTGAGGTTGCGTCGCCATGAATTAGATATTCATCCGGTTTATAAGCGAGTTGATACTTGTGCAGCTGAATTTTCAACCAATACTGCATACATGTACTCTACCTATGAACAGCAGGGAGCTGAATGCGAATCACGACCAACCGATCGTAAAAAGATTATGGTTTTAGGCGGTGGACCTAATCGAATAGGTCAAGGTATTGAATTTGACTATTGCTGTGTTCACGCCGCATTAGCAATGCGTGACGATGGTTATGAAACGATTATGGTTAACTGTAATCCAGAGACAGTCTCAACTGATTACGACACCTCTGATCGCTTATATTTTGAGTCTTTGACTCTGGAAGATGTGTTAGAAATCGTTGCTCTTGAAAATCCATTAGGAGTTATTGTTCAATACGGTGGACAGACGCCATTGAAGTTGGCCTTAGATTTAGAAGCAAATGGAGTACCAATTATTGGTACATCTCCAGATATGATCGATGCAGCAGAAGATCGTGAAAGATTTCAAAAATTACTGAATGATTTAAACCTTTTACAACCACCTAATAGAACAGCTAGAACTGAGGCTGAGGCAATCCGTTTATCAGTGGAGATAGGTTATCCCTTAGTTGTTAGACCATCTTATGTTCTTGGCGGTCGTGCTATGGAAATCGTTAATGATGTTCATGACTTGGAGAGATACATGCGTGAGGCCGTGAAGGTTTCACACGACTCACCCGTTTTACTGGATCGTTTCTTAGATGATGCCATTGAATGTGACGTTGATTGTATTTCTGATGGTCAAAGAGTATTTATTGGTGGTGTGATGGAACATATCGAGCTTGCTGGTGTTCATTCAGGCGACTCAGCTTGTTCTTTGCCGCCGTACACACTTTCCCAAGAAACAATCGAAGAGTTACGTCGTCAAACAACTGAAATGGCTAAAGGGCTCCATGTAGTCGGTTTGATGAATGTACAGTTTGCTATCCAACAAAATGATGGTAAAGATGTCGTTTATGTGTTGGAAGTTAATCCTAGAGCCTCTCGAACCGTGCCTTTTGTCTCGAAAGCAACTGGTCTGCAACTAGCTAAGATAGCTGCTCGTTGTATGGTTGGTCAATCTCTTGATGAACAAGGGATTGGGGCTGAGGTAATACCCGGTTATTACTCAGTAAAAGAAGCTGTTTTCCCATTCAATAAGTTTCCTGGGGTAGATCCAATCTTAGGGCCTGAAATGCGCTCTACAGGTGAAGTAATGGGAGTTGGTAAAACCTTTGGTGAGGCTTTATTTAAATCCCAAATGGCAGCAAGTACTCTATTGCCAGAGAGTGGGACTGTTTTATTGTCGGTAAAAAATAGAGATAAAAAGCGAGCTGTTGAGGTCGCCATGATGCTGCATAAAATGGGCTATCCATTGGTAGCTACCCGAGGTACTGCAAAAGCAATTGAAGCTGCTGGCGTTCCAGTTCGGACTGTGAATAAAGTAAAAGAAGGTAGACCTGACATTGTTGATATGATCAAAAATGGGGAGATTTCTTTGGTTTTTACTACGGTCGATGAAAATCGTAGCGAGATTGCAGATTCAAGATCTATAAGAACGACTTCGCAAGCTAATAAGGTTACTTACTACACTACTATTAGTGCAGCGGCCGCGGTTGTTGAGGGTCTTGGCGCAATTAACGAATTAGAAGTTTATGATTTACAAACCTTACATAAATCTTTGCATTAACAATTAATTTTTAGTTTATTTGGATAAATTTGATGAATACTATACCTGTAACAATAGTTGGGGCTGAACGACTGAAGGATGAATTACATCGCTTAAAGCATATTGAGCGTCCAGCTGTTGTCATAGCTATCTCTGAAGCAAGAGCTCAAGGAGACTTATCCGAAAACGCTGAATATGATGCAGCTAAAGAAAAGCAAGGTTTTATTGAAGGCCGAATTCAAGAAATCGAAGGTAAGCTATCGGCTGCGCAAATTATTGACCCCTTGTTAATTGATGCTGATGGAAAAGTTGTATTCGGTGCTACGGTAGAATTAGAAGATCTCAATACAGGCAATAAGATGAATTACCAAATTGTTGGTGATGATGAGGCTGATATTGAAGTGAATAAAATCTCTATTAGCTCACCAATCGCAAGAGCACTTATTCGAAAAGAGTCTGGTGATGTTGTGAAAATTGCTACGCCAGGTGGTGAACGTGAAGTAGAGATTATTTCTGTTCAGTATATTTGATAGGTAATTCTAAAAATTCATGACAAATAGTTATACCAACTCTCAAAGAGTTTTTATTTGTCTGACTGGGATATGGGTCGGATTAATGATGGCAGTTGGTTTATTAGTTCCCATGACAATTTTTAGTTTTTTGACAGATAAACAAGTCGCCGGAATGGTTGCTGGTCAGATTTTTAAAAATGCTGGAATCATTAGTATCATTTTCGGTATGAGCTTGCTTTTATTTGCAAACACTTTAGTCCGTAGAGATTTAAAGCAATTTAAACTTATTCGTTGGTGTTTACTTGGGACTATAGTATTAAGTCTGATTGGCAATTTCATCATACAGCCTTGGATGGCTGCCCTGCGTGAAAATACTCTTTCTGAAGGCTTTCCAGTTCTACTTTCTAGCAAAGCTCAACTTTTCCAAACACTTCATGGTGTTTCTAGCAGTATTTTTTTGGTTGAATTAGGTTTACTAACGTTTGTTTTTTGGCGGTCTACTAAGATTGAAAGCTAGCGTTAAATAAACTGTTCGGTTTTAATACACCCGAATTCTTGGCATATCAACTTCCCATCAAGTCAATTAATTAACCTAATGTTCTTTTTTTGATACTAGCTTGTCTAGCTTTTGCTCTTTTCAACTGACCACCAGCTGCAACTCTCTCATTTCCTAGGACTCGTGTTGCAACAGGTTTAGGTCTTTTTTGAGGGTTTCTTGTATATTTCTTTACCATTACAGTACGGGGTGCGCCAAAGCCTTCATCGTTTCTTTTATGGTTTGATGATTTACTTTGAAGGTTCTTTAGTTCTTCATTTGTCAGCATTTGCTGACGATAAATAACTAACAACTTCCCAATATGTTGCACCTTTGCAGCACCTAGTTGATCACAGATTTGATCGTACATAGCCAATCTGGCTTCACGATCATCCCCAAGGACTCTAATTTTGATGAGTTGATGGGAATTTAATGCTAGGTCAGTTTCTTTGATAACAGCTGGCGTTAATCCGTCAGCGCCAATCATTACAGTAGGAGAAAGTGAATGGGCCTGGGCACGAAGGTCTGAACGAACGGAAGAATCAATTTCTAAAATAGTCATAGAGGTGTATTATCTCTCACTTGACCCAACACTTAAAGCCTTTTTTTAGTTTTTATTATGTCGAAGAATAAATTTAACAAAGATTGGTTGCAAGACCACCTAAATGACCCTTATGTGAAAATGGCACAAAGAGAAGGCTATCGCGCACGCGCAGCCTTCAAATTGAAAGAAATTGACGAGCAAGATCATTTAATAAAAGCCGGTATGGTGATTGTTGATTTGGGAAGCGCTCCAGGTAGTTGGAGTCAATATGCAAGAAATAGATTAGTTGAATTAGGTAAAAAGAATTCTGACATTCCGGATGGAAAACCAGACGGTACTGTGGTTGCGATTGATCTTTTACCAATGGAGCCCGTCGCTGATGTTTTATTTATCCAAGGTGATTTCCGGGAAGATAGCGTATTTCAGCAGCTAGAATTATCCCTTCCAGGAGGTGCTCAAACCGATATGCGTAGAGTAAACTTGGTTTTGTCAGATTTAGCTCCTAACCTATCTGGCGTTGCTGTTGCTGATGCTGCCCGAATGGGGCACTTAGCTGAATTGGCTTTAGAATTTTCTCAAAAACATTTAACTCCAGAAGGATCTTTATTGATTAAATGTTTCCATGGGAGTGGCTATAGTCAAATCGTCGAATCATTTAAAAAAGTCTTTAAAGTGGTCGCTCCACGAAAACCCAAGGCTTCAAGGGATCGATCAGCAGAAACCTTTCTGCTAGGAAGGTTTTTAAAAGCCTTGTAAAGAAGTCAATAAGTGCTTGAATATGTTGACCTATAGAGAAAATAGGGCAAAGATAGTAAAATAAATATTTATTAAGCACTTGAAAATGAAGAATAGTAGAATTACTTATAAGGTTAGAAACCTTAATTTTATCCATTGGAGTTATTTTGAATAATCAAATGATGCAAAAAGTCGGCATTTGGCTGATTGTTGCTTTAGTAGTATTTACATTCTTTAAGCAGTTTGATAAACCTCGCGCGCAGGATCAGTTGACCTATTCGCAGTTTATGGAAGATGCTAAAGTTGGCAAAATCAAACGTGTTGACGTGCAAGGTCGAACTTTGCAAGTTACTGGTTCTGACGGCAATAAATACAATATTATTTCTCCCGGCGATATCTGGATGGTTGGCGATTTAATGAAGTTTGGTGTGCAAGTAACTGGTAAAGCAGAGGACGAACCAAGTGTTTTTGTATCTGCGCTCTATTACTTAGGCCCCACATTACTCATTATTGGGTTCTGGTTCTTCATGATGCGACAAATGCAAGGTGGGGGTAAAGGTGGTGCATTCTCATTCGGTAAATCAAAAGCACGTTTAATTGACGAAAATAGTAATCCTATAAATTTCACTGATGTGGCCGGCTGTGATGAGGCAAAGGGTGAAGTAGCAGAATTAGTTGACTTCCTTAAGGATCCTACAAAGTTTCAAAAACTGGGTGGGCGGATTCCGCGCGGTGTTTTATTAGTCGGCCCTCCTGGAACTGGTAAGACTCTATTAGCGCGTGCTATCGCTGGTGAAGCAAAAGTTCCATTTTTCGCTATTTCGGGTTCTGATTTTGTGGAAATGTTCGTAGGTGTTGGTGCTGCAAGAGTACGTGATATGTTTGAAAATGCAAAAAAACAATCACCATGCATCATTTTTATTGATGAAATTGACGCGGTAGGCCGTCACCGTGGTGCAGGTACTGGTGGTGGTAACGATGAACGTGAACAAACATTGAATCAAATGCTAGTCGAGATGGACGGCTTTGAAGCGAATAGCGGGGTTATTGTTATCGCTGCTACAAATAGGTCTGATGTTTTAGACAAAGCATTACTCCGACCAGGTCGTTTTGATCGTCAAGTTTATGTTGGCTTGCCGGATATTCGTGGTCGTGAGCAGATTTTAAAAGTGCACATGCGTAAAGTTCCAATTGATGCTGATGTAGATGCGGCAATCTTGGCTCGTGGTACTCCTGGTTTTTCAGGCGCTGATCTTGCAAACTTAGTGAATGAAGCAGCGTTGTTTGCTGCCAGAAGAAATAAGCGCTCTGTGGAAATGATTGATTTCGAAGATGCCAAAGATAAAATCTACATGGGGCCTGAGCGAAAATCTGCTGTGATGAGAGAAGATGAACGTCGTAATACGGCTTATCATGAGTCGGGTCACGCGGTTGTTGCTAAGCTATTACCGAAAGCCGATCCCGTTCACAAAGTCACTATCATGCCTCGCGGAATGGCACTTGGTGTGACATGGCAACTACCTGAATTTGACCGCGTTAACTTATACAAAGATCGTATGTTAGAAGACTTAGCGATTTTGTTTGGTGGTCGAGCAGCTGAGGAAGTATTTTTGAACTCAATGAGCACCGGTGCATCAAATGATTTTGAGAGAGCAACTAAACTGGCCAGAGATATGGTGACACGTTACGGTATGAGCGAGTCATTAGGAACAATGGTTTATGTTGATACCGAGTCTGATAGTGTATTTGGTCGGATGAACTCTAAAACTGTTTCAGAAGTTACTCAACAAAAAGTGGATGCTGAAATCAGGTCTTTATTAGATCAGCAATATGCTCTAGCTAAGAGTCTCTTGGAAAATAACCGTGATAAGGTTGAAGCAATGGTTGTAGCTTTACTTGAATGGGAAACAATCGATGCTGATCAAGTAAACGACATCATGGGCGGTAATTCTCCTCGTCCGCCAAAACCAAGTGAAGATGCTAAAACCACGGTTAGTTCAACCAACGGTGATGGTGGAAATACACCAAATACTGCTAAAGGTAGTTCACCTGCAACGATTTAAGCTATTACCGTATGGAAATCAGTAATTCAAAGCCCGCAACATGGCGTTGCGGGCGTTTTCATTTTGAGTGGCCTCAAATTGATGACTACCGCAAGAGTTACCCATTACCGATTGTGATGGGGATATTAAATGTGACGCCTGATTCGTTTTCAGATGGGGGCAGATACTTTAGTAAAAATAAGGCTCTTGATCATGCTTACCAGATGGTTGAAGATGGTGCAAAGATTGTTGATATTGGTGGTGAGTCCTCAAAGCCTGGAGCCGAAAAAGTTTCTGAGTCTGAAGAGCAAGATCGGGTTATGCCAATCATCGAGGCACTTAAAGACGCGAAAGTAGCTTTATCACTAGATTCTTATAAAACATCTACGATGACCCTGGCAGCTAAAGCGGGGGTTGATATTTTGAATGATATTTCAGGATTTTCAAGCTTAGGTAACCAACAAGTTGCGGTCGATAATCCTTCGTTAGGGCTATGTGTAATGCACATGCAAAATGACCCAAAAACAATGCAAATCCGTCCAAGTTATGAAGATGTCATCAAAGAAGTGAATGATTTTTTTCTGCAACGCATTAAAATTTTAGAGTCTCTAGGAGTTAGTCCTGACCGAATTTGTCTTGATCCTGGTATTGGCTTTGGTAAGACTCCATTACATAATTTACAACTAATAAATCAATTAAGATCCTTTGGCCATTTTGGAATGGCTACTCTAGTTGGAATTTCAAGAAAAAGTACTTTAGGAAAAATTATTGGATCTGATATCGAAGATAGAACTGTTGCTAGTATTGCTGCAATGCTATTTAGTATCGAACGAGGGGCTAAGGTATTGCGAGTGCATGACGTGAAAGAAAGCGTTCAGGCTATTAAGGTATGGAACTCATTGAGTAATGAGATCATTTAACTGAAAGAAATAATAATGAAGAAAAAATATTTTGGAACTGATGGCATTCGCGGTGAGGTTGGTAAGTCTCCTATTAGTCCTGATTTTGTAATGCAATTAGGTTACGCGGCCGGTCGTGTTTTTTCAAAATATTGGGATGGTAAAGGTCGTCAAACTGTTTTGATTGGTAAGGATACTAGAATATCAGGCTATATGCTGGAATCTGCTTTGGAAGCAGGATTTTGTGCCGCTGGTGTGGATGTTGTCTTGTGCGGTCCAATACCAACTCCTGGTATTGCCTATTTAACGAGAACCCTCCGTTTGTCTGCTGGTGTGGTTATTTCAGCTTCGCACAATCCTTATCAAGACAATGGTATTAAGTTCTTTACATCTTTTGGGGATAAATTACCGGACTCAATTGAATATGAAATTGAACAAGCAATTAGTGAGCCTCTAATTTGTTGTTCCTCTGATCAACTTGGTAAAGTTCGTCGTTTAGATGATGCCGCAGGTAGGTATATCGAATTTTGTAAGAGTACATTTCCAAATGACTCCGATTTATTTAATTTAAAACTGGTGGTAGATACTGCCAATGGTGCAGCGTATCACATAGCTAGGTATGTATTTCATGAACTAGGTGCAGAAGTAATACCAATTGGTAACCAACCAAACGGTATGAATATTAATGATGGGTTTGGAGCAACATCGCCTCAAGCCTGTATTGATAAAGTCATAGAAACCAAAGCTGACTTTGGTATTGCATTAGACGGTGATGCTGATCGATTACAACTCGTTGATAAAAACGGCAATCTATTTAATGGCGATCAATTACTTTATTTGGTTGTTAAGGACCGCTTAGAAACAGGTGTCAAAGTCCAGGGTGTGGTTGGAACTTTAATGACCAATTTAGCAATTGAAAATGCAATCAAAGCGCTAGGCGTTCCATTTGAACGAGCTGCAGTAGGTGATCGATATGTTTTGGAGAAACTAAAAAATAACGGTTGGCAAATTGGTGGAGAAGGATCAGGACATTTATTGTTTTTAGACAAACATAGTACTGGTGATGGTATCGTCGCGGCGCTCCAGGTCCTATCGGCCATCTACAGAACTAAAGGTGAAATTCTTGAGCGGCTTTCGGAAGTTCCACTTTATCCACAAATTTTGATAAATGTTAAATTTAAAAAAGGCTATGACTTTAAATTGGATGAAAACTTAGCCAAAGTGGTTGAAACTGCAGAAAAAGAGCTTTTAGGTATCGGTCGGGTTTTACTCAGAGCTTCTGGGACAGAGCCTGTTTTACGGGTAATGGTGGAAGCAAATGATAAAAGTTTCGCTGAAAAATATGCACAATTGATTGCAAAAAGTATTCCTGAGGGTTTTTAAAGTATTGTTTTTTAAAGAATTTATTTTTTTATATGACAAAATAAATTGTTGTCATATTTCTCACACATTCATCAATTAAAGTATCGTTATCAATTGATTAATTAAACCGAGAGGAAAGTATGTTTATTAAAATCAGCAGTGCATTACTGGTTGGATCATTACTGGCCGTGACAGGTCATATTTTTGCTGCAGATATCACAGGAGCTGGCGCTTCTTTTCCTGCACCAGTCTACAGTAAATGGGCTGAAGAATATAAAAAAGAAACCAAGAATAACGTTAACTACGCTTCCATCGGATCATCTGGTGGTATCAAACAGATTCGTGAAAAAACCGTTGACTTTGGTGCTACTGATGCACCATTAAAGGGTGATGACTTAGAAAAAAATGGCATGGTCCAGTTCCCAGCGATTATTGGCGGAGTGGTTCCAGTTGTTAATCTTGCAGGTTTTAAGCCAGGTCAGTTGAGATTAGATGGTGAAACAGTTGCTTTGATTTTTGCTGGTGATATTTCTAACTGGAATGACCCTAAATTAGCTGCCTTGAACCCAGGCGTTAAATTACCTGATCAAGCAATTACAGTGGTAACGCGTTCAGATGGCTCAGGAACTACAGCTGTTTTTACAGACTATCTATCAAAAGCTAGCAAAATGTGGGCTGAGAAGGTTGGTTCTGGGGCAACTGTTAAATGGCCAGCAGTTTCAACAGTTGGTGGTAAGGGTAATGAAGGTGTTTCTGCTAACGTAACTCGTGTCAAAGGCTCTATCGGCTACGTTGAATATGCTTACGCAAAAATTAACAACATGACTTCTTTGCAATTAAAGAACTTAGATGGTAAGTTCGTCAGTGCGAGCTTAGATTCATTTAAAGCAGCTGCAGCAGGTGCAAACTGGTCGGGAACACCTGGTATGGGTATTTCTATGACTCAACAGCCTGGTGCAAACTCATGGCCAATCGCTGCTGCTTCTTTTATTTTGATGTACAAAGATCCATCAAATAAAGAAAAGTCAGCTGAAGCAATCAAGTTTTTCACATGGGCTTTTAAAGCAGGTGATCCAATCGCTGCAGCTTTAGACTACGTTCCATTGCCTGATCAAGTTGTTGATTACATTGCAAAAAACGTTTGGTCTCAAATCAAGTAATTTCAACAAACACCCCAATTTCGGTTGGGGTGTTTTTCTGTTTGATGTTGAATAAACTTTGAGTTTTTTATGGAAAATATGATGTCAGAAAATGATGTGAGTAAAGGGATTAAACTTTCCCCAGAAATGATTAAGATCATACGTAAGCAACGTATGCAGGATTTTATTTTCCATAAAGTAACTTTGTCATTTGCATCCCTAGTGTTAATTGTGTTGGCCGGAATTATTATTTCCCTAATTATTACCTCTTGGCCAACTTTTGCTAAGTATGGACCCGGATTCTTTTTTCGTAATGAGTGGGATGTAGTTAACTCTGAGTTTGGAGGGCTCGACTCCATCTATGGAACTCTTGTTACTGCATTTATCGCCCTTTTAATTGCTGTGCCGGTGAGTTTTGGGATTTCGGTTTTCCTTACTGAAATGTGTCCATCTTGGTTAAAAAGACCGCTTGGAACTGCTGTCGAATTATTAGCTGCTGTTCCTTCTATCATCTACGGTATGTTTGGTTTGTTTGTTTTTGCGCCAGTATTTGGTGAATATGTGCAACCCTTTTTGACCTCTACGCTTGGTCAATTGCCAATAGTTGGCCTTTTATTCAAAGGCGCACCGAATGGTATTGGTCTTTTAACAGCTGCTCTTATATTAGCGTTCATGATTATTCCTTTCATCACTTCAGTGATGCGAGATGTATTTGAAATTGTTCCTCCAGTTTTAAAAGAGGCAGCTTACGGAATCGGTTGCACCACTTGGGAAGTAGTTACTCGGGTAGTACTTCCTTACACACGTACTGGTGTTGTAGGTGGAGTTATGTTAGGTCTAGGCCGCGCACTTGGAGAAACGATGGCTGTCACATTTGTGATTGGTAACGCACACCGGATTAGTCCTTCACTTTTCGCGCCTGGATCTTCTATCGCATCAACCCTAGCAAACGAATTTGGTGAGGCAGAACCTGGACTCCATTACTCATCGCTTTTCGCATTAGGTTTAACTCTTTTTATTATTACCTTATTTGTTTTAGCTTTAGCCAAATGGATGTTGATTAATATGGAAAAAAATCAAGGAAGTAAGAGCTAAGATATGAATAATATTTACAGAACTAGAAAAATTAGTAACAGGGTTGGTTTAACCCTTTCGATGGGCGCAATGTTACTTGGTATGACTGCGCTTATTTGGATTTTATTCATTCTTTTTTCTAAAGGTTTTGCCGCCTTAAGTTTAGATTTTTTCCTTAATAGTACCCCCGCTCCAGGCTCAGTTGGTGGTGGACTTTCTAATGCAATTGTTGGTAGTTTGATGATGGTTGGATTATGTACTTTTGTCAGTACGCCAATTGGGGTTCTCGCAGGTATATTTTTAGCAGAGTATGGAGATAGAAGCAAGATAGCTAGCATTACACGTTTTGTTACGGACATCATGTTATCTGCACCATCTATTGTGATTGGTCTTTTTGTCTATGCAATTTATGTTGCTCAAGTTAAGCACTTCTCTGGTTTTGCCGGAACGCTTGCACTATCATTAATTGCCGTTCCAGTAGTATTAAAAACAACTGAAAATATGCTAAGACTGGTACCAAGTACATTGCGTGAAGCAGCTTATGCTTTAGGAACTCCGAAGTGGAAAGTTTCATTCTCAATTATTTTGCGTTCTGCAAAAAGCGGTATTATCACTGGAATATTATTAGCGATTGCTAGGGTTAGTGGTGAGACTGCACCATTATTATTTACGGCTCTAAATAATCAGTTTTTCTCAGCTGATATGAGTAAGCCGATGTCGAATTTACCTGTGGTAATTTACCAGTTTGCTTTAAGTCCCTACGAGAACTGGGTCAACCTAGCTTGGGGCGGAGCTTTAATCATCACTTTAACTGTTTTAGGGCTAAACGTTCTTGCCCGCGTATTTTTTAGAGAGAAATCATAATGCTAGAAACTGCAAATGTAAAAAATGCTATCGAAGTTAAAAATCTAGATTTCTATTATGGGAAATTTAGGGGGTTAAAGTCTATTAATTTAAATATTGCTGAAAATAAAGTTACTGCATTTATTGGACCTTCAGGATGTGGTAAATCCACTCTGTTAAGAACGTTTAATAGGATGTATGATTTGTATCCAGGTCAGCGTGCTGAGGGGCAAATTAATTTATATGGCGAAGATATTCTAAATCCAAAGTTAGATTTAAATCTCTTAAGATCTAAGGTTGGGATGATCTTTCAAAAACCAACACCATTTCCGATGTCAATTTATGACAACATCGCTTTTGGCGTCAAGTTGTATGAGAATTTAAGTAAAGTTGATATGGACGAACGGGTTGAGTGGGCTTTGAACAAAGCAGCCTTATGGGGAGAGGTAAAAGATAAACTGAATCAAAGTGGATTATCTTTGTCTGGCGGTCAGCAACAACGTTTGTGTATTGCTAGAGGGGTTGCAGTGAAGCCTACCGTTTTATTATTAGATGAACCAACCTCAGCTTTAGATCCAATCTCAACTGGTAAGGTGGAGGAGCTTGTACATGAACTGAAGAAAGATTATACGGTTGCCATTGTTACGCATAATATGCAGCAAGCAGCACGCATATCAGACTATACTGCCTTTATGTACTTGGGTGAATTGATTGAGTTCAATGACACCAAACAAATTTTCTTGAAGCCAGACCGTGAGGAAACTGAAGATTATATTACTGGTCGTTTTGGCTAGTAGTAAATTTTAGGAGATCAATATGCCAGACAAACATTTATCATCGCAGTTCGATGCTGATTTAAATAATATTAATGCTCACTTACTTGAAATGGGTGGTTTGGTAGAGTCTCAAGTTGCAAAAGCTATGAAAGCTTTTTCAACAATGGATGCTGAGCTTGCAGATGAGGTGATGCAAAAGGAAGGGTCAGTTAATGATTATGAAATCACGATTGATGCCGAATGTTCAGAAATTCTAGCCCGTCGTCAGCCTACGGCTAAAGATTTAAGACTTGTGATGGGCATTTCTAAAGCAATCTCTAATTTAGAGCGTGTTGGTGATGAAGCAGACCACATTGCTGCAAGAGTCAGAAAAATCGTTGACGTCAATGCGCCATATCATATTAACGTAGCTGAAATTCGTATCGCTGGACAAATGGCATTAGGTCTTTTACGTCGATCACTCGATGCCTTTGCAAGAATGGATTCTAAAGCGGCTGCCCAGATTGTGGCTGATGATATTGAGATTGATAATGAATTCAGAGGCTTTGTAAGAAAACTTAATTCTTACATGAGTGAAGATCCTCGCATTATTTCAACTGCATTAGAAATCCTTTTCATAGCAAAAGCTGTAGAGAGAATTGGTGACCATGCAAAGAACATATCAGAGTTTGTTATCTACGTTGATAAAGGTATGGATGTGAGGCATATTCCTCACGAAAAATTAATTGAAGAGGCAAATAAATAAAATGGCTAGTAGTATTCTTATTGTTGAAGATGAACCCTCCATCGCTGAGTTAATTTCTATCAACCTAAGCCATGAAGGGTTTCTACCCGTTCGTGCTTTTCAAGCAGATCAAGCAGCAATGCTAATGAAGGAAGTATTACCTGATTTAATCGTTTTAGATTGGATGTTACCTGGTAAGTCTGGTATTCAATTTGCCAAAGACTTACGTAATAACGAACGAACTAAAGATATTCCGATCATATTTCTTACTGCTAGAACAGAAGAAATGGATAAGATTGCTGGTTTAGATGCTGGTGCTGATGACTATCTAACGAAACCATTTTCTCCAAAAGAGTTAATTGCTCGAATTCGTGCTGTTCTAAGAAGAAAGTCACCGCAATTAACCGATGATGTGATTGAAATCAATACTCTCAAATTAGATCCAACAACGCATCGGGTGACATGCCAAGTCGGTGAAGAGACGATCAAGATTGATTTAGGTCCTACTGAGTTTCGTTTACTCCGCTTTTTAATGGCAAATCCTGAACGTGTTCATGCTCGAGGTCAATTACTTGATAAAGTTTGGGGTGACCATGTTTTTGTTGAAGAG
The DNA here is from genome assembly GCA_947448305.1 of Burkholderiaceae bacterium. Taxonomy (GTDB): domain Bacteria; phylum Pseudomonadota; class Gammaproteobacteria; order Burkholderiales; family Burkholderiaceae; genus Polynucleobacter. The sequence continues at coordinate 19,478 of CANFME010000023.1, forward strand.
AGAACTGTTGATGTTCACATTAAACGATTGCGAGCTGCTTTAGCCCCTGTGGGATGTGATACGATGATTGAAACTGTTCGAGGTAGTGGTTATCGTCTAACAAGAAACCCTTCAGTAGCGGTGTGATATAGCATTGTAATAATGTGATATCTTTGTATCTATATGTTAATTGTGTTTTCAACATATAAATCCCCTAAAATTTTTAAATAATTCACTTATTTATTATGCCCAGAGAGATTTTTAAAGCTCTTCTTTTCCCCATTGCTATCTGTTTAATTAGCTTTATTTGGGGTGAGGTTTTTTCCTTTCCAGCGGCTTTTTATCTTGGTTTTTTTGTTCTATTAACGCATAGTTTTATTCAAGCATGGTTCAAAATTAATTTCCTATCAAATCTTCAAAAAGATGATTTGATAGGAAAAAAAAGAGGCATTGGAATTTGGCGAGATATTTACGATCAGATTGAAAAAAAATCAAAAATATGGCGACAAGCAGTTCTTCAATCCGAAGTTCAATACAATCAGTTTATTCAAGGAATTCAAGCCTCACCTAATGGTTTAATCATGTTAGATGAAGTGGATCACATCGAATGGTGTAACAATATCTGTCGCGATCATTTCCGACTTGATCCATTTAGAGATGTTGGTCAACCGGTCACGTTTTTACTTCGAAATCCTCAGTTTATTAGTTATATGCATGCGCGTGACTTTACAAGACCTCTTCATTTGGATTTCATGGGAGAGCAGGGAAGTTTAATGTTAATGTTGCAAATTTTTCCATATGGGGAAAATCGTAAACTTTTACTAAGTCAGGACATTACCATTCTGAAAAAAAATGAATCGATGCGCCAGGATTTCGTTGCAAATGTTTCACATGAATTAAGGACGCCATTGACTGTCGTCAGTGGGTTTTTAGAAACACTACGTGATTTAAAAATTTCTAAGCTTGATCAAAAGAGATATGTAGATCTGATGTTTGCTCAGACAAGTCGAATGATGACACTTGTAGAAGAGTTACTAATATTAACAAGGTTAGATAGTAGTCCCCTGACATCAAAAACCACAAAGGTACATATTGAGGATGTGTTTGATAAAATTTTTCTTGATGCTAAAAGTTTATCGCAGGATAAGCATGTAATTGAAGTAAATCGCCAATTAAAAATGGATATCCTTGGAGCGGAAAGTGAGATCCTCTCTGCTTTTAGTAATTTAATTGTTAACGCAATTCGATATACCCCAGAGGGTGGAGCTATCATATTTGAATGGAAAGCTGACCAGGATGGTGGGGCTGTATTTTCTGTAAAAGATTCAGGGATTGGTATTGCGTCTGAACATATCCCTAGAATTACTGAACGCTTTTACCGTGTAGACCGAAGTCGCTCTAGAGATACAGGTGGCACTGGCCTCGGACTTGCGATTGTGAAGCATGTGGCTTCAAGACATAATGCGACTCTAAAAATAGAGAGTGAACTCAGTGTTGGCAGTACTTTTTGTATACACTTTCCCAAAGATCGTTTAGCGGAAGTAGATTAATTTTGATGAGGTTTTTCAATGAGTTTCAAAATTTCTAATTGTGCAATATAAGGTGTCTTACTTCTAGTTTTAAGGCGACGATATTTGCCTTCAGAATTCATGACCCAAGCAGACTGATTATCCTTCAGTAGCATTTTTAAACCCTCTTGTATTACCCGCTCCTTGATTGCTGGATCTTCAACCGGAAAAGCCACTTCGACTCTTCGATAAAGATTGCGATCCATCCAATCGGCACTTGATAAATAAATATTTTCTTTTCCATCTGCGAGAAAATAATAAATACGGTGATGTTCTAAAAATCTACCAATTACAGATCGCACTTTAATATTTTCAGATAGTCCTTGTACTCCGGGCATTAAGGCACAAACACCTCGGATTATTAAGTCGATCTTTACCCCAGCTTGTGACGCTCGATATAACTCCTGAATAACGCTTGGCTCAAGCAGTGCATTCATTTTTGCAATGATATGTGCCTTTTTTCCTAACTTAACATTTTTAATCTCTCCACGAATGTTTTTGATAACCTCCTCTTGCATAGTGAAAGGAGACTGCCATAATTTAGTTAACGAGATGTGTTTACCTGTTCCAGTCAGTTGTTGAAAAACATAATGCATATCACTAGTAATTTGTGAGTCACAAGTTAGTAAACCAAAGTCGGTATAAGATTTAGCTGTTCTAGGATGGTAATTGCCGGTGCCTAAGTGAGCATATCTTTTTAATTGGTATTTACCTTTACTGCGACCTTTGGTAATGAGCTCTCTTCTTACAATCAAAAGCATTTTTGCGTGACACTTATGCCCTACAACGCCATAGATAACGTGAGCACCAACTGCCTCAAGTTTGGCTGCCCATTGCATGTTAGTTTGTTCATCAAATCTTGCCAAAAGCTCTACAACTACTGTGACCTCTTTGCCATTTCGAGCCGCTTCCATCAGTGCATCCATTACTAAGGACTCATCACCAGTTCGGTAAACTGTTTGTTTTATCGCTAGGACATCAGGATCGTTTGCGGCTTCACTTAAAAGGTCTAGTACAGGTGAGAAACTTTCATAAGGATGATGTAACAATATATCGCTTTTTGAGATAACATCAAAAAGAGATTTTTGATGGGAGAAAACCTCTGGTAGTTTGGGGATCACAACCGGATATTTTAAGTCTGGACGATCGATTAAATCAGGCATTTGAAATAATCGTACGAGATTAACCGGACCATTGACTAGATAACAATCAGCGTCATTTAGCTGACACTCATTTTTTAAACGTTCTAGTAATTTCAGTGGAATTTTATCGTTTACTTCCAATCGAACAGCATCGCCAAAATGACGGGTTGATAGTTCACCTTCCAATGCACTTCTTAAATCAGTAATATCATCTTCGGAAACGAATAAGTCAGAATTTCTAGTGACTCTAAATTGATAGCATCCAGTTACTTTAATGCCCGGAAATAACTCATGCACAAAGGCTTGCATAAATGAAGAAAGTAAAATGAAGCTAGTTTCGCTGTTTGAATTTAAGTGATTTGGTAATTTTACCAGCCTTGGTAAGGATCTAGGTGCTTGAACAACTGCTAGATCAGCATTTCGGCCAAAAGAGTCTTTGCCTTCAAGGGATACTAAAAAATTTAAGCTTTTATTGATCACTCTTGGGAAAGGGTGTGCAGGATCAAGTGCAATGGGGGTTATTAGAGGAACTAATTCGCGATGAAAGAAGTTTTTTGCCCATTGAAACTGTTTAGGTGTCCAAGTGGATGGAAATTTAAAAAAAATATTTTCTTGATTGAGAGCAGGGGTGATATTTTCTCGAAACAAAGCATATTTTCGTTGAACAAGAATATGTGCTGCCTCTGTGATTGCTTTATAAGAATCTTCTACAGTTGATCCATCTGCTTGGATTTTATGGGGGCTATCTATTAATTGTGCTTTTATGCCGGACATTCGAATTTCAAAAAACTCATCCATATTGCTTGAAACAATACAAAGAAACTTTAGTCTCTCTAGGATGGGTGTATTCGGATCTTCAGCTTGGGCAAGTACTCTTGAGTTGAACTCGAGTTGCCCTATTTCACGATTTAGTAACGGAATAAAGTTATTTATCATCATACCAATTGTAGGTCTGAAATAAATTTTTGTCTTGAGTAATTTTTCGGTTTTTTAACATTAAAATATGGTTCTATCTAATCGTTAATATCCCTTGGTATCTATTATGGCATTTGAATTGAAACCATCTAAAAACACTCAGTCTGAGCCTAAATTAATTGCATCTGTAGATTTAGGATCTAACAGTTTCCGAATGGTAGTTGCTCAAATAGTGGAAACGCCATCAGGCTATCAATTAAGACCGGTTGATACGTTAAGAGATTCTATCAAGCTTGCTGCAGGATTAGATCAGGAAAAAAATCTTGATGCTGAAGCTTTTAGCCGAGGAATTAATTCCATTAGACGTTTTGGTGAACGCTTAAGAAATTTTTCGCCAATGCAAGTTAGAGTTGTAGCAACGAATACTTTTAGAGTTGCTCGTAATGCTGCAAAATTTATTTCACAGGCGGAAATAGCTTTAGGTTTTCCGATTGAAGTGATTGCAGGTCAAGAAGAGGCACGCCTAGTTTATATTGGGGCTGCACACGGGGCGCCTGCTAATTCAGGCAATCGACTAGTGATTGATATCGGTGGTGGTTCAACGGAATTTATTATTGGACAGGGGTACGAACCTAAACTACTAGAAAGTTTATACATTGGATGTGTCTCCCATAGTCAAAAATTCTTTGCTAATGGTGCTGTAGATGAATATAACTTTAAGCAGGCTGAGTTAGCCGCTAGACAAGAAATTCAAATCATCTCCAAAGAGTTTAGAAAAAAAGGATGGAACCAGGTAATTGGCTCCTCTGGAACAGCAAAAGCGATTGCTGAATTGATTAGTCTGAATGGCTTAGATACTGAAAATAATTTGCATCCCGATCCATTTGGATCAGAGGCTTCAGGTGTTATAACGCGGCAAAGCTTAGCCGCATTAAAGTCCATCTTAATTGAATCTGAATTTGTACAAAATGCAAAATTGATTGGATTAAAACCTGATCGTCGTCATGTTTTACCCGGCGGGTTAGCAATTATGATTGCTGCCTTTGATGAGTTAAAAATTGAGTCGATGGAAATCGTCGAGGCAGCACTCCGGATGGGTGTTTTATATGATTTTTTAGGTCGTGCACAGCATCACGATATGCGCTTTGTGACGGTAGAGCAATTCATGAAACGTTATAGTGTTGATGCAGAGCAAGCAACACGTGTTGAGGAATTGGCGATCTTCTTCTTGGAGCAGTTTCCAATGCCTGTGGATGAAGATCGAATTAATAATGTTTCGTTACTTGGTTGGGCTGCTAAACTCCATGAGATTGGTTTATCAATCTCTCATAATGGTTATCATAAGCACTCAGCTTACATTTCAGCTAACGCAGATATGCCAGGTTTTTCAAAAAATGATCAAGCCCGTTTATCGACACTTTTAATTGGACACACTGGAAAACTCGCCAAGGTTTACACAAGTAGTAATTTCGTTGATTGGCGAATGCTGTTTTGCCTTAGATTGGCCTTCTTACTTTCTAGAAGAAGAGTAAACGAAGAGTTGCCTGAAATATTGGTTCAACAATCAGCCAATGGATTTAAAGTAACTATTTCAAAGAAATGGATTGAAAATCATCCATTAACGGAGTTCAGTTTAAATAAGGAAGCTGAAGACTGGATCAAAATCGGCAAAGAATTCTTGCTAGATTTTTATTAAGAGAAATGACTACTTCTGATTACCCTTTCAAAAACAAGTTTAAATGGTAATCAGAAGCTCTAAATTTAGTATTCCAATGGATCAAGAAAAACTAATTGTTGGCAGATTTGAAACTAGAAATTAATAGACTTAATGATTAGTTAAAAAAGTGCTTTGCATATCTTGGGTTGATATCAGAGAGCCTTAACATCGTCAAAAAGTCGGCTGTATTGAAATCTGGATCCCAAGCTGGTTCTCCACAAATCTTCGCACCGATTCTTAGATAACCTTTAATTAATGGAGGCGGTTCAACGTCCAAATCTGAGTTTAACTTTTCGAGGGGCAAAGGTAGTTTTGGAAAGGTTCTATATTCAAGTGGACTTAAACTTTTTTCACTAAAAACTCTATTTAAGCTAGCAGCATAGTGACCACCGTCTCCCATTGGAACACTCGCACAACCCAGCATGATTTCGTAACCGTGTTGCTTCATGTAAGAGCCTAAACCAGCCCATAAGGCCATGATGACACCACCAGAGCGATAGTTTGCATGTACGCAAGATCTTCCAACTTCAACCGCGTTAGGATACAAGTGCTCAAGTCTTGTTAAATCGAATTCTGACTCAGAATAAAGTCGTCCTATTTGTTTTGCTTGATCAGGCGGTAGGATTCGATAGGTACCTACTACTTGTAAAGTTTTAGTGTCACGAACAATTAGATGATCGCAATAGGCATCAAATTCGTCAACATCTAAACCCTCTTCTTTATTCGGAAGGTTAGCTCCCATTTCTTCAGCAAAAACATGATAGCGCAGACGTTGTGCTTCCTTGATTTCATCCAAGTCCCTGGCAATATATACTTGAATAGGACTTGATTTAGCAGCTTTGTCGTTCTCCGTCAAATTGGGTAACTCACTGACGGTTTTCTTAAGTTCCTTTATTTTGGCATTTTTCTTTTTAGATTTATATTTTTTTAAAAGAAATAAATTAGGAAATTTATTAAATTTTTGCATTCTTGAAAGTTTTTTTGTGAGATTACCAGCGATTTTTGTCGTCAAACCATCTCCGATGGAGTTTAAAGACTGCAGTGGGTTAGGTAATTCTTTCATTATAGGTCTATTTTTCCTGAGATAGTTAGATTGTATTAAGCAAAAGTTTCATAAAGATGACAAATTAAAGTTGAATCGTTAATAAATGAAACTTTCAAATTCTTGATGACCGGAATGAGTATGTAAATCCATGTAAATATGCAAAGAAGTAGGGCAAGCATTACTGCAGCTGAGCCATAATCTTTCGCTCTTTTGGACAGCCCATGATTGTCAAAGGAGATTCGATCAATGGCGGCCTCTACGCTAGAGTTCAGTAATTCAATGATGAGTACCAAAATTACCACCATTAAAAGCAGTATATGTTCTGCTCTACTGACGGGTAAAACTAAAGAAATAGGCAGTAATAAAGCTGTTAAAGTTAATTCTTGTCGAAACGCACTTTCTTCCTTGATAGCGAATTGCAGTCCGTGCCAGGAATTAATACTAGCCTTAATGGCTCTTGTAATGCCCTTATTACCTTTGTGAGGATTTTGCTCATAGGAATAACTATCGTCGTTCATATTGAAATATCACTACTTGCTTCAACTAAGCCAGGGGGGACAGGTTGAAGATGTTTGACGAATTGTTCAGTTGCGGCTCGCCAAGAAAAACCCTCGGCCTGTTGACGGGCAGTTTCTCTTGAGATTTTTAAAGCAGCCAAGCAAGCCTCCTCTAAATTCTCACGTAGTACACCTGATTCACTATCACCGATTACGTCGATAGGGCCAGTAACCGGATACGCAGCAACGGGAAGTCCACAAGCCATCGCCTCTAGAAGAACAAGTCCAAAGGTGTCTGTTTTACTTGGGAATACAAAAACATCAGCACTTGAATAATACTCTGGCAATTCAGACTGGTCTTTAGCCCCAAGAAATTGAACTAGCGGGTATTTTTCTTTTAAATGTGAAAGTGATGGTCCATCGCCAATTACAACTTTTGAGCCTGGTAAATTTAGTTGTAAAAAGGCCTCGATGTTTTTCTCAACAGCAACTCTACCTACATTCAAAAAAATAGGCTTAGCACCACTTAATTTGTTGGCATGTTTTACTTCGAATCTCGATAAATCAACGCCCCTAGTCCAAAGCACAACATTTTCAAATCCATAAGACTCTAAATCTTTTTTTACAGTTATGGTGGGGGCCATTACTGCAAGTGACTTTTTATGAAACCAATTTAAAAATCGATATGTTAGTTTTAATGGAATGCCGGTTCTAGCCTTAACATATTCTGGAAAACGAGTATGGTAAGCGGTCGAAAATGGGAGATGATTTTTTACAGCATAAGATCTTGCTGCTAAACCTAAAGGACCTTCAGTAGAAATATGCAACGCATCAGGCATAAAAGACTTTATGCGGCGTGAAACTTTCTTGCCCGGGAGTATCGATAAAGATATATCTGGATAGGTTGGGCATGGGATTGTCTTGAACTCTAGAGGGGATAATATATCCACAACATGCCCCATTAATTCTAGTTCGTGTCTAGTTTGTTTTAATGTTCGGACAACACCATTGATTTGAGGTTCCCAAGCATCAGTAATGATCAAAATCTTCATCGCGTTGATCTTAAGTTTCAAGTTCCTGTATTTTTAAATCGCTTGCTAAACTAGCAAAAGCAACCTCTGGACTTTTAGCATTACCCTCAGCACTGACTGGAAACCCTTTAAAAGAATTGATGATGATAGGTTCAATATATGCACCTTCACTTTCTTTCAAAATATGAGGCCAATGAACAATCTTAAGTTCACCATCAAATGTTTCGACTAATGCTGTGAGACTTTCGACCCAATCACCGTCATTACAGTAAAGCAGGCCATCGATATCACGAATTTCTGCTTTATGAATATGCCCGCAAACTACCCCGTCACATTTTCTTTTACGCGCTTCTCTTGCCATAATTGCTTCAAAGTCAGCGATAAAACTTACAGCATTTTTAACTTTATGCTTTAAAAATTGAGATAGTGACCAATATTGGAATCCTAGCTTGATGCGAATATCATTAAACCAGCGGTTGATTATAAGGATAATGGTGTAGGCGGAATCACCTAAATAGGCTAACCATTTAGCATATTGCATGACGCTATCAAATAAATCGCCATGAGTAATCCATAACCTTTTACCACTAGCAGTTATATGGATCATTTCATTACGAATTTGGATATCACCAAAGGTCATTCCGATAAATTGACGTGCGACTTCGTCGTGGTTTCCCGGAATATAAAATACCTCAGAACCTTTTCGAACTTTTCTTAGGATTTTTTGGACCACATCGTTGTGAGACTGTGGCCAGTACCAAGATTTTTTTAACCGCCAACCATCAATAATGTCGCCAACGAGATAAAATGTTTCTGCTTCATTATGTTTTAAGAAATCAAGAAGATACTCTGCCTGACAGCCAGAAGTGCCTAAATGTATGTCAGAGATCCATATGGTGCGATATTGCATGATGAAATTAAGCCATATGTAAGTTACAGTAATATGTCTATATTAAGGCATAATTGTTAAATTTAATATTTAAACAGAGAATTTTATGTTAATGATCAGCTACTTACGAGTTGTTGCACATATTTTTAAAGGGTTTTTTATTGTTGTTTTTATGTATCCCAGAAAAGATACTTTGCAACAGCATTTAGCCTTACAAAATTGGAGCCGGGGATTATTGAAGGTATTTAACATCGAGTTACAACTTCAAGGTGAAATCCCCAAAGATTTGCAATCACATTTAGTCGTGAGTAATCATATTTCTTGGTTAGATATTCATGTTATCAACGCTTTATTTCCCATGCGATTTGTAGCAAAAAAAGAAGTTGCTGGATGGCCTGTGTTTGGGTGGTTTGCAAAAAAACTTAATACTCTTTTTATTGATCGACAAAAAAGTGGTCACTCCAGGGATGTTTCTGATCAAATGGCATTAGCATTAAGATCAGGTGATAGGATTTGTATTTTTCCTGAAGGAACCTCTTCAGATGGCTTAACTGTTCTTAAATTTAAGCCTAATTTATTTCAATCTGTAATCGATGCTCAGAGTATCTGTTTACCGACTGCCATTTCTTATCTTAAGCCTGAGACAGAAGAGCTTAGTACTGCGACAGCTTTTATCGGTGATATGGGACTTTTGGAGTCTATGAACAATACTTTAAAGAATGCTCCAATCATTGTTCGCGTTCATATCGGTGAACCTATTAAAGATGAATTGAATCGCAAAGTCTTATCAGAGTTGGCTTGGCAGCAAGTTGTGAATTTAAGAAATTAAATACTAGTAAAAAAAAGTAAACCATAGTAGAATATTGGATTGTTCGGGGCGTAGCGCAGCCTGGTAGCGCATCTGCTTTGGGAGCAGAGGGTCGTGAGTTCGAATCCCACCGCCCCGACCAAATTCTTATTCCCAAATGAAGTCATATTATTTATAATTTCAATAGTCTCACAACCCCCACATACTGCCCATAGCTCAGATGGATAGAGCAACGGCCTTCTAAGCCGTAGGCTACAAGTTCAAGTCTTGTTGGGGAGACTTAATATAAAATGACACAAAAACAAAGAGATTTTTATTTTAATGAATCACGTCAGACA
>CANFME010000024.1 GCA_947448305.1 Burkholderiaceae bacterium
CCAACCATACCAATACATCGCAGGACCATCATCACCCGTTGAGGGAGTCCAACCCAACGTTACAAGGTGTGTTGCAGGGTAGTAACTGAAAAAAGGACCTTTATAAAGATCTGCCAAAACGTAGGTTAATGAAAAGCTCACAGAAAAAACCGTTGCAAAGGTCCTAGATCTTAAGATGGAAGCCTCTACGGAGGATGAAGGATCTTTATAGTTCATGCAGCGTATCCTCTAACATTGTTCACAATATGGCCGATTAAAAACGCGTACCAACAAACTAGAGTCAAAAATAATGTGGTGTATTTTCTTAAATTAGTGTAATCAGATTGTTGATAATGCTTCCAAGCAAAGTTGTAAATGGGCAGCATCGCCAAGCCGAAAACAACGAGGTGCTCTTTTAATTCGAACACGCCCAATGTTTTAAAGTACTCTTGCTGCTCCATCGGGATCTTGACACTAATCCGATACTCAGTATAAATCCATCCGCCAAACACAAAGCTAATAACCCATAAAAAACAGATAGCCTTCGTATATTTTGCTGCTGCTACACTGCGAAAATCATCAAAAAAAGATTTTTCTTTGGCGGTCTTAACTGGACGTAAGACAGCCATCAATTGATGCGTTAGTGCGCCTAAAAGAGCTACGGATAGTAACCCATGGATAATTAAAAGGCTGGTCCAAAAGGCATTAACTGAAAAGAGATCAGATAACCAATTCATTCGTCAATTCCTTAAATTCGCTGGTTAACCTTTTAATATCCAAGCAACTATAGTATTTAAGTTTGCATCAGTTGCTTCAGGGTGAGCTGGCATCGGAATCTTGCCCCAGGAACCAGCGCCCCCATTACGCACTTTATTCACTAAAGTTTTTTGGGCATCAGCTTGACCTTGGTACTTTTCAGCAATCGCTTTAAATGAAGGTCCAACTAATTTCTGCGACGCATTATGACAAATCAAACAACCATTTGATCCAGCAAGGGCTGCAGGTGATGGTTCATCGGCGGCACTAGCTGAAGTCCAAATACCGGCTAAAGAAATAAGAATGAGTAATTTTTTCATAGTTAAATGTTCGTTAAAAATTAATTAGCTAAAGGATTTGGACGAATTTGAACTTTAAATACTTTCGGTGGTAACTCTTTACCGCCATCACCACTATGGAAGTTGTTACGCGTTCCTGAAGTAGTCCAAACTGCACGGCCTTTCCAACCAGCATTGATATCATCAATTCGACCATCCACGTTCTTTGTAAAGAAACCTAATGGGTATGGAATTCTGAGGGTAATTAACTTTCCATTCACTACCGCAACAAGAGCTTCACCGCCGCTTGATGATGCAATCGGAACATCTTTACCAAGCCCAAGAGTATTGTATAAGTCTACCCAAATATAGTAGGCGCCATCAGCACTTCCTTTAGGATCTTTAACGTTTTTAAATTGAGGGCCAGGCAAACGATAAAGCGTCCAACCTTCTGGACAATGTTTACCCTCTGCAGTAGTAGGTCCGTTTAATGGTCCTTTGCATTTATTGCGATCAAAACTTGCAATTTGTCCACTCGCGAGAACTGTCCAAGCAACCCCTTTAGAGTCAACATCCACACCCCTAGAACCAAAGGTACCTTCTGGAGATTGATAGATTTCAGCAAGAGAAGTGTTGCTAGGATCAGAACCAGGCACTAAACGAATTAAATAACCAGGTTGATTAATTCTAGAGAAGCCCACATCCATTGACTGCCCCCAAATTGAATCATCTGCTGGGCTTGGTTGCACACCGTAAAATGCTGCCATCACACGTTTATCTTTAGTTGGATCTAAAGCTTGATTTGCTTCAACATACTCATCACGTTTGCCATTACCATTGGTATCAATAATAAGCGGTGTCCATCCTTGCGACTTTTGTTCATCTTTAGTTTCTAAATACATTTTTGTATTTAACCAACCTACGACACCAGAGGCAGGAGACCCAGCGCTTGTCCACAAAGTATCATTTTTATCTCTTGCGAAATAGACGTGATGAGTTGTAAAACAAGTGTTAATCAAACTCCATTCTTTTGTTTTAGTGTCATACATGGATAATTGACGAGCTGACTCATTCAACGGGGCCACTTTTGCAGAAGGATGATCAGATCCTTTTTTACAAAAATCAGGATTACTACTTGGTCTAATTTTTGCAGCAAACCATAAATTTTCTTTTTGATCCCAAATTAAATTATGAATACTTGTATGTCCATCCCAAATTTTCTCGTCACCCCAATAAGGTGACTCGGCCTTTGGTAATTCCAAGGAAGAAGGTGTTTTAGGATCACGATATGGCATCTTAATTTGACTGACCACATTTGTTTTAGGATCTAGAATAGGGACTAAATCTGTACTTTCTTCAGGTGATCCGTAAATCAAACCATTTGCATTAAGAGTAGGATTACGTTTGTCTGTGGAAATAGCGTCATGTAGATAATATTTAGCTTCTGACCAGTTCCAAGAGGTATAAACAGCATTTCTTTCAATGCCCTGTGGTCTTGTCGGTTTTGCGAAGGGAACTTCTCCTTTAGCAACACGATCGGTCCAATCTGCCAAAATGGATAAAGTTCTTTCCGGCCCCATTCTTCCTAGGCCTAGAGCCATATTTGCCATCGCTTGCCCTGCTTGAGTTCGGTAAGCCCATGCCAACTCTGAGTCACCATTAGCTTTTTTAGTAAACAACTCAGGGACTTCCCGAATTCCTCTCACACCCATCGCATGGCATGACTGACAAGAATTTTTAAGTGTATCAACCCAGTAGTATTGTTTTTGCATAACCTCAGGGATACCGTTACCTTTATCTCCTGTGCCAGGAAACTCACTGGCCTTAGGCACATTGATCATCGAGTACCAATACATACCTGGATAATACTGTGCAGCAGCTTTTGCTGTAGGGGCCTGTACAGCTTTAATGCTCACAAGCTGTCCCGGTTTAGCATTTTGTTTCACAGAGTCGATCAATCCATAACCACGAGCCCAGACCTGATAATTGGCACTCGGCAACTCAGGCAGCAAGAACCTACCTTTATCGTCGGTAACAACAATTTTTGCAAATTTTGTTGGTAGGTCATTGGTTTCGGCAATCACCCAAACCCCAGCTTCAGGACCATTAGCCCCATTTACCGTTCCACCAATATCAGCCGCGCTAATTTTTACCTGTGCCGATGCACTCAATGAGAAAATTGCTAGCAAGCCAGCGATTAAAAAAGCTTTGGGGTTCCACTTCATGATTGTCTCCGATTTTATTAATTTTTGTAAACTTTAGTTAACTATTCTAATCAAATCATCAGGGGAGTCATCTAGGTTTTTACCCTTATTTTCATGCTAAGTATTAATATAATTTTTAGACGATCATCCTCCAAAAGAATGATGCCTAGAGTTAGGCTATGGTTTTAGACTGCCTTGCCTATTAAGAAATAGAAAAATTATTTTAGTTTGAGAGTGGGTTGAGATTGAATTAGCAAGGATGCTAATTTTTTCACCTGCTAACGAAATGCTAACAGGTGAGGTAGATGTAAAACTAGCTTAAAGAATCAAACCATAGTTTGAATCAAGGCAGATCAAGCAATCGCTCTTAAATTCATTGAGAAATTTCTTAAATACTCAGATTTACTATGTTCTGCTTTTTTACACCAAGTATGTAACTGCTCAACCAAATGCTCTTTGGAGTGATGTGTTCTTGCCCAAAGTTGCACAAGTTCTCTGCGCATATGAACCAGAGTAGCAATATGCTCATTACTAATAATTAAGCTTTCTAGACGGCACTTTTCAAGAGAAGTTAATTTTTCCTCATCCTTATAAAGCCATAAGTGATTATCTGAAAAATCTTTAGCTAATACTTTCACACCTTCAACCTCTTCTGCAAACGCTTTACGAAGTGTCAAAGTGTATCTTGCCATTACTTCATAACGATGATGAATAACCGATGCAAGCAATTCTGCATTGGGGGTTTGAGCATCCTGCGTTTTAATTTTAGGAATACTCTTTTTAACTTTAGCTAAGTTACACTTTTCCAAAATTTGAATATAAAACCAACCAATATCAAACTCGTACCATTTGCTTGAAAGTTTTGCACTAGTGGCAAAAGTGTGGTGATTATTGTGTAATTCTTCACCACCGATCAAGATTCCAAATGGAATAATGTTCTTTGAAGCATCTTCACAGTCGTAATTACGGTAACCAAAATAATGTCCGATGCCATTAATTACGCCTGCTGCGGTAACAGGAATCCACATCATTTGTATTGCCCAAATGATACCGCCAAATGCTCCAAACAGAAGCACATCAATCACCATCATTAATCCAACACCTTGCCACTGATATTTTGAGTAAACGTTTTTCTCAACCCAGTCATCTGGTGTACCGTGACCGTATTTTGTAATCGTCTCTTGATTTTTACTTTCTATTTTGTATAAATCAGCTCCACGCCAAAAGACACAGTGCAGTCCTAATACTTGCGGACTATGTGGATCTTCTACAGTTTCACATTTGGCGTGATGTTTACGATGAATAGCAGCCCACTCTTTGGTAACCATACCGGTCGTTAGCCATAACCAAAATCTAAAAAAATGAGCAGGTATCGGATGCAAATCTAATGAACGATGTGCTTGGCAACGATGTAAAAAGATCGTAACGCTAGCGATAGTGATGTGGGTCACAATCATCAAGAAGGCAAACATCGACCAGCCCGATAAGTTTAGTAAACCATTCGCCAAAAAATTTGTAATCCAGTTTGTCATTTCCGAAGCCAATTCAAAAAAATTAGAATTACTTAAAATCATGTTTATTTACCTTCAACCATTGATCATTTAAGGATTGATTCTACTCGTTATCTTGCTTTTCCTCATGAGGAGGCGTTTTTTCGCTGATTAGTGCGGACTTTTTGGTTAAGATGGCAGCAAAAAAGCCATCTGTTTCATGCATACTTGGCCAAAGCTGCCACCAAGAATTATCTGCTGATGCTCCAACAGGCATGTCATCAATTACTGGGAAATCCCCACGCAAGACCTCTTTAGGGTCCAACAACTCAAAATGAGGGTGATTTTTCAAGAATTCATTCACAATCGTTTGATTCTCTTGTTCTAACAGACTACAAGTTGCATAAACCAGTCTTCCGCCAACTTTTAATAGTTTTGCAGCTGAACATAGGATGGAATATTGCTTGGCTTGTAATTCAGACACAGACTCTAGAGTCTGACGCCATTTCAGATCTGGATTTCGACGTAATGTTCCAAGTCCACTGCAAGGTGCATCGACTAAAACTCTATCAATTTTTCCTGAGAGACGTTTTACTTTTGCATCATTTTCACTATCAATCCAAACTGGATGGACATTTGATAAACCACTTTTAGCGACACGTGGTTTTAATCTAGCTAGTCTGCGTGCTGAAATATCAAACGCATAGAGTCTACCCATTGATTTCATTAAGGCGCCCATCGCTAATGTCTTCCCACCAGCGCCAGCACAAAAATCAACGACCATTTCACCACGTTTTGGGGCAAGCAGCATACTCAGTAGTTGACTGCCTTCATCTTGTACCTCAAACATACCATCTTTAAAACTTTGTAAATTTTGAAGGGCTGGTTTACCGAGCATTCTAAAACCCAACTCTGAATAGGGTGTTGGCACTGACTGATAACGACCACCAAGTTCATTCAGTTGAGCTAAAACATCTTCACGCTTGGCTTTAAGTGTGTTAATCCTACAATCTAAGGAAGCTGGTTTTAAAAGCGCCTCAGCAAGGAGTTTGCGCGCTTTAGTTCCTATTTGAGTTTCTAACTCTAGCCATAGCCACTCTGGTAAGTTAGCACTAACTTGCTCCGTAAGACTATCCCTTGGGTAGTTTACAAATCGTTGTAACCATTCCACTTCACCTGGATGCGCAACAAACGCTAAATCAGCTAAGGCACTCTCTAGTCGATTCGCAGTTCCTAGACCGCCCTCAGATAATGACAACATCATGCCGAGCAGTGCTAATCGACGGAATAATGGGCCATTACCACTTTGAGCATATTGGGCTAATTCTAATTTTCTTCTCAAAACAGCAAAAGTACTTTCAGCGATTAATGCACGATCGCGGTTACCTAATTGACTATTTTCTTTAAAATACTTAGAAACCGTCATATCGGCTGGAGCATCAAACCGAAGAACATCAGGCAAAAGCCGAATCAAATGTTCTAAATGAATTGGTAATGCTTTTGCTTTTGCCATTGCTGGGTTGTAGGGAGTTGTTCTCTTGGGCGTCGAAGTCCCATGGGCATCGCTAGAGGTATTTCTAGACGAGGATGATGTATTTCTAGATGTGGATGATCTATTTCTGGGATTGGGTTTATTTGCTTTAGTCATAACGTTGTGATTTAACTCAATTTTGATGGGCGCATAGGCCTACGAAAAAAACTGAGATTGTGGTGGGATCACACTGACAATGCCATCTTGCAGAAAAATTTGATCCTTTAAAAACCATTCAATTGCCTTAGGGTAGATTATATGTTCTATTGCCTGTACGCGGTCAGATAATGTGACAAGATTGTCATAATTATGGACAGGAACAACACCCTGTGCCACTATTGGCCCAACATCTAGCTCTCGAGTCACAAAATGCACCGTTGCACCATGCCACTTGACCCCTGCTGTAAGGGCAGCTTGGTGAGTATTTAAACCAGGGAAACTTGGTAATAAAGAAGGATGAATGTTGATCAATTTACCCGAAAAATAATCAACAAACTCATCACTTAGGATACGCATATATCCAGCTAAAACAACCAGATCGGGCTGTTCAAGTTGAATTTGTGACAATAAATACTGATCAAAGGCATCACGAGTAATAAAGTCTTGTTGATTTAGAATCGTGACAGGGACCCCAAAAGACTGGGCAATTTCAATCCCAGGAGCACTGGCGCGATTGCAAAATACGCGAGAGATTTGGGCATCCCAATGATGATTACGCTGGGCTTCGAGAATTGCTTTAAGGTTCGATCCCTTGCCTGAGATGAGTACAACAATATTTCTCAATTACCTTTTACTTTCACATTCAGTTGGAATGTGTAATTTTACTATGTCTATCGATGAAAAGTTGATTTTCAAAATCACCGACAAAATCGATCAGTTCCACTATTTCTAATATAATTGGTACCAATTGTGAAAGTAATCCGTGGAACCCCCTCCTCTATAATTCATACCCCTTGCGCTTTGACCATTGGTAATTTTGATGGCGTGCATGAGGGACATCAGGCTTTATTAAGCCGACTGAGTTCGTACGCAGATCATAACCAATTAAAGACATGTGTTTTAACTTTTGATCCGCATCCTAAGGAATTTTTTACGCCGGGTAATGCTCCTGCTCGAATTTATAGTTTACGAGACAAGCTTTTAGCGCTTAAAGATTGTGGAATTGATCGCGTAGTGGTGGAACACTTTAATGCAAATTTTGCAAAAATCACCGCTGATGAGTTTGTGGAAAAAATCCTGATTCGCGGTTTAAATGCCAAATACATTGTGGTGGGTGATGATTTTCATTACGGCTCTAAAAGACAAGGGAATTTTGAAACATTAAGTGCTGCAGGGAAAATTCATGGTTTTGAAGTTCAGTCTGTTCATTCCGTTATGGACGATCAGATGCAGCGAATTTCTAGTACGGCCATTCGAACAGCCCTTAAACAAGGCGATTTACAAACTGCGAGAAAATTACTCGGTAGGCCATATGCTTTTACGGGTCATGTTCAACATGGCAAAAAGCTCGGTAGAACCATTGGCTTTCCTACTCTCAATTTAGCTATCTCTAAAGAAAGTCATAAAACACCTCCTGCTACAACGGGTATTTTTATTGCCCAGGTTCATGGTTTGCATGAAAATCCATTACCTGCCGTTGCAAGCTTAGGGGTTCGTCCGACTGTTGAAGATCAAGGTAGAGTTTTACTTGAAACGCATATTTTTAATTTTAATGAAAATGTGTATGGCAAATTAATCAAAGTAGAATTGATAGAGAAATTGCGTGATGAAGCAAAGTACCCCAATTTAGAAGCATTGCAAGAAGCCATTCGTGCAGATGCTCAAGCTGCAATTAATTACTTTAAGAATATTTAAATGTCTGAAAACCAATACCCCGTCAATCTTCTTGATACCGAGTTTCCTATGCGAGGCGATCTCCCTAAAAGAGAGCCAAAATGGATTCAAGAGTGGCAAGAAAAAAAGATTTATCAATTAATTCGCAAAGCTCGTGCTGGCAAAACTAAGTTCATTCTGCACGATGGGCCTCCCTACGCAAACGGTAATATCCATATCGGTCATGCGGTAAATAAGATTCTTAAAGACATGATTGTCAAGAGTCGTACCTTAATGGATTTTGATGCAATCTATGTACCGGGTTGGGATTGCCACGGTATGCCAATCGAAATTCAGATTGAGAAAAAGTTTGGTAAGAACTTAGCTACGGCAGAAGTTCAAGCAAAAGCGAGGGCTTACGCTACGGAACAGATTGCTTCCCAAAAAGAAGACTTCAAACGTTTAGGTGTGCTTGGCGATTGGGATCACCCCTATCTCACTATGGATTTTGTGAATGAAGCGAATGAGTTACGCGCACTCGCAAAGATTATGGAAAAAGGCTATGTTTTCCGTGGTTTAAAACCTGTTAATTGGTGTTTTGATTGTGGCTCTGCCCTCGCCGAAGCCGAAGTGGAATATCAAGACAAGACAGATCCAGCAGTTGATGTTGGGTTTGAGTTTCAAACAGAACAATTCTCAGAAATTGCCCGTATCTTTGGTTTAACTAGTTTGCCCCAAAAAAAGGGCTCGATTGTTATTTGGACAACGACTCCATGGACAATTCCTTCGAATCAAGCCTTAAACGTTAATCCTGAAATTGAATATGCTTTAGTAGATACCCCTTCGCAAATGCTGATTCTAGCGAAAGACCGCGTTGACCAATGCCTAGAAACATATGGACTGACAGGGGAAGTGCTTGGAGTATGCAAAGGTAACGCCTTAACAACACTTCAATTTAAGCACCCATTATTTAATAGTGATCCTGGCTATCAAAGAACCGCTCCAGTTTATTGCGCTGACTATGTCACCACAGAAAGTGGTACGGGGATTGTGCATTGTGCTCCCGCCTATGGTGATGAGGATTTTAAATCCTGTAAAGCAAATGGCATGATTGATAAAAACATCATTAATCCAGTAATGGGTAATGGTGTTTATGCTTCAACCCTCCCATTATTTGGTGGTCAATTCATTTGGAAAGCAAATCCAGTGATTGTTGAGGCATTAAGCGCAGCAGGTTCACTTCTCCACGTATATCAATTTGCTCACTCCTACATGCATTGTTGGCGTCATAAGACACCCATTATTTATAGAGCTACCTCCCAGTGGTTTGCCAGCATGGATAAAACACCGTTAGATCATGGAAAATCTTTAAGAGAAGCAGCACTTGCCGGTATTGAAGCCACCAACTTTTTTCCTGCATGGGGTAAACAACGCCTTCATAGCATGATCGTAAACCGCCCTGACTGGACATTGTCACGTCAACGTCAATGGGGTGTGCCAATGGCGTTTTTTGTGCATAAGGAAACAGGTGAGCTTCACCCTGACACTGCTTTACACATGGAAAAAATTGCTCAACTCATTGAAAAAAACGGGATTGAGGCTTGGCAGACTGTCCAAGCAGAAGAGTTCTTAGGAAGTGAAGCAGATTTATATGAAAAAAATAAAGATACGCTTGATGTTTGGTTTGATTCTGGTACAACCCATTGGCATGTTTTAAGGGGTTCACACTCCCAAACCTTTGCGGATGAGGCCCAGTCTCAACCTGAAGAACGATGGGCAGATCTTTATTTAGAAGGTTCAGATCAACATCGTGGTTGGTTCCACTCTTCACTTCTAACCGGTACGATGTTAGATGGTAAACCCCCTTATAAAGCTCTTTTGACACATGGCTTCACTGTTGATGGTCAGGGTAGAAAAATGAGTAAGTCCTTGGGCAATGTCATTGTTCCTCAAGAAGTTGCCAATAAGATGGGTGCTGAAATCATTCGCTTATGGACAGCATCTACGGACTACTCTGGTGAGATGACCATCTCCGATGAGATTCTCAAACGTGTTGTTGAAAGTTATCGTCGTATTCGCAATACCCTTCGCTTCTTGCTTGCTAACTTAAGTGATTTTGATCCTAGCAAAGATACGGTTAATCTTGAAAATCTCCTCGAGATTGATCAATACATGTTGAGTCTGAATGCGCAAGTTCAAGAAGAAATTATTGCTGGGTTTTTAAGATATGATTTTCATCATGTTGTGACGAGATTGCTCTCCTACTGTTCGGAAGATTTGGGTGGTTTTTATTTAGACATTCTGAAAGATCGTTTATATACCTCTGCCCCCAACTCTCTTGCGAGAAGATCTGCACAAACTGTTTTGTATCAGATTACCGCATCTTGTTTGCGCTGGATGGCACCCATTCTTTCCTTTACTGCTGAGGAAGCTTGGCAAATCTTTCATCCAACTACTGCCAAAGAATCTACGATCTTTACAGAAACTTATGAAAAACTTTCGATTCCAAGCAACTCTGCAGAATTAATTACGAAGTGGGAAACCATCCGCGCAATTAGGCAAGAGGTCACCAAATCAATCGAATTGGAAAGGTCAACTGGCAAAGTGGGTTCTTCCTTACAGGCTGAAATCGATATTTATGCCCCAAATGAACAAGCAAAGCTATTGAGTTCTATCGCAGATGACTTAAAGTTTGTCATGATTACTTCCGCAGCAAAAGTAGAAGTTCAGGACGAAATCGGCACTCCTTTATCTGTTGTTGTCAGAGCATCTGCTCATCAGAAATGTGATCGCTGCTGGCATTACCGAATTGACGTTGGTCAAAATAAAGAGCATCCTACCCTTTGTGGTCGTTGTGATGACAACTTATTTGGTCAGGGTGAAAAGAGGGTTTTTGCGTAATTGTCGGCTAGTAAGCAATACATTCCATTAAGGATAATTTAGGTAGAAAATGGCAAAAAGAGGTTACCAGTCAAATCAAAGTAAGCCCTTCCTATTGTGGATTGGTTTATCTGTTGTCGTGATTATCCTCGACCAAATTAGTAAGCTAATTGTTCTGAATACGATTCCCCATCGAAGTAGCATAAGAGTGAATGACTTTTTAAATTGGGTATTAGTCTTCAACCCTGGGGCGGCATTTTCTTTTCTGGCAGATGGCGCCGGTTGGCAAAAGTGGTTTTTTATAGCTATTGGTGTTATTGCAACCATTGTCATGATTTGGTTATTGTTTCGACATGCTCTGCAAAGCATTTTTTGCTTTTCTATTTCCATGATTCTCGGAGGGGCGGTTGGTAATCTAATAGATCGTTTTACCCACGGTGCGGTAGTCGATTTTATAGATGTTTATTATCGTCAGTATCATTGGCCAGCCTTCAATTTGGCCGATAGTGCCATCACATTAGGAACTATCTTGTTAATTCTTGATGAGTTAAGAAGAGTTAATAAACAAAGGTAAACATGCTTGATACCATGAATGAATTCTCTCTTCATCAGAAAAAAATTCTACTAGGTATCACCGGAGGTATCGCAGCGTACAAAACGCCTGAGCTCGTCAGAGCATTGATCAAGGAAGGGGCAACTGTACAAGTTGTCATGACTCGTGCAGCAACACAATTTGTGACCCCAACGACGCTGCAAGCAGTAAGCGGCTTGCCAGTATTTATTAGCCAATGGGATGATCGAATCTCAAATGGTATGCCACATATTGAATTATCCAGAGATGCCGATTTAATCTTAGTCGCTCCTGCTAGTGCTGATTTCATGGCGAAACATTCACTGGGTCTAGCAGATGACCTCTTATCTACATTATGTCTAGCAAGAGGTCATGAATTAGATGGCGTCATTAAAGATTGTCCTTTAATCATGGTTCCTGCGATGAACCGACAAATGTGGGAACATCCTGCGACCCAAAGAAGCGTCGATAGATTAAAAATGGATCAAGTTACGTTATTGGGCCCTGCCAGTGGTGCTCAGGCTTGTGGTGAAGTGGGCATGGGACGAATGCTCGAACCCTCTGAAATTTTAGAGGGTGTTATTGCTTTTTTTCAACCTAAGTTACTCACTGGTTATAAAGTTATGATTACTGCAGGTCCCACCTATGAACCGATTGACCCTGTCAGGGGTATTACAAACTTAAGTTCAGGAAAAATGGGCTTTGCTATTGCTAGGGCTGCCTTAGAAGCCGGCGCACATGTTCACTTAGTCAGTGGACCAGTGTCCTTGGCCACACCACTTGAGTTTACTGGCAAAGTAATTCGTACCAACGTACAAACCGCAAAAGAGATGATGTCTGTGGTACAAAATTCACCCTGTGATATTTTCTTTAGTGTTGCTGCAGTAGCGGACTGGACAATTAAAAACAAGCAAACACAAAAAATTAAAAAGACTTCAGATTCAAGCTTACCCGTTCTAGAGTTTGAATTAAATCCTGATATTTTGGCAACGATTGCTAATTCAAACATTCATCCAAAACCATTTTGTGTTGGCTTTGCGGCTGAATCAGAAAATGTTGAAGAGTATGCTAAACAAAAACGGCTTAAAAAAAATCTTCCCATGTTAATCGCCAACCATGGTCCTAGTACGTTTGGCAAAGATGAGAACCAAGTCAGTTTAATTGATGAGGGTGGCATAACGCCAATTCAAGCAAGGGATAAACTATCGATTGCCAGAGTTATTATTTTAGAGTTGGCCTCAAGACTTAAGCGCTAAAAATAATTTGTCTGAAAAATCATCGTTTCATATTGATCACTTAGGATATAAAGATGCAAAAATTACAAGTAAAAATACTAGATGAAAGAATGCGTGAAATGCTTCCTACCTACGCAACCAAGGGTAGTGCGGGTTTAGATTTGCGTGCATGTCTTGATGAGGCAGTGGAAATTCAGCCGGGTCAAACTATTCTTGTGCCAACTGGTTTGTCTATTTTTGTAGCTGACCCCAATTATTGTGCCCTCATCTTGCCGCGTTCAGGTCTTGGGCATAAACACGGTATTGTTTTAGGTAACTTAGTAGGGTTGATAGACTCTGACTATCAAGGGCAGTTAATGGTCAGTACTTGGAACCGTGGTCAGCAGCCATTCAAATTAGAACCCATGGAAAGACTGGCTCAGCTAGTCATCGTCCCGGTTGTTCAAGTGGAGTGGGATTTAGTAGAGGAGTTTGAGTCGAGCGATCGTGGGGTTGGTGGTTTTGGTAGTACTGGTAAAAAATAACTCAATTGCTGTAGAAAATACTTCACAAAATATAATTAGAGACAGGATTACATATGAAGAGAATTTCACCGACTGCTTGGATATTAATTTGCATGGTATTAGGGATTGTCGTTGGTTATTTGATTAACACCCAAGTTCAAGATGAAAACCAGATTAAATCTTTAGCTGATAACTTCTCCATTCTCTCTGAAGTTTTCCTGACCCTAATCAAGATGATTATTGCCCCGCTCGTCTTCTCAACTCTAGTAGTAGGTATTGCACATATGGGTGATGCGGCAGCGATTGGTAGAGTATTTTTTAAAGCCTTAGCTTGGTTTTTAAGTGCATCGCTGATTTCTTTAGTATTAGGCTTAATCTTTTCCAATGTGATGCAACCAGGTGCTAATTTAAATTTTCCGATACCTGACTCACATCTTAGTGCGAATTTAGCAACATCAGAATTCACTTTTCATGACTTTGTCAAACATCTTATTCCTGCGTCATTTATTGACGCAATGGCAAAAAATGAGATTTTACAAATTGTCGTATTCTCCATTTTCTTTGGAATTGCCATGGCATCACTGGGCGAAAAGATGAAATCCCTAGTCAAAAGTATTGATGAGCTCTCTCATGTGATGCTGAAAATTACGACCTATGTTATGAAATTTGCTCCCATCGCAGTTTTTGGTGCAATGGTGTCAACAGTAGCTGTCAATGGCTTAGGAATTTTGGCTGATATGGCTATTTTCATGGTTGATTTTTATGGTGCCTTAATCTGTTTGTGGATTGTCTTGATCTTTGCAGGTTTTATCTTTTTAGGGCCCAGAATCAAAGATTTACTCATCAACATCAAAGAAGCATTTTTAATCTCCTTTGCAACGGCGAGTTCTGAAGCAGCTTACCCAAAAATTCTGGATGCTCTCGATCGTTTTGGTGTGAATCGTAAAATTTCTAGCTTTGTGATGCCACTAGGATATTCATTCAATCTTGATGGCTCAATGATGTATTGCACCTTTGCTACCTTCTTTATCGCCCAAGCATACGGGATGCACATTCCGATTGCCACACAAATCACGATGCTATTAGTACTCATGCTCACTTCAAAAGGAATGGCTGGCGTACCCAGAGCGTCGTTAGTAGTCATTGCAGCGACTTTAAATCAGTTTGGCATTCCTGAGGCGGGGTTATTAATGATTTTAGGGGTAGATACTTTTCTTGATATGGGACGCTCTGCCACCAATGCAGTTGGCAACTCGATTGCATCAGCGGTAGTTGCCAAATGGGAGGGTGGTCTATTATCTAAAGAGGATGCTGCTGCGAATGCGCTATTGATAGATAAAGAGGCAAACAGCGAAGTACACTCTTTGCCTACTGAGGCATGAAGCTTTAAATTATTTAAGCGTTAAACAGTTTAAGAAGCAATTTTCAAATTCCCCTTAGGTAGATTTTTAAACTATCTAAGGGGATTGAAAATTAGTTTTCTTCTGTAATCTCAGGCGTGGCTACCTTGCCCTTGGTGCTTGATGAACGAATATCTAGCTGAACCTCGTCTTTATCGTTGATATCGACGGTTACAGTTCCACCCTGAACTAAGCGTCCAAATAGCAACTCATCCGCCAAGGCTTTACGAACTGTGTCTTGAATGAGTCGTTGCATTGGTCTAGCACCCATGAGCGGATCGAAACCTTTTTTCGCCAAATACTCACGCAGACCAGTTGAGAACGTTGCATCCACTTTCTTTTCATGCAATTGTTCTTCAAGTTGCATGAGGAACTTATCAACAACTCTAAGAATAATTGATGTATCCAAGGCTCTGAAAGAAACGATAGCATCTAGACGGTTTCTAAACTCAGGCGTAAACATACGTTTAATATCAATCATCTCATCCCCAGCTTCACGAGGATTTGTAAAGCCAATGGTTGATTTATTCATAGTCTCGGCACCTGCATTGGTCGTCATAATAATGATGACGTTTCTAAAATCTGCCTTACGTCCGTTATTGTCAGTTAAAGTGCCATGATCCATCACTTGTAATAGGATATTGAAAATGTCTGGATGGGCTTTTTCAATTTCATCAAGTAAAAGAACGCAATGTGGCTTTTTGTTAATACCTTCTGTTAGCAAACCACCTTGATCAAACCCGACATATCCTGGAGGAGCTCCAATTAAACGGCTAACAGCATGACGTTCCATATATTCAGACATATCGAAGCGCAGTAGTTCTACACCCATAATGAACGCTAGCTGTTTAGCAACTTCAGTTTTACCTACTCCAGTAGGTCCGGAGAACAAAAATGAACCAATCGGCTTATCAATGTTGCCTAGGCCAGCTCTGGCCATCTTAATCGCAGAGGCTAGTGCTTCAATAGCGGGGTCCTGACCAAAGACAACACTCTTCAAATCACGATCTAAAGTTTGTAACTTACTACGGTCATCTAAGCTAACCGACTGAGGAGGGATCCTAGCAATTTTAGAAACAATATCTTCAATTTCTATACGGCTGATTGTTTTCTTTTGTTTCGACTTTGGAAGTATGCGTTGAGCAGCTCCAGCTTCGTCAATAACATCAATGGCCTTATCAGGTAATTGACGGTCATTAATATACCTAGCAGAAAGTTCAGCAGCGGCACTCAAAGCACTTTGAGAATATTTGACGCCGTGATGCTCTTCAAAACGAGATTTTAAGCCACGTAAAATCTGTACAGTTTGATCAATCGTCGGCTCTAATACGTCAATCTTTTGGAAGCGTCTTGACAGTGCAGCATCTTTTTCAAAAATACCTCGATACTCTGTGAAAGTAGTTGCACCAATGCACTTCAACTGACCGCTAGACAAAGAGGGTTTCAATAAATTACTCGCATCTAAAGTGCCCCCAGATGCCGCACCAGCACCAATCATTGTATGAATCTCATCGATGAATAAAATGCCGTGTGGATTTTCCTTTAATGCCTTTAAAACACCTTTTAAGCGCTGTTCAAAATCACCGCGATATTTAGTTCCGGCTAATAAAGCTCCCATATCTAAGGAATAAACAGTAGCCTCTTTTAGGATATCTGGCACCTCATTTTGGGTAATTCTCCAAGCTAGGCCTTCGGCTATAGCTGTTTTACCAACACCGGCTTCGCCAACGAGCAATGGATTGTTTTTTCTTCTCCGGCAAAGAATCTGTATCACACGTTCTACTTCATGCTCCCGCCCAATTAAAGGATCTATTTTCCCTTGTTTAGCCAATACATTAAGGTTTTGCGTGAACTGCTCTAAAGGACTATCCTTACCATTAGCAGTTGCTGACTCTTCAGAATCACTTGGGTGCTCTTGCTTAGCTGGTTCAGCTTGGTCTTTTCGAATACCATGACTAATAAAATTCACTACGTCTAACCGAGTAATTCCCTGTTGTTGCAGGTAGTAGACTGCGTGAGAATCTTTTTCACCGAAAATAGCCACTAATACATTGGCTCCTGTGACTTCTTTTTTCCCACTTGAAGTAGATTGCACATGCATGATCGCGCGTTGAATAACCCTTTGAAAACCAAGAGTGGGTTGTGTATCAACTTCATCTGAGCCAGGCACAATCGGCGTATTGTCGTTAATAAAATTTTTGAGGAGAGCTCTTATATCGCCGACATTTACAGCGCAGGCTTTTAATACCTCTACCGCTGTTGCATTATCAAGTAATGCGTATAGTAAGTGTTCAACGGTAATAAACTCATGTCTAGCCGCCCTAGCATCTACAAAAGCCATATGTAAACTAACTTCTAATTCTTGCGCGATCATACTTCCTCCATCATGCACTGCAAAGGGTGACCCGATTTACGGGAAATTTCTACTACTTGATCAACTTTAGTTGCTGCTACATCGTGTGTATATATTCCACAAACACCTTTACCTTCCATATGTACCTGCAACATAATTCTGGTGGCGGTTTCTTGATCTTTATGAAAAAACTCCTGAATAACCATCACCACAAATTCCATCGGTGTGAAGTCGTCATTTAACAAAACAACTCGATACAAGGAGGGTGGCTCTACTTTTTGTACTTCACGGTCCAGTACAACCGAGCGATTATCATCTCTGTTGGGTTTCATGGGTATTGCTGCGAAGATTAAATTTTTACTCAATTTCATATTCATACATCAATTCTACTCATTAATCAAATTGCTAGTATTTTTCAGCTTATTTGTGGTGCTTTTTATCAAAAATATTACTTTTTTCTTATTTAATCTACTCTAAATAAAAAAATGTTTAAAAAAAATTATTTTAGGAGATTCCATTAAAAATACCTTTGAGAAGGCACGTCTGGAGCAATACCAATAAAACCAACTTGATCTACTAGAGCATCATAAATATCATCACCTTTAAGTTGTAAGGAGTCAAAACGACCAACAAAATATCTTTGCTAATTATCAAACTAATAACGTAATATTAGAGTTCCAAACTCTAGAGTTTTAACAGTTATAGGTATTCGTTTTATATTAATCAATATATTAATCCTTTCATTCCCGTAAAATTAAAAAATGCTCCCTTATATCAAACAAATTAAAGTTTTCTTATTACTAATTGGTTTTATTTTTATAAAATCTCAGGCTGCTGTTGCTGCCGCACTACCTGTAATTGAGTTAAAAATTGGTAAAACATCCATTCAGGCAGAAGTTGCTTCTACTCCAGCGTCTCAACAGTTGGGCTTAATGTACCGGAAAGAATTAGCTACTAATACTGGAATGTTGTTTATATTTAATGATAAAGCGGGTCACTGCTTTTGGATGAAAAATACCCTAATCCCTTTATCTATCGCTTTTTTAGATGATGATGGAAAAATTATCAATATCGAAGAAATGTTGCCGCAAACCGAAGAAAACCATTGTCCCACTAGAGCAACTAGATTTGCTCTAGAAATGAATCGTGAGTGGTTTAGCAATAGAAAATATACTCCTGGTACGGTAGTAACAGGTTTACCTAAATTCTAATTAATTAGTAAATGTTTACTAGCTACTTTTTAGAAACATGCGTTTCTATAAAGTAATTGTTGTTACATTCTTAGCCGAAGTGGCAAACGTAGTGCACTGGCTCTTCAGCACGAATCGTAAAATAACCGCCCGCAGCTACTTCCCAACTTGATGTTGGACCGTAGGCTTGTTCGGCACCGCCGTTAATACTGACAAAGGCTGTGCCGTCAACCACTTCCATGATTTCTTTGGTAGTCAAATCAAAACGCAAGGTACTCGGTAAAATAACACCAACCGATTTTCTAGATCCATCTGCTAGGGTTACGGTGTGTGAAACACACTTACCATCGAAATAAACATTCGCTTTTTTTCCAACTGTAACTTGTTCAAATTGCATTTTTAATTCCTTTTTTCTTATTTCAATCTTTTACGTCTAGCAATCTCAGCAATGCGCATTCTGAGTGCATTGAGTTTGATGAAACCTCCAGCGTCTGCTTGATTATAAGCGCCCCCATCATCATCGAAAGTAGCAATATTCATATCGAATAAAGTATTAACTGAATCTCTAGAAACTACAGAAACAGATCCTTTATAAAGTTTCAACCTTACAAAACCATTCACCATTAATTGGGTATGGTCAATTAAAGTTTGTAGTGCAACTCTTTCTGGCGACCACCAATAGCCGTTATAAATGAGGCTTGCGTAGCGCGGCATGAGATCATCTTTAAGATGAGCAACTTCACGATCAAGTGTGATACTTTCAATGCCACGGTGCGCTTTTAAAAGGATTGTGCCGCCGGGCGTTTCATAACAACCACGACTCTTCATTCCTACAAAGCGGTTTTCAACCAAATCCAAACGCCCAATACCGTGCTTACCCCCTAAGGAATTTAACTGGGTTAGCATTTCTTTTGGCCCTAAAGCTTGGCCATTGATTGAAACTGGATCACCTTTTGAAAACTCAATATCAATAAACTCTGGTTGATCAGGTGCACTTTCTGGAGAAACCGTCCAGCGCCACATGGACTCTTCAGCCTGAGCATTCGGATTCTCAAGATGTCTACCTTCAAAACTAATGTGTAATAAATTAGCATCCATCGAATAAGGTGCGCCGCCTTGCTTATGCTTCATTTCTACTGGAATATCGTGTTTTTCAGCGTAGGCTAATAGTTTCTCTCTGGACAATAGATCCCACTCTCGCCATGGAGCGATAACTTTAATGCCGGGTTCTAAGGCGTAGTAACCTAGCTCAAATCGAACCTGATCATTACCCTTACCTGTCGCACCATGTGATACTGCATTAGAGTTGGTTAAACGAGCAATTTCAATTTGGCGCTTAGCAATTAATGGGCGGGCAATCGAAGTACCTAATAAGTACTCACCTTCATAAATTGTATTAGCGCGAAACATCGGAAACACAAAGTCACGGACAAACTCATCCCTTAAGTCGTCAATAAAAATATTCTCTGGTTTAATACCAAATTTAATTGCCTTCGCGCGGGCGGGCTCTAACTCTTCACCTTGACCAAGATCTGCTGTGAAAGTCACGATCTCACAATGGTAAGTATCTTGTAACCATTTAAGAATGACGCTGGTATCTAATCCACCTGAATAAGCTAGTACAACTTTTTTAATATCTTCCATCTTCTTTACCAATTAATTTAATTTGCCACACAATAAAAATTCCATTAAAGCCTTTTGAACATGCAAACGATTCTCAGCCTCTTCCCAAACAATACTTTGCGGTCCATCAATGACTTCCGCAGCTACTTCCTCACCACGATGCGCAGGTAAACAGTGCATAAATAGTGCATCTGGTTGAGCCATTGCCATCTTTTCTGCATCAACAATCCAATTTGCAAATGCGGTTAACCTGACACTGTTTTCTTGCTCATATCCCATGCTTGTCCAAACATCAGTCGTCACTAAATGCACGCCAACACAAGCCTCTTTGGGATTTTTAAATTGTTTTAAGTGACTTTTTTCCAAATCACTCAGCCTCGTCGTATCAATTTCATATTCAGGCGGTCCTGAAAAATGCAAATCAAATCCCAAAATCGCAGCAGCTTGGATCCATGTATAAGCCATATTATTGGCATCACCAATCCATGCAACCTTTTTTCCTTGAATCGTCCCTCTCGTTTCATGAAAGGTAAAAATATCAGCTAACACTTGGCAAGGATGATATTCATTTGTCAAACCATTAATCACTGGCACCCTTGAATTAGCAGCAAAGCGCTCTAAAATTTCTTGGCCAAAAGTACGGATCATAATAATGTCAGTCATTCTCGAGATGACTTGCGCTGCATCCTCAACAGGCTCTCCACGACCAAGTTGTGTATCTCGGGTATTCAAATAAACGGCGTGGCCCCCTAACTGGTGCATACCTGCCTCAAAAGATAACCTTGTTCTGGTGGAATGCTTTTCAAAAATCATGGCAAGTGTTCTATCATGTAATGGGTGCCATGTTTCATAAGCCTTGAATTTATCCTTCAAAACCTTTGAACGATTTAAAATGTATTCGTATTCACTTGCATCGAGGTCAGAAAATTGAAGGTAATGACGCAGTGGCAAAGTAACTTTGGGCATATGGTTGTTAGCTGATGTATTCATTTTGTATCCAAAGGTCTATTGTATTCAATCGTAAATTTACCCAAAATTTCTTAAGATTAACCCTAAATTCATTACATATTCTAATTTGAAAACTATACTTCCACTAATCGTTAATTTCTAATACTTGGAAGAACTTAAAAAAACCATGACTACTAAACAATATTTAATTCATGGTGTAACTATTCATGGTAAAACTTTTAGGCCTAGTGATTGGGCCGACCGCTTGTGTGGAGTGATGTCTAGATTCAGACCATCTGATGACTACGGCGATCCTAAATATACCTACTCTCCCTACGTTTGCCTTGAAATGACTGAAAATATTATATGTGTTGTTGTCGACGAAAGACTACGTGATATTGATCCGAGAGCCTTGGATTTTGTTCTTAACTTTGCAAAAGATAATGAACTTGTTTTAACAGAAATGTGCGAAATTCCTGCAAAATAATGATTAAAAACTCGACTAAAACTAAAAAGTCCGCATGAGCGGACTTTTTCAGTCTATCAAACGAAATTTAACCGTTGGCAACAGCCATTGATTTAATTGCAGCAGATAAACGTGATTTTTGACGGGCTGCGGTATTTTTGTGAACAATTTTCTTGTCCGCAATCTTATCAATCGTAGATTGAGCTGCTAAAAATACTTTAGCTGCTGTTTCCTTGTCGCCAGCATCAACTGCTTTGCGGACTGATTTAATTGCTGTTCTTAAACGTGAACGTAAGCTTGAATTGTGAGCATTTAATTTTACTGCTTGACGTGCACGCTTACGAGCTTGAGCTGTATTTGCCATAGTTAACTCTTATTTCTCTTAAAAAATCTTATGTAAGTAATTGATAAATTCAAAATCTTGCTAATTTATTAGTTCTCTTACGATTTTAATTAAAATAATCGATGGAAAACTTGTAATCCACAATTATATATTAATAAATAGTATTTGACTACTCCCTTTGATTAAAGGGAAAATAAGTCGTGAATCTTTTAACCTCCGCCGCAAAAGTTAGTAGCATGACCATGTTGTCCCGAATTTTGGGCTTGGTCAGGGAAACCCTCATAGCAAGGGCATTTGGCGCATCAGAAATGACTGACGCCTTCAATGTTGCCTTTAGACTACCGAATTTACTACGAAGACTATTCGCCGAGGGTGCTTTTTCTCAAGCTTTTGTACCAATTCTCAGTGAATCAAACACGAAATTTGGTCCAGAAAGAAGTAAACAGATCATTAATGTAGTTTCTACCCTCTTATTTTGGGCCTTGTTACTTGTAGTTGTCCTAGGTGTTGTGTTCACGCCGTTTTTGGTTTTGTTCGTCGCTTCAGGCTTCAAAAATCAGGGAACTTTCGAATTAAGCGTGGTTTTAACCAGAATTATGTTCCCATATATTGGCTTTATTTCCATGGTTTCGCTAGCTGCAGGCATTTTAAACAGCAATAAGCGGTTTATGATCCCCGCTTTTACGCCAGTTTTACTGAATTTAGGCATGATCTTAGGTGCTTTATATATTGCACCTCAACTATCAACCCCAATTTATGGTCTTGCGATTGGTGTCATGGTAGGGGGTGTTCTACAACTACTCTTGCAAATCCCAGCCTTACTTAAGATAGGGATGCTCCCACAAATTGGTATTACTTACAAAGCCGTGAAGTCGGCAATGCAAGATAGCGATGCCAAAAGAGTTCTTAAATTAATGGGTCCAGCTGTTTTTGCCGTTTCTGTTAGTCAAATATCCCTCATTATTAATACTAATATTGCGTCCCATTTGGCAACGGGGAGTGTCTCTTGGTTAACTTACGCAGATCGATTGATGGAATTTCCTACCGCACTTTTAGGTGTGGCAGTCGGCACGGTATTGCTACCTAGCCTGAGTAAAGCAAATGCAGCATCTGATTACGAACAAGCCGGAAAGTTGATTAACTGGGGTATTCGTTTAACTTTCTTGATTGCAACTCCGGCTGCGATTACTTTATTCATTTTCGGTGAACCTCTCGCGACCTCACTTTATCATTATGGCAAGTTCAGTAGTCATGATGTTGCTATGACAACCATCGCACTTCAAGCATATGGGGTTGGCTTAATCGGGTTGATTTTAATAAAAGTTTTAGCTCCGGGCTTTTACGCTAGACAAGATGTAAAAACACCCGTAAAAATTGGTTTATTCGTGCTCGCAGTAACGCAATTATCGAATTTTATTTTTGTCCCTTACCTCCAACATACTGGCCTTGCTTTATCAATAGGTATTGGTGCTTGTATCAACGCACTTTTACTTTGGATAGGTCTTTATCGGCGAGGTGTAATGCAATATGGTGAGCAGCAGTGGGGAAGATTCTTTTTAAGATTAGCAGTCGGTGTAGGGATGTTTGGGGCTGTATTGTATGTAGGTGCTAATTATCATAATTGGATTGATCTCCAAGTAAATCCGCTCAGCAGAATTTCTCTAATGATGGGCTGGGGCGTATGTGCGGTTATTGTTTATTTCTTTACTCTGTGGATAATAGGCTTTAAGTTCAAAGAATTTTTACGCCATTCCCACTAATTTTATGCCGACAACACACTTAGATTATTTCTCATCACTGGTCGCGGAAGATTCTCATTTCCCTCTGACTGAAGCAACGATTGCTATTGGGCAACATGCCTTTCCAGATTTAGACGTCCAAGCTGTGATGGATGATATCGATAAGATGGTAGTGAAACTTCAACAAAGATTCACTCCAGAAACAAGTAACTTACAAAAGCTACAGCATTTAAAGCATTTCTTTTTTACAGAAATGGGTTTTGGACTGAATACCAATGATTACTATGATCCGGAAAATTCTTATTTACACAGCGTACTAAAAAGTCGTCGTGGTATTCCAATTTCATTAGCAATCATCCTCATTGAAATTGGGACACAAGTTGGTTTAACAATAAAAGGTATCTCCTTTCCCAATCATTTCCTTGTTCGTATTTCTCTATCTCAAGGTGAAGTAGTCATGGACCCCACAACAGGTTCGTCACTATCAAAAAACGAATTACAAGGTATGCTAGACCCTTATTTAGAGGCACAAGGTTATCGAGATGAGTTAAGTTTGCCCTTAAGCCTATTTTTAAGAAGTTCTGGGCCACGTGAAATTTTGTCGAGATTTTTACGAAATTTGAAAGCTATTTATAGTCATGAAGACCGGTGGGAAAGATTACTGAGCATTCAACAACGACTCGTCATTTTATTACCTAATGAAATCGAAGAAATTAGGGATCGTGGTTTAGCTTATGCCCAACTTGATTACTTAAGACCTGCAGTTGTAGATCTAGCCAAATACTTAGAAAGCTTGCCTGAAGCTAAAGATGCAACTGAGATCAGAGATCAACTTGCTGATATTGAGAAAAGTCTCAAGTTTCACTAAATTTTTTCGTGAAACTGAAATACTAGCAGTTAATTTTGTCGTTTTTGGTTAAAAATTGATTTAACAATCTTAAAAAAGCCAGCTAAGGCTAAAGGCACTACCGCCGCACCAATACCAAGAATGACAATCAGATCTAAGTTATCACGTATCCCAGGTAAATTACCGAAAAAGTAACCGCAGATAGTTAAGCTTAGACTCCAAAGACAAGCTCCAGCGACGTTAAATATCTGAAATTTAGTAAAACTCATGCCTGAAATACCTGCCACAAACGGTGCAAATGAACGAACAATGGGCAAAAAGCGGGCGAGGATAATTGTTTTACCGCCATGCTTCTCAAAAAATCCATGCGTCCGCATGAGGGCTTTTTGATCAATCCATTTGATACTAGAAATCTCAATCTTTTTTACCAAATATTGGCCAACCCAATAATTGACTGTGTTACCTGCAATCGCCGATCCAATAATTAAAGCGTTTAATATGACAATACTTAATTGTCCTGATGCACAGTAAGCTCCGGCAGTAAAGAGGAGAGTATCGCCTGGTAAAAAAGGGAAAATGACGAAACCCGTTTCCGCAAAAATAATACCGCTAAGAATACCGTAAGTCCATGTACCATACTCACCAATGTGATCGCCGATGTGCATGATAGTTTGAAAGAATGAGATGATTTGTTCCACCGCACGATAATAACATTTAAGTATTAAATGTCCACAATCATGAGAAAATAATCCTATGGATATTAAACCAATAGAAGAACTTTCCGATCGCTTAATCAGTCAAATTGCTGCTGGTGAAGTCATTGAACGTCCTAGTGCAGTAGTCAAAGAGCTATTAGAAAACTCAGTTGACGCTGGTTCTCTTGCAATTGAGATAAGACTAGAGGAAGGTGGTTGTCAACGTATTGTAATTACAGATGATGGCCAAGGAATTCCTTCTAAAGAGTTACTACTAGCAGTTAAACGACACGCTACAAGTAAGATTACTAGCCTAGAGGATTTGGAGTCCGTTCTTACAATGGGATTTCGGGGAGAAGCATTAGCCTCAATTGCCTCAGTTTCTAAATTGAGCATTACAACAAAAACGATTGTTGACGATCATGCTTGGAAATTAACTTACCCGAGTCATGAAGTCATCCCCGCGGCAGGAACTCAAGGATGTCGGATAGATGTTGAAGACTTGTTCTACAACACGCCTGCCCGAAAGAAGTTTCTTAAATCGACGACCACCGAACTTGGCCATTGCATTGATGCGATCAAACGTGTGGCTTTAGCCAACCCGCAAATCGGTTTTGCAGTTTGGCACAATGGGAAGCCCCTCCATCGATGGTTAATTGGCACATTAGAAAATAGGGCAAATGAAATTCTTGGAGCAGAATTTCAAGCTGCACAACTTGCCATCGAAACAAGTTCTGAAATCATTTCTTTGACTGGTTTTATTGGTGCACCTACTGCAAGCAGGGCCAGAGCTGACCAACAATTTATTTTTGTTAATCAACGCTTCGTTAAGGATAAGTTAATTAATCATGCCATCCGAAGTGCTTACCAGGATGTTTTACATGGTGATCGGCAACCTATCTTAGTTCTTTGTTTAAACATCCTGCCCGAGTTAGTAGATGTAAACGTTCATCCAGCCAAAATTGAGGTGCGTTTCAGAGATAGCCGGGCTGTACATCAATTCATTTATCACAGCATTAAGGACCGTTTGGCAAGAGGTGCTGGTCAGTCTCGCGATTCAAACCCTCTAGAATCAATGCTAGCGAATGACCCTAGCGAATTGCCTACTAATCATCCTTTACAAGCTGTCTCGGCACCCTACTCATTCAAGAATCTTTCACAACCCCAATCTTTACAAATGTCTCTTTCTGTAAAAGATTCGATGCGGCAATTATTTTCTATTCCCAACCCTGAATTACAAAATACGATTGATCCTCATTTTTCACAGTTCAATCAGGCTGCAAGTCCTTTTCAAAAACTTTCATCAGAGGATGAGTTTCCTTTAGGGAATGCCATCGCTCAACTTGCTGGCATTTACATCCTTGCTCAAAACAAATCAGGTTTAGTCCTCGTGGATATGCACGCTGCCCATGAACGTGTTTTATATGAGAAGTTTAAAAAAGATTTAGATCAGCAAGTATCCATTCAAAACTTACTAGTACCTATTGTTTTAAATATTAGTCAAATTGAGATGGCTGCTGTGACTGAAAACCTGAGTTTATTAAGTGATTTAGGTTTTGATATTAGCCCCATTGGTTCGGAGCAAATCAGTATTCGTAGTCTGCCAGCACTGCTAAGTAGGTCAGAGCCGGCAATGCTCATGAAAGGTTTAATTACAGATTTACATGAAATTGGTTCGGCTCAATTACTTGAGGCAGCTAAACATGAACGATTAGCTTCTAAAGCCTGTCATAGTGCAGTGAGAGCACATCGATTATTAACTATTCCTGAAATGAATGGCTTACTTCGAGAGATGGAGAATACCGACAGGGCCGATCAATGTAACCATGGTAGACCCACTTGGATTCAATTAAGTATCAATGATTTAGATAAGTTATTTTTACGGGGCAAATAAGGATGGAGTTTGATCCGGAGTTACAGGCCGAATTGCATCCTGAATTACATCCTTTAGCCAATTTAATCGCTATTGTTGGGCCTACAGCTAGTGGTAAAAGTACGTTTTCAATGAATCTTGCGCGCCAAGCAAGCGAGCAGGGCCAGGCAATTGAAATTATAAGCATGGACTCTGCCTTAGTTTACCGAGGAATGGATATTGGGACTGCCAAACCAACGCTTGAAGAGCGGCTCTTGGTACCGCACCACGGCATTGATATTTTGCAACCTTGGGAATCTTACTCGGCTGCGCAATTTGCTAAAGATGTCTTAATTTGGGTAGAAGAAATTCGTCAGAGAGGAGCAAAGCCCGTTCTTGTTGGGGGAACGATGCTCTATTGGCGAGCTCTCATTCAAGGTCTGAGCCAGCTTCCTGCAACGACTCCTGAAATTAGAGTATCAATCGAAGCAAGAGCGCTCGAACTCGGATGGGCGGCGATGCATGAGCAACTGAAAAGAGTTGACCCCATTACCGCTAATCGTTTACCAGTGGGCGATACGCAAAGGATTGGACGCGCCTTAGAGGTTTTTGAAATGACGGGTATCGCAATGTCCGAACTGATTTCAAAGTCCCCTTATAGTGATTCAAGGGACGATGG
This sequence comes from Burkholderiaceae bacterium, assembly GCA_947448305.1. Taxonomy (GTDB): domain Bacteria; phylum Pseudomonadota; class Gammaproteobacteria; order Burkholderiales; family Burkholderiaceae; genus Polynucleobacter. Next base: position 27,375 of record CANFME010000024.1, read on the forward strand.
ACGGTTTCCACATTTACTGGTTTCTATTGAACCCATTGATCGTTCTTGGCTTCATCAGCGAATTTCTGAACGTTTTGGCATCATGTTAAAAAGTGGTTTTCTGGATGAGGTAAAAGCCTTGATGCAAATCCCCCATGTTCATCCAGATTTACCTTCAATGAGATCTGTTGGATATCGACAAGCTTGGGAATACTTGAGTGGTCAGATTAATCTTGAACAATTCGTAGAGTCTGGTACGGCAGCGACTCGACAGTTAGGAAAAAGACAATTAACTTGGTTAAGGGCTATGCCAAGTAGGTATCTAGTCAATGCCCAAGACGTCCAAGCAATCAATCAGGCGACAACCCATTGCTTAGACTACTTGACTAAAACAAGCTAAATTACAATCGTTTGATGCGCATCCATTGGTCTTTCGACAATATCACCAATCGACCACGCGGTTAAACCTGACTGTTGTAAAAATTTGAGGGCTTGATCCAAATGATCAGGACTCACCACAATTGCTAAACCAATCCCACAGTTAAATACTCGGTGCATTTCTTCATCAGCAACATTACCGCCCTTTTGTAACCAGGTGAACAAGGCTGGCATTTGCCAAGCATCACGTTGAAGAACAGCTTGGACATTATCTGGCAATACCCGAGGAATATTCTCAACTAACCCACCACCCGTTATATGTGCCATTCCCTTTACGTTAACATTTTTTAAAAGTTCTAAAACTGGTTTGACATAAATTTGAGTAGGTTGCATGACTACTTCACGAAGTGTCTTGCCATCAAAACTATCCTCAGGCTTGGCATTCGTTCTTTCGATAATTTTACGAATTAATGAGTAGCCATTCGAATGGGCTCCGCTTGAAGCTACCCCGATGATCTTATCTCCAGGCTGTATTTGTTTACCGGTAATAATTTTTGACTTTTCTACGACACCGACAGCAAAACCTGCTAAATCATACTCACCGTCGGGATACATGCCTGGCATTTCAGCAGTTTCACCACCAATCAAAGCACAACCAGCGATTTCACAACCCGTTGCAATTCCACCAATCACGCTTGTTGCAACGTCAACGGAAAGCTTGCCACAGGCAAAATAATCGAGGAAAAACAAAGACTCAGCACCTTGTACCAAAATATCATTCACGCTCATAGCAACCAAATCTTGACCGACTGTATCGTGTGCTTGCCATTCAAAGGCTAACTTCAATTTCGTACCTACACCGTCCGTGCCAGATACTAAAACGGGCTCTTGATAACGTTTAGGTATTTCAAATAATGCTCCAAAGCCTCCAATGCCAGCTAAAACACCCTCGCGCATGGTTTTTTTAGCAAGAGGCTTAATTCTTTCAATTAAGGCATCGCCAGCATCAATATCGACCCCAGCATCCTTATAAGATAGCCCTTTGGATTCATTTGCGTTTAAATTTGATGGATTTGTCAGAAAATTCCTCAGTA
>CANFME010000025.1 GCA_947448305.1 Burkholderiaceae bacterium
GACCGCACGGGCAACTTATTGCTCTTATGCATTTTCCATGCACTGCGATAAGAGATACCCTTAGTTTTTGCCCAAGCGCTTAATTTCATGAAAATAATATAGCACATTGAATCATAAAAGGCAATGTTTTTTTATACAGTTGTCAACCCCTCTTTTAGGCGAAATACAAAAGAACAAACTTAGCTTTATCATGTAGCTATGACTTACTTCAAATCAAAATTAATAACCTGTTTATTCAGCTCATTCTTTCCCGGTACTGGCTTGCATTGGGCTTACTTATATGGCTTCAAAAGCAAGTGGTTCTACTTGCAAATCGTCTGCTTATTAATAGGTGTTTGGGGTTGGTTTGAGTTAGCTCATACCGAAAAAGAATCCCTACTGGGTTGGGTTGCCGTCGTTTTAGGAGAGTCATCCATTTTGGCGAGTTGGCTAGCTACATTTGCCTTTGGGCTTCGACCGGATGAAAAGTTTGATGCTCAGTTTAATGCCAACACTCAAACAAAGAATCAATCGGGTTGGCTAATTATTTTATGTGTAATTTTCTCACTTATGGTCGGGGCATTTTTCCTGATGTCAGGATTAGCGATCGCATTTGAACAATATTTCAATATGCAAATTGAAGCAGCGAGAAAAATATCTCAATAAAGGTACTGCTACTCAGGCGTTAAAATTGCTCAGCACTCATCGTATTGATATTTTTACCGCCTTGAGTCACTGCAATCGCTAGACCTGGTACCTGCGTTAACATATGCTCGGCAAAGAATAAAGAAGTAGTAATTTTTGCAGAGTAAAAATCTGGATCTTCCTTACGTAACTGCTGAGCAATCAATAAGCCCCTCGCCATTTGCCAACCAGACAATGTCAGTCCGGCTAGCTTTAAATAGGCCACACTTCCACCAAATACCGCTTTAATGTCTTCTTTGGTATTGGCAACAACATAATCAACAACCTCTTCAAAAGAGCCTCTAGCAGCCTTTAAATAGGTCAACATGCTTAAAGCAGCTTCTGATGCATTAAGGGCCAACTGTTGTTCAGTTTTTTCTATTTCTTTTGCAATACGCTTGGCAACCTTACCGCCATCTCTGAGGGTTTTTCTACCCACTAAATCATTCGCTTGGATCGCAGTAGTTCCCTCGTAAATTGGTAATATTCTTGCGTCCCGAAAATGTTGAGCAGCACCAGTTTCTTCAATATAGCCCATACCACCATGCACCTGTATACCAAGACTAGCAACTTCTACCGATATTTCAGTAGAAAACCCCTTAATAATGGGAACTAAAAACTCAAAAAAAGCTTGGGACCACAGTTTTTCTTCCTCGCTCTCAGCGTCATGAGCAAAATCCTGCGCCGCAGCACCTACGTAAGCCAAACTTCGAGTAGCCTGGGTATATGCTCTCATGGTTAGAAGCATTCTTTTCACATCAGGATGATGAATAATTGCCACAGGGCCAGTCGAACCTGCCAAGTCTCTGCTTTGTAAGCGATCTTTTGCATACTGTACAGCCCTTTGATAGGCTCTCTCTGAAACTGAAACACCCTGCATTCCCACATTAAATCTAGCGGCATTCATCATAATGAACATGTACTCAAGGCCACGGTTTTCTTGACCGACTAGATATCCGATCGCGCCGCCATTTTCACCAAATTTCAAGACGGCAGTTGGACTTGCTTTGATACCTAGCTTATGCTCAATGGAAACGCAGTGCACATCATTACGCTGTCCGAGAGTGCTATCTTCATTGACTAGAAATTTAGGAACAACAAATAAGGAAATCCCCTTAACACCTTCTGGTGCATCAGGCGTTCGAGCCAAGACTAGGTGAATAATATTTTCAGCAAGATCATGTTCACCATAGGTAATATAAATTTTTGTGCCAAAAATCTGATAAGTTCCGTCTACCTGGGAAATTGCCTTGGTTCTGACTAAAGCGAGATCTGAGCCCGCCTGGGGCTCGGTTAAATTCATCGTACCAGTCCACTTACCAGAAATCATATTTGGTAAAAATTGATTTTTCAATGAATCGCTAGCGGCAGTCATCAACGCTTCAATTGCACCATCCGTTAATAGTGGACAGAGTGAAAAAGATAAATTCGCAGAATTCATCATTTCAGTACAAGCCGTTGCTACTAATTTTGGTAAGCCCTGTCCGCCATATTCTTGGGGATGAAAGACACCCTGCCAACCACCAGTTGTAAATAGCTGATAGGCTTCTTTAAAACCCTTCGCGGTAAAAACTTGATCGCCACTGAATGTACCGGGCTCACAATCGGCTGGCCAATTGAGTGGATCTAATACTTCTTGAGCAAATTTAGCACTTTCTTCCAAGATGGCCTGCGTCATCTCGGTATCTAACTCACTCTCTTGATATGCTGGTAATTTACACACATCGGAAAGTCCTGCAAGTTGATTCATTACAAATGCCATTTCCTTTAAAGGGGCTTGGTAAGACATTTTTTCTCCTTAACGAATGAATCAACTAACGAACTAACTACTAATACTTATAAAAAGACAACTTATCCGAGTTCTTGAAGCAACTCTGGTACTGCGGTAAATAGATCAGCCACTAAACCGTAATCTGCAACACTAAAGATAGGTGCATCTGGATCTTTATTAATAGCAACGATTACTTTCGAATCTTTCATACCTGCAAGGTGTTGAATCGCCCCAGAAATACCAACTGCAACATAAAGTTGTGGAGCAACAATTTTCCCAGTCTGACCTACTTGATAATCATTTGGAACATAACCTGCGTCAACTGCAGCTCTTGATGCACCTAAAGCAGCACCAAGCTTATCAGCCAAGGGTTCCATTACAGAGTGATAGTGTTCAGCAGAGCCTAAGCCACGACCACCTGATACGATAATTTTTGCAGCAGTTAGTTCAGGACGATCTGATTTGACTGTTTCATTACTTGTAAATTTGGACAAATCAGGATTTGCAACTGCGGCGATATCTTCTACAATCGCCTGGCCATCCAAGGTAGAGGGCTCAAAAGAGGTTGCTCTGACCGTTAGCACTTTAATCGAATCGGTAGATTGCACAGTGGCAATTGCATTACCTGCATAAATAGGTCTCTCGAAGGTATCACTTGAAACGATATGGGTTACCTCAGAAATTTGAGCCACATCTAACAAAGCTGCAATTCTTGGCAAAATATTTTTACCAAAAGGCGTCGCATTGGTCAAAATATGGCTATAGTTTTGGGCGATGGCAACCACTTGAGCGCTTAAAGGCTCAGCAAGTTGATTCGCAAAATAATCCGCCTGAGCTAATAAAACCTTACTCACACCCTTGATTTTTGACGCAGCAAGCGCTGCCTCTCCAGCTTGACTTCCAACGACAAGAACATGTACATCATCTGATAATTGGGTGGCGGCAGTCACCACATTTAGAGTGCCGGCTTGGATAGAATTATTTTGATGTTCTGCTATGACTAATGCGACCATTTAGATTACCTTTGCTTCATTTTTAAGTTTTTCGACCAAAGTTTTAATATCTGGAACCATTACACCCGCAGATCTTGCTGCAGGCTCTACCACTTTGAGTGTTTTAAGACGTGGGGTAATATCTACCGCTAAATCTTCGGGCTTTATAACTTCAAGCGGTTTTTTCTTCGCCTTCATGATATTGGGCAAAGTAACGTATCTTGGCTCATTCAACCTTAGGTCAGTCGTTACTACAGCAGGTAGTTTCAATGCAAGCGTTTCTAAACCACCGTCAATTTCACGGGTAACGGATACGCCCCCATCTTGAACTACCACTTTGGACGCAAACGTTGCCTGAGCAACACCCATTAACGCCGCCAGCATTTGACCGGTTTGATTACTATCATCATCAATTGCCTGTTTACCTAAAATGATAATTTGAGGTTGCTCTTTATCAGCAATTGCTTTGAGAATTTTTGCGACAGCTAATGGTTGAACTTCTTCGTTCGTATCAACTAAAATACCTCGATCAGCACCAATGGCCATCGCAGTTCTTAGAGTTTCTTGACAAGTTGTTGGCCCAATGGAAACAGCAATTACTTCCGTAGCAACTCCAGCCTCTTTTAAACGAACCGCTTCTTCGACAGCAATCTCATCGAAAGGATTCATACTCATCTTGACATTGGCAGTTTCAACCCCAGATTGATCTGACTTAACCCTAATTTTGACGTTGTAGTCAATCACGCGTTTTACAGCAACTAATATCTTCATATTGAACCCAAAAAATTAAATTAAATGCTTACAGCTTTCTATTTTACAAAAAAGTAAAACCAAAACATTAACCACTATACATTGATGGCTTTTATTGAACCTGCTCGTTTACGCAATTCGAATTTTTGAATTTTCCCAGTTGAAGTTTTGGGTAGTTCACCAAAGACGACTGCTCTAGGCACTTTAAAACCTGCAAGATGTAATTTACAGTAATTAATGATCTCTTGCTCTGTCACGGTAGAATTTGGTTTAACCTCTAAAAAAGCACAAGGTGTTTCACCCCATTTAGCATCTGGCTTTGCTACCACTGCTGCCGCTAAGACAGCTGGATGACGATAAAGAATATCCTCAAGCTCAATGGAAGAAATATTTTCTCCACCAGAAATAATAATATCTTTGCTACGATCTTTGATTTTTATATAGCCATCTGGATGAATTACAGCTAAATCCCCAGTATGAAACCATCCCCCTTGAAATGCTTCGGCAGTTGCAGTTGGATTTTTTAAATACCCTTTCATAGCAATATTGCCCTTAAAAACAATTTCTCCCATCGTTTGTCCATCTGCCGGCACAGGGATGAGCGTGTCAGGATCAATCACATTCATTTCTTGTTGCATGTGATAGCGAACACCTTGACGGGCATTGAGTGCGGCGCGATCACCAATCGGTAGACCATCCCAATCTTCATGTTTTACACAAACAGCCGCAGGTCCATAAGTTTCGGTCAAGCCATAAACATGAGTGAGATCAAAGCCCATTTCTTCCATACCCTCGATCATTGAAGCAGGCGGCGCAGCTCCTGCCACCATTGCCTTCACGCCAGTTGGCACGCCTTTTCTTAATTCTTCAGAAGCGTTTACAAGTAAGCCGTGAACGATTGGGGCTGCACAATAATGAGTCACTCCCTGCGTTTTAATTGCATTAAAAATATTAATCGCATCAACTTTTCTCAAGCAAACATTCACCCCAGCTCGTGCAGCGACTGTCCACGGAAAACACCAACCATTGCAATGAAACATGGGTAAGGTCCACAAATAGACAGGATGGCGCGGCATATCCCACTCTAGAATATTAGAGACTGCATTCGTTGCTGCTCCTCGGTGAGAATAAACAACTCCCTTAGGATTACCTGTTGTGCCAGAGGTGTAGTTTAAGCAAATGGAATCCCACTCATCAGTAGGATATTGCCAAGCAAAATCAGCATCTCCAGAGGATATAAAAGCCTCGTAGGAAGATTTACCGATTGTCACAAATTGACCAGTATATAAATCATCTTCGACATCAATCACAATTAAATCTCGTACTTTAGATGATGGCTCAAGAGCAGCAATTTCAATGGCTCGCGCCATGGTATGACTAAATTCAGGATCAACAATAACAACTTTCGCCTCACCGTGGTTAAGCATGAAAGCAATAGACTCTGGGTCTAGTCGCGTATTCAAACAATTCAGAATAGCTCCGGTCATGGGTATGCCAAAGTGAGCCTCAACCATTGGTGGAGTATTGGGCAACATGACCGCAACCGTATCACCCTTTTTTACTCCAATGAGACTAAGGGCACTGGCTAATTGCTTACAACGTTTAAAAGTTGTCTGCCAATCCTGTTTAAGTGAACCGTGAACAATAGCTGGGCGCTGAGGATAAACACCTGCTGCTCGCTCAATAAAACTAAGTGGTGACATCGCTGTAAAGTTAGCCGGATTTTTATCTAAATCCTTTTCAAAAATGGTATTCACTATTTCTCCACCTTTCCACGAATTACGAGTTCTAAAATTAAATTTCAGCGAGCTCTTTAAGATGAGCAACTACACTTCTTGATAATGCCGACAAGTTATACCCACCTTCTAAACAACTCACAATTCTGCCCTGAGCATATTGTTTTGCAATCTGGACGATTTGTTTCGTGAGCCAAGCATAGTCGGACTCAACGAGCCCCATTTGGCCCAAAGAATCTTCACGATGAGCATCAAAGCCTGCTGAGATAAAAATAAACTCTGGCTGAAACGTCTTTAACCTTGGCAACCAAATATCTTCAACCAACTGGCGAATTTCTAACCCATCAGTAAAAGCTGGTACGGGGATATTCACCATATTATCAGCTTGATTAATCACTCCAGAAAAAGGAAATAGCGGATTCTGAAAAAAACTACACATTAAAAAATGTTCATCATTTTTGAACGCACTTTCAGTACCATTACCGTGATGAACATCAAAATCAATAATCGCAACCCTTTGGATACCAAATTTTTCTACTGCGTACTTGGCAGCAATCGCTAGGTTGTTAAAAAAACAAAAACCCATCGCCTTATTCGGTTCAGCATGATGCCCCGGAGGTCTAATAGAACAAAAGGCATTCACAACTTCTTTATTCATTACTGCATCTACAGCAACAAGTCCCGCACCAACCGCTCTTAGTGCCGCATTCCAAGTGTAGGAATTCATAAATGTATCCCCATCAATTTCTGCATAACCATTTTCTGGACGAATACTTTTGACAAACTGAATATGTTCTTTAGAATGGACTAGGTTCAATTCTTCTTCAGTTGCAAGTGGTGCACTGAGCTTTACTAAATAATCATTGATCCGACTGAGTAGAAGTTGATCTTCTATAGCACTAAGTCGTTCTGGACACTCTGGATGATAACTTCCCATTTCGTGCTTGATACAATCAGGATGAGAAATAAATCCGGTAGGCATAATGAAATATTGTAGTAATGAGTTATTTGATCGTTCTATTATTACTGAAACTTTAATTATTCATGATAATTTATAAAAAATTTAACATCTTTCAGATGGTTTTTATCTTGGCACTTCCCCTTGCCGGGATTTTTAACCATTCATTTGCTCAAGGAACTGCAGATTTAAAACAGAAAAACTCTAGTGATGCCTTGGAAACTGTCATCAAATTATCCCCATCCCAGATGTTGGATCTTTTTCTGATTGAAGTTAGTTTAAGAAAAAATTTACCTCTAGAGAAGTTAAGGGAGGCTTTTGTTGATGTGACGCTTCAACTCACCGCAAAGCAATACATTACGCCATCCGTTGGTCCGCGCGCTAAGAAAAATTGGCTTAAATATCGACAAAATGCAATGGATCCCACTCGTATCCAAGCAGGTCAAAAATTTTGGTTAGCCAATCAAGAAGAGTTAATTCAGTTAGAGAATATTACGGGCGTGCCTGCTGCTTTAATTGTTGGTATTTTAGGCATAGAAACTATCTATGGCAAAAATATGGGGCGCTTTCCAGTGCGTGACGTACTGGTAACTCTCGCCTTTGATTACCCAGACACACCTAACCGATTTGCACGCTCCCAAATGTTTAACGAACAACTCTCTGACTTGATCACATGGTGTAGTCCCACCGGTCAAATTGATAGCATCATTCAATTTAAGGCCTGCTTAACACAACCTAGTTCATTTGCTGGGGCCATTGGGATGCCTCAGTTTATGCCAACTAGCTTGGTTAAATTTGCCAAGGATGGCGACAAAGATGGATTAATTGATTTAAGAAATAGTACCTCTGATGCGATGGCAAGTATTGCCAATTTTCTCTTGCAGCATGGCTGGGTGGTTAATCAACCGATTTTAATTCCGGTTAAAACAAGCTCTGATACTTTTGATACGATTCGCCGGATTGCTGATGGTGATCCCAATCCAAAATGGACGCTCTCTCAATTAAAAACGATGAAAATCATTGATAGAATACCCAGTTCTAGTCAGGCGGAGGATTTAGCACTCATTGTTGATCTTCCCATCATCGACACTAAGGGTGTTGAATCAATTACATATTGGGTTGGCTTAAAGAACTTTGAAGTCATTACGCAATACAACCGCAGTTTTTTTTATGCGATGGCAGTGACTGAATTTGGTTATACCGTTGCAGGCAATTTCAATCCAGAGCAAAAAAATCCAGTCAATCGAGAGACACTTAATTCAGTTAAACAGGAAAAACCCCAGTCGATAAATAACGATCACCCCGGTCACAAACGACAAAAACGACAGTAGCATTCTCGATTCGTTCAGCAACCCGAAGAGCTGCTACCAAAGTTCCAGCGGCTGAAATACCACAGAAAATACCTTCTTCTCTAGCTAATCTTCGACACATTTCTTCAGCTTCTGTTTGATTGACATACTCCAAACTATCAACCCGACTAGCCTCAAAAATTTTAGGTAAATAATCTGGTGCCCATTTCCGAATACCCGGAATCTGAGAACCCTCTGACGGTTGTACACCAATAATTTGAATATGTGGATTTTGGGCTTTTAAAAATGTTGATACGCCAGTAATAGTCCCCGTGGTGCCCATTGAAGAAACAAAGTGGGTAACGGTTCCCTTCGTATCTTCCCAAATTTCAGGACCAGTACCTTCGATATGCGCTAGTGGATTGTCACGATTGGAAAATTGATCTAAAACAATTCCACGACCTTCTTTTTGTAATTGTTTAGCATAGTCACGTGCATATTCCATGCCCCCGGAAGATGGCGTCAAAATCAATTCTGCACCATAAGCTGTCATACTTTGACGACGCTCTAAACTTTGATTATCTGGCATCACTAAAACCATTTTGTAGCCTAAAATCGCTGCAACCATTGCTAATGCGATTCCAGTATTGCCACTGGTAGCTTCAATGAGCGTATCTCCTGGAGCGATATCACCCCTCTCTTGAGCCTTTTTAATCATTGATAAGGCAGGACGATCTTTAACGGATCCAGCAGGGTTATTACCCTCTAATTTACCTAAAATAATATTGTTTCTGATTTGATTGCCCTCACCCGGAATTCTTTGAAGACGGATCAGAGGCGTTTTACCGACAATCTCAGCAATCGTTGGGTAATAAATTGGATCATTATCTGCAGCACTACTTTGAGAATTCAATTCGGTCATGGCTTTAAGAACCTTCAGACATTTAGATGAATCAATTTTAACCTTGATTTGAAATGATCTTATCCAAACGCCTGAATGGTTTAATGAAATTTATTCTGTTTTACGGCTTCTACTACGAACTTTCTTTTCAGAATTAGCAGTGCCGGGTTCAGCTTCCTTCGTCACACTAACTTGATTCCCCTCAGTAAAGGTAATTCCAGCTTGATCCATCTTACTCAATGTTTTTTCACCTACCCCTTTGACTCGCTGCCTTAAGTCGCTAGCACTTTGAAAATTTCCACCTCGCTGTCTTTCAGAAATGATTTTTTTGGCTTTACTAGCACCAACCCCTTTAATGTTTTGTAATACTTCCTGGGAGACTGTATTGATGCTTTCAGCGAATACCTGAGGCACGACTGCGATGGCTAAGGCCAAACCAATGCCGATTAAAACGTTTTTAATCCTTTGCTGACTATTCGCGATAAATAGATTTCGATTCGTAAATTTCATAACTACTCCTATCAAAAATTCATAGCAAAATTACTATGAATTCGACCCAACGCTATAGGTAGTTATAGGTTGACGTATAGAAAAAATTTACTTACAAAAATTTATTTATTGGGTAGGTGTAGATAAAAAGTTAGCATTTTTAAATAACCATTGGATATATTTAGTAACACCCTGTTCCACCGTATGGAAATTTTCTGAGTATCCGACAGACCTTAATAAATCAAGATTTGCCTGTGTAAAGGATTGGTATTTACCTTTCAGATCTTCTGGAAAGTCAATGTACTCAATTCTTTTTTCTGCAACTAAATCAGTTAGATTTTTTTCTATATAGGATGCTCCCAAAAGCTGGTAATCCATTTGATTCACAACAGAGCGCGCCACATCATTAAAAGGTTGGGCACGACCCGAACCTAAATTAAAGATTCCGGTGAGATGGGGGTGATCTAAGAAAAATAAATTTACTCTCACAACATCATCAATATAAACAAAATCTCTAGACTGTTCCCCTGCGTTATAGCCATCATAAGGGCCAAATAACTTAACGGTCTTACCATTTAAAAATTGATTAAAGTGATGAAAGGCAACAGAGGCCATTCTACCTTTATGTGATTCTCTAGGTCCGTACACATTAAAATACCGGAAGCCAACTACTTGAGAAGTCAGTTTTTTTTCCGCGATACGTTGCCTTAGAATCTGATCAAATAAAAATTTCGAATAGCCATAAACATTCAGCGGTTTTTCGTATTGACGATCTTCGATAAAAACATCTGAACCACCATAAGTAGCAGCAGATGACGCATAAAGTAAGGCGATTTTTTGCTCAGTACAGATATCGAGCAAATCCATTGTATATCGATAGTTATTTTCCATCATATAGTGGCCGTCAGACTCCATTGTGTCCGAGCAGGCACCCTCATGAAAAATTGCTTGAATTTTACCTAATGAGCCAGATTTCAAACGATCCAAAAAATCATAACGATCAAAATAATCAGAGATTTCTAAATCGGCAATATTACGATATTTATAGGCTTGAGTTAAATCATCCACTGCAATAATGTCTTTTATACCACGAGCGTTCAGCCCTGCGATAATGTTTGAGCCCACAAAACCGGCTGCTCCCGTGACAATAATTTTCACATTAACTCCTTCCATGAAACAGTTGCTGTTCCTAATTTACCAACGACTATTCCACCCGCACGATTTGCTAAAGCCATCGCTAATTCCCAACTCCAACCGGCAGCTAAAGCAACAGCGAGGGTACTAATAACCGTATCACCAGCACCAGAAACATCAAAGACTTCTCTTGCTTGAGCAGAAATATCAATAATGCTACTTTCTCTAAATAGTGTCATTCCCTCTTCAGATCGAGTTAATAATATTGCCTCTAGGCCTAAATCACTTCTTAAATTTTCAGCTTTTTGGGCGAGTTCAGACTCGGTTTGCCAACGGCCTATTACCTGTTTTAATTCACTTCGATTAGGCGTAATCACTGTAACGCCAGCATATTTCTGATAGTCACTTCCCTTAGGGTCAACTAAAATAATTTTACCTGCTGCTTTAGCGAGTTGAATCATCTGTGGAATGTGTTTGAGAGCACCTTTACCATAATCAGAAAAAATGACCGCTTGAACATTAGGTAATAATCCCTCAAAAATGGCTAACTTTGAAAGTAATACATCATTCGCAGGTTCTTCTTCAAAATCAAGACGAATCAGTTGTTGCTGACGAGCGACTACCCGCAGCTTTACAATTGTTGGAACAGTTTCATCAATTTGTAAATGGCTTTGAATAGATTGCTCGGAAAGCATCTTCTCTACTTGGCGTCCGGCCTCATCTTGACCAATGAGCCCTAAAATTTCAATCTTAGCACCTAAAGAAGCACCATTTCTTGCCACGTTGGCTGCACCACCTAAGCGCTCTTCAATTTTTTTAATTTGAACAATTGGCACAGGGGCCTCAGGTGAAATCCGATCAGTATCACCAAACCAATACCTATCGAGCATAACATCACCAACCACTAATAAACGTGTTTTCTGAAACTGATCCACTCCATCTGCATCAATGGCTACTTTTTGTGTAATGAAATCCCTATTGCGCATCTCGTATCTTTATCTGGTTAATTATGACGACCAATACCTTGGTAATTAAAGCCATGCTCTGATAAAACGGATGGTTCAAATAAATTACGACCATCAAAAATAATTGGCGTTTTTAATTGCTGCTTTAACAAATCAAAATCAGGGCTTCTAAAAGCTTTCCACTCAGTCACAATAATTAATGCATCAGCATCCGGTATCGCTAACATTGGTTTTTCTACAATTGTTATACGATTCAATAACTCTGGTTCATTCGCAAAATCAAGTCTTAATGCCCGCAAAGCTTCTTCACTCGCAACGGGATCATGCGCAACTATTTTTGCCCCTCTACGCACTAATTCACTAATGATGACCCGACTCGGAGCTTCACGCATATCATCCGTATTAGGTTTGAATGCTAAACCCCACATAGCAAAAGTTCTACCACTTAAATCTTCTCCAAACTGTTTAATAATCTTATTAACTAAAATTCCTTTTTGGAGATTATTTACATCCTCTACAGCCTTCAATATCTTCAGATCTAGTTTATAATCCGTGGCTGTATTGGACAATGCTTGTACGTCTTTAGGGAAACATGAACCACCATATCCCGTACCCGCATATAAAAATCCATAACCAATTCTAGAGTCAGAACCGATACCCTGGCGAACCGCCTCAATATCTGCTCCAACGATATCCGCCAAATTCGCTAACTCGTTCATGAACGAAATCCGCGTAGCCAACATCGCATTAGCGGCGTATTTTGTAAGTTCAGCACTTTTTACATCCATGTAATAAGTGCGTTCATGGTGACGATTAAACGGAGCATACAGTTTACGAACGAGTTCTTTTGCATACAAACCCGATTCATCATTATCCGATCCAACTACAATCCGATCAGGACGCATGAAATCTTCAACAGCAGCACCTTCTTTTAAAAACTCTGGATTTGAAATTACCGAGTAGTTGAGGTCGACTAAGCCCTTAGCATCTAGTTCAGATCGAATCAGATGACTAACTCTTTGTGCTGTTCCAACAGGTACCGTGGATTTATCAATCACGACTTTAAAAGTCGTCATGTATTTTGCAATATTTTTAGCAGCAGCCAAAACGTATTTAAGATCTGCTGAGCCATCTTCATCGGGCGGTGTACCAACTGCAATAAACTGAATCTCACCGTGTTCAACACTAGCTTTAATATCGGTAGAAAATTGAATCCTACCTGCTTCCACATTACGAATAATCATCTCTTTTAAGCCTGGCTCATAAATAGGGACGCCGCCACTATTTAAAATATCAATCTTTGCTTGATCGACATCTAAACAAAACACATGATTACCTAATTCGGCTAAACATGCTCCAGTTACCAGTCCAACATAACCACTGCCAATAATTGTGATATTCACTTTAGTCCTTTAAACATTATTTTTTAAACACTCACTGCTTCAATTGTTTTTTACACAGATAACTGATAGCTTAAAAGCTATTGATTAATTTGAAAAACTCATGCCTTCACCGCGTTTTGGAGAGTATACATCCCAGTGATTACAGCCAGGACACTGCCAATAAAAGCGTTTAGCTCTAAATCCACAGTTACTACAAGTATAGCGAACTAAGGTACTAGTTCGTAGCTTTAACAAATCGAGGGAGGCCTTAATATCTTGTGCAAGGATTTGATTGTTTGCATCCTTAGCTAATATCCATTGGGATTCAAGCCGTTTAGTCATGGCAACTAAACTTGGTGTAGTTAGCATGATGTCTGACATTAACTTCTCAGCAACTTCAGTTCCCTCAATTTTCAAACAATTACGATAAACAATATCTAATAATTCACCGCCAGCTTGGTCTGATAATTGATCTTTTAAATGTTGTAAACCTATTTTTTCTTGACCAATTTCCGCATGGGCACTCATCCATTTATCAGCAATTAAATGCATATAAGAGGCATGATGTTTTTCGATTTCTGTCCATACCAAAATAGCTTCCTTGGGTCGACCCGCTAGCATGCTCAACTCGCCTTTAAGAGTGATCGCTCGAATATGGTTTTCCACAGTGCTTAAAGATTGTTGAACTGATTCTTCAGCACTATTGAAATCTTTTCTACGAATTGACTCCACCGCCAACTCACAATAGAAATGCGCAATTTGATCTTGATAATTTTTACCTTCAATTGACTGTAGTTCGTTAGCAGCAATAATTGCTTTTCGCCAGTCTTTCTCAATTTGGTACATTTCTAGTAAGGCGATTTTAGCGGGAATGTTGTAGCCTCCATCGCTGACTTGATTCAAGCTTGCCTCTGCACGATCTAGCATACCAGCTCTTAAAAAGTCTCGCCCAAGTTCGTAGGCTGCGTGATTACGATCACGTATATTCAAATCAACCCGACCAACCAAATGTTGATGGATTCTGATTGCTCTTTCAGTTTCACCTCTTCTTCGAAATAAACTACCTAAAGCAAAATGTAATTCTGTCGTTTCTGGATCTAACTTAACCACCTCAACTAAAGCATCAATCGCTTTATCGGGTTGCTCATTCAATAATAAATTGAGTCCTTTAAAGGTAGATTTTTGTTTCTTAATTTGTTCTTCGTTATCAACCTCATCCTGGAGTCGACGCTCCCAATTAGATGCAAGCCAGCCTATTCCAAATAAAATCGGTAGGATCACTAGCCAGTAATTGGCAACAGAAATCATTTCAGCCTCTTCCCATTTAATCGATAAAATGCAAGACTAGCTAAGATCATACCCATTAAAAATGCACCTAAAATAATAAACATTAGAGGGATTTTGATGGATTGGTTTACAAACCAATAAAAATTAACCTCTTGGGAATTCATTAAAGCCAAAAGGAAGCAGAATGCAAAAAAAAGCCATCTACTTCCAATAACTAATATTTTCCAACAGAGTTTAATGAATACGGTCATTCACTTGAAGTGGGTGGCACGGTGGAAACGGCAGCCTTATAATCTACCCTCTCACGAAGTTCTTTGCCGGGTTTAAAATGGGGTATCTTTTTTGCTGGAATCATTACTTGTCCACCGGATTTTGGGTTACGACCAATCCGAGAAGGTCTATGGTGCAACACAAAACTACCGACACCACGCAGTTCAATTCTCCTACCCTCAACTAGGGCATTAGCCATTGCGTCAAGTAAGGTTTTTACAACTAACTCTACATCTTTTGGTAATAATTGTGGAAATTTCAATCCTAATAATTCAATCAACTCTGATCTAGTTATTGAACTATCTATGGCAACATCTTGTATATAAGTTTTATTTTGATTAGTCATAGTCCCTTATCTCCTAAACTAAATAATGAAAAGGGTGCTACTGGTCACCCAGTAGCACCCACATTATCAGCCTTGATTATCTAACTTAGCTTTTAATAAAGCACCAAGATTAGTTGTACCAGCGCTTGAATCATTTTGCAACTTACTCATCGCTTGTTGTTGATCAGCATTATCTTTCGCTTTGATAGAAAGATTGATACTACGTGATTTACGATCCACGTTAATAATCATTGCAGAAACAGTTTCACCTTCTTTTAACAAGTTACGCGCATCTTCAACACGTTCTGTTGAAATTTCTGAGGCACGTAAATATGCTTCTACTTCGTCAGCTAAATGTACAACAGCACCTTTAGCGTCCACAGTTTTAATTGTGCCCGTTACTAAAGCACCCTTATCATTTGCAGATGTGTAGTTTGTAAATGGATCGCCAGAAATCTGCTTGATACCTAAAGAAATACGTTCTTTCTCGACATCAATTGCAAGAACAACGGTGTCAATTTCGTCACCCTTCTTGAATTTTTTCACAGCTTCTTCGCCAGTTTCTTGCCATGAAATATCGGACAAGTGAACTAAACCATCAATACCACCATCTAAACCAATGAATACGCCAAAATCGGTAATTGATTTAATTGCGCCAGAGATCTTGTCACCTTTATTGTGGTTACGTGAGAACTCTTCCCATGGATTTGTTTTACATTGCTTCATACCTAAGCTAATACGACGCTTATCTTCATCAATGTCTAACACCATTACTTCAACATCTAAACCTAATTGAACCGCTTTTCCTGGCGCTATATTTTTGTTAGTCCAATCCATTTCAGAAACGTGAACTAAACCTTCAATACCAGTTTCGATTTCAACGAATGCACCGTAATCAGTAAGGTTAGTTACTTTACCGAACAAACGTGTGCTTGGTGGGTAGCGTCTTGCAATACCAACCCATGGATCATCTCCTAATTGCTTGATACCGAGTGAAACACGGTTTTTGTCTTGGTCGTAACGTAAAATTTTGGCCGTAACTTCTTGACCTACAGTTAATACTTCGCTTGGGTGACGTACTCGTCTCCATGCTAAATCAGTAATGTGGAGCAATCCATCAATACCACCTAGATCAACGAATGCACCGTAGTCAGTAATGTTTTTAATAATACCTTGAACAACTGTACCTTCTTTGAGGTTGTCCATTAACTTGAGACGTTCTTCACCTTGACTTGCTTCTACTACAGCACGACGTGATAAAACAACGTTGTTTCTCTTACGGTCTAATTTAATGACCTTGAACTCCATTGTTTTACCTTCAAATGGAGAAGTATCTTTAACTGGTCTTGTATCAAGTAATGAACCTGGCAAGAAAGCACGGATACCGTTAACCATTACAGTTAAACCACCTTTTACTTTACCGGTTACTGCACCAGTGACAATCTCACCTTGCTCGAGAGCTTTTTCTAAATTCATCCAAGAAGCGAGGCGTTTTGCTTTGTCACGGGATAAAATTGTATCTCCATAACCATTTTCTAAGGCATCGATCGCAACAGAAACGAAATCTCCTGGTTGCACATCAAGTTCACCTTGATCATTATGGAATTCTTCAACAGGAATAAAGGCTTCAGACTTTAATCCAGCGTTTACAACAACGAAATTATGGTCAATTCTGACGACTTCGGCAGAAATAACTTGCCCAGTTTTCATATTCGAACGGGCTAATGATTCTTCAAATAGAGCTGCAAATGATTCAGACATGGTTTTTACTCATCTAGTTGGCAGTGCCAACGGGGTTAGGTTTATAAACCCTGATTGAGACGCTTTAATGAACCTTTCTATTTAAAAAAAGGCGCGCCGGGATTCAACAAGGGGCTACTCTTTACTACAAATTACAACTTCAATTACTAACTTCTTTACTTACTTTTTGGTACCAAAAGAGTACTTTTTGTACCGCTTTTTCAACATCCATCTCACTAGTATCTAGTAGATGGGCATCAATTGCCTGACATAGTGGAGCATCTTTACGCTGTGTGTCGCGTTGATCACGAGCCATTAAGTCACTTAAAAGAATGTCAATCTTAGCAGATATTCCTTTGTTTTTCAATTGTTTAAACCGTCTTTCTGCACGAATTTTGGCAGAAGCGGTTAAAAACACCTTTAAAACCGCCTCTGGGAAGATCACTGTTGCCATATCTCTTCCATCAGCAACTAAACCCGGAGCCCTTAAGAAACTCTTTTGTAAAGAGAGTAAAGCCAGTCGAACCTCTGGCACAGCACCCACTGCCGAGGCGCGCAAACCCATTTCTTCAGTCCGGATTAACTCTGTAATGTCTTGATTATCGAGATAGATATTATTTTCTTTAAACTCAATTCGTAGTGACTTAGTCATTTCTGCAAGAGCCAACCCCTGATCTAATGGAATTTTATTTTGTAAGCTAGCAAGACCCACAATCCGGTACAAAGCACCACTATCTAAGTAATGAAAACCCAGATGATTCGCCACTAATTGAGCAACGGTTCCCTTACCTGAGGCAGTTGGACCATCAATAGCAATGACTGGAAAAGTTGGATTAGAAACCATGAAAGATAATCCTTACGATTATTTCGAACATACGATGACGGAGCGTAACTCATCAAAATAATGAGGGAAAGTTTTACTGACACATTCCGGATCATTAATTTCTAAGGGAACTGGACCAAATGCCGCCAATGAGAAACACATCGCCATCCGATGATCGTCGTAAGTATCAACCCCGCCTTTTGGGATGGTCCATTTTTGCGGCGGACTAACCTCAATAAAATTATCACCCGAAGAAACTGTCGCACCAAATTTCTTTAGTTCACATTCCATCGCAGCAATTCGGTCTGTTTCTTTAACTCGCCAGCTAGCTATCCCAGTTAAACGAGTCGTACCTTTGGCAAATAGTCCCAAAACGGCTAAAGTCATAGCAGCATCAGGAATTGGTGTGCAATCGATATCAATTGCCTGTAACCCTGCTTCGTCGACCCCTCTGACCTCTATCCAGTTATGTCCCTGCGTAACATTTGCTCCCATCATTGCCAGCGCATTGGCAAAGGCCACATCACCTTGAATACTCTCTCTACCAACTCCTTTAATCATGAGTGGACCACCACCCAAAGCGCCTGCAGCTAAAAAGTAAGAGGCTGAGGATGCATCCCCTTCAACCCAAAAATCGCCAGGCGATGAGTAAATTGACTCTTGAGCATTTTTAAAAGCCGGTATTACAAAAGATTTCCAATCATTGTTTACAACTTTGACACCAAATTTTTCCAACAGACGAAGTGTGATTTCAATATAAGGTTTTGAAATCAATTCACCAATCACCTCTATACAAATGTCTCTAGGATGCGCTGTTAAAGGCAAGGCCATTAACAAGGCTGTTAAAAATTGACTAGAAACATCTCCTCGTACCTTTACCGGTTGATCTAATAGCAGATGACCAAAACCAATTTGAATAGGTGGGTAATTAGCCTGCCCTAAATAGTCAATTTTTGCACCAATTCCTCTGAGTCCATCAACCAAATCCCCAATCGGACGCTCATGCATTCTTGGTACACCATGAAGATGGTAATCCCCACCAAGAATAGCAAGCGCAGCTGTTAATGGACGTATAGCAGTTCCGGCATTACCCATAAATAAATCGGCACTACTATTGATGAACTTCCCTTTACAACCATGAACAAGAAGAACAGATTCTTGATCTTGTGTGTGGTTTTCTAATTGCACACCAAGCGCCTTCAGAGCGGATTGCATCACCCGCGTATCATCCGCGTCTAATAATCCATGCAAGGTAGTTTTGCCACTAGCTAAGGCACTTAAAAGTAATACGCGATTCGAAATACTTTTGGATCCAGGTAAAGTAATTTGGCCACGAGCTGATGCAATGGGCTCTAGATGCAGTGAAGAAATACTCACGAATTTAACCTTTCCAGTTATTTCTTGATTGACTGGCAATCATTAGTAATTTCTCTAATTGTTCACTGTTTCCATCTTGAATCAACTTTTTAAAGTGTTGCAAGATGTTTATATACTCATCGAGTTGTGTGAGAATCGCTTCTGAGTTGGCAAACGAAATATCCCGCCACATTTCTGGACTTGAACCAGCTATTCTTGTGAAGTCTCTAAAACCAGCTCCTGCATGTGCAAATTTAGCTTGGGCATCTTCTGAATTAGCCACTTGCAACATGAGTGCATAAGAAAGAAGATGTGGCAAATGAGAAACTGCGGCAAAAATATGATCATGCATTAACGCTGACATCTGAAATACGATAGCGCCTAACTGTTGCCACATTTGCTCAATCATTAAGATCGCTTGGGGCGGATTTTCTAGCAAGGGACAAATAATTAATTGACGCTGTTCAAATAAATCAAACTTCGCTGCCGACGCTCCGTGTTGCGCTCCACCAGCGATAGGATGACAAGGGATAAACTGTGCAACTTGTTCACCCAGAACCTCCTTAGCAATGGCAATTACATCCGACTTCGTACTACCTACATCAATAATAATTGTTTCTTTACGAAGATAAGGTTGTATCTGAGTTAGCACCAATTTCGTCTGCGCAACAGGCACACATAGAATAATTAAATCAGCTTGCTCACTGATCTCTTGTAGAGTAGCAATTTGGCTAATTGCGCCAATCTTCATTGCCTCTTCCATGTTAGATACAGATCTTCCGCAGCCTAAGATACAACTTGATATTTTATGGTGCTTCAAGGCTAGCCCCAAGGAGCCGCCAATCAAACCAACGCCTATAATGCCAACCGTCGGGAATGAATTAGTCACAGTGTGAAGTGCTGGTGTAGTCAGAGACATAGATTCAAATCGTAGAAAATTACTTACTGAGAATTTTTTTAAGGGCTGTAATAAAAGCCATATTTTCTTCTGGCAAGCCAATCGAGATTCTTAGCCATTTTGGTAATCCATAGTTGCCAACAGGGCGAACAATGATGCCTTCTTTTAAGAGTGCAAGATTGACTCGACTACCTGCCTGATCATCTTCACCAACTTGCACTAAAACGAAATTACCGGCTGATGGTAAATAATGTAAACCCATCTGCTCAAAGGCTTGAGTAAGTTGTATATATCCAGCACGATTGACAGCTGCACCTTGCGCTAAGAAAGGCGCATCATTGAACGCAGCAATCGCAGCAGCCATTGCTAATGAATTCACATTAAATGGTTGACGAATACGGTTTAGTAGATCAGTTAATTCAGACTGTGCAACACTAAATCCCAGGCGTAAGCCAGCTAAACCATATGCCTTAGAAAAACTTCTAGATACTAAAACATTCGGATATTGACGCACAAAGTCAATTGCATCATATTGTTGCTCAGGTAACAAGTATTCGTTATAAGCCTCGTCAACTACCACTACGATATGGCTTGGAACTTTACTCAAAAATGCTTCAATTTCTGCACCGGATAAAAAACTACCCGTAGGATTATTTGGATTTGCCACAAAAATTAATTTTGTATGTTGATTGATTGCCAACAGCATGGCATTGAGATCATGGCCTAAATCAGCAGGTTTGGCGTCTACTTCAATCGCTTTAGCACCCACTGCTTGAGTTGCTAGAGGATAAACAGCAAAGGCGTGCTTTGAAAATATAATTTCATCACCACTTTGGGCTACTGATCGTGTGACCAATTCCAAAATATCATTACTACCGTTGCCCAAAGTTAGCCAATGATCAGGCACTTGCAGTTTTTCAGAGATAACTTTCTTTAACTCATAACCATTTGAATCAGGGTATCGACCCAAATCATTCATCACTGCTAACATGGCATTTTTTGCAGACTCTGGTAAACCAAGCGGATTTTCGTTTGAGGCCAGCTTAATAATCTTATTTTCATCAAGACCGTACTCTCGAGCAACTTCGCTAATGGGTCTCCCACCGATATAAGGAGCAATTGCACGGACTTGAGGAAGACCTGGGGTGGTTTTAGAATTTTCTGACATGAGTAAAGACTATCAATGTTAAGTTAGTAAATATTGTATCTTTAATACTTAATTAGCAAATCAGGCATGCTATTAAGCATTTTTTTGCGTAGGATTACTTTTCGGATAAGATCCAAGACATTTAAAAAAGGCTGTCGTATTTAAAAGTTCTTTTAGTGCCTCAGCCACTTTTGCATCATTTTGATGACCATCAATATCGACATAGAAATGATATTCCCAAGTGCCTTTTCTTGCAGGTCTAGATTCAAAGCGAGTCATCGATACATCATATTTAGCAAGTGGGGCCAACATTTGATAAACAGCGCCTGGTTTATTGGCTACTGATAAGATCAATGAAGTTTGATCTGATCCGCTTGGTAAACAAGCTTGCTTACCAACAATGATAAATCTTGTCCGATTATGCGCATCATCTTGAATCCCCTGCTGTATAACCTTTAAGCCATATTGACTTGCTGCAGAAGAACTCGCAATTGCTGCTTGCGCAGGATTTAAGGCAGCTTGCTTGGCAGCTTGCGCATTGCTACTGACTGCCTGACGCTGTAACTGCGGAGTGTTCACTGTCAACCACTGCTGACATTGCGCGAGCGCCTGTGCATGAGCACTGACTTGCGTCACACCTTCAAGGGTACCCGATAGACTCAAGAGTGAGTGCTTAATTGGAATCGCGATTTCGCCACTAATAATTAAGTTTGATTCCAATAGTAAATCTAAGGTTCTGGAAATAGCTCCCTCAGAAGAGTTTTCAATCGGTAAGACGCCGTATTGGACCGTTTCATTTTCTACTTGTGCAAAAACCTCATCCAAAGAAGAGCAAGGCACTAGGTGAGTTGATTGGCCAAAAAATTGTAAAGTTGCTTCTTCTGAGAAAGTACCGGCTGGTCCCAAATAAGCGACTGAGATTGAACCTTCAATATCTCTACAAGCAGACATTACTTCTTGCCAAATCGCTTGTAACCCTTTTGTTTTTAATGGGCCTGGATTACGCTGCGCTAATTTTTCGAGAACTTGTTTTTCTCTTTCAGGACGAAATACGGGTGAACCGTATTCATGCTTCACGGCACCAACGGCAAGCGCTATTTTGGCTCTCTCTGATAAGAGTTTGATGATTTCTTGATCCACCGCATCAATTTGCTGACGAAGTGGCAATAGGCGCTTTTCTTCCTGATCTTTTAAATCATCACTCATTAGGCTTTTCTTTCAAATTCAAGCAGGTAGTGGGCTAACTTCTCAACGCCTGAAAGTGGCATAGCATTATAAATACTAGCTCTAATACCGCCAACGCTCTTATGCCCTTTTAAACCAATCATACCTTTATCTTCAGCGCCTTTAAGGAAAACATCCATTAATGATTCATCTTTTAAATAAAACGTAACGTTCATCTTTGAACGATAAACAGGATCTATCCTTGCGTCAAATAAGGAACTCTTATCCAAGATTTGATAAAGTAGTTCTGATTTTTTACGATTAATTGCTTCTATTGCACTCACTCCACCCTGTCGTTTTAGCCATTTAAAAACCTGGCCGGCAAGGTATATTGCAAAGGTTGGAGGAGTATTAATCATGGAATCATTAGCCGCTTGAATTTTCCAATCCCAAACGGTTGGAGTAATCGGCATAGCATGGCCAATTAAATCTTTACGAACAATGACAATGGTCATTCCAGCGGGTCCAATATTTTTCTGAATCCCACCAAAAAGTACCCCATACTTTGATACGTCAATCACCTTAGAAAGAATATTGCTAGATATATCAGCGACCAAAGGAATTCCTTTAGTATTTGGGACGTAACCATATTCAAGTCCACCTACGGTTTCATTGTCACAAATATGTAAGTAGGCAGAATCTTCGGAAATATCCCAAGTCGAATTGCTAGGAATTGTGTTAAAACCCTGTTCTTTGCTACTCGCTGCAAGTCTAGCCAAGCCATATTTAGAAGCTTCGGAGATTGATTTTTGTGACCAAGTACCCGTGACCACAAAATCTGCTTGAGGACCATTTTTTGCAAGGCCCATCAAATTCATTGGAATAGCAGCGTTTTCACCAATTCCACCGCCTTGGAGAAAAAGAATTTCATAATTATCTGGAATTTGCATCAAATCACGCAAATCAGTCATTGCTTCTTGATAGCAAGCCATAAAAGGCTTACCTCGATGACTTACTTCCATCACCCCGGTACCCAGTTGCTGCCAGTTTAGGATATCTTTTGAGGCAAGCTGCAACACTTCTTCAGGAAGTGTTGCAGGACCAGGTGCAAAATTGTAAATACGTTGGTCAAAAAGCATAGAGTTTAACTAGATTGGAAAGCAGCTTATTCGGTAGGACTCTCATCATTTGTATCTGACGGAGGATTATTTTCATCATTCACTTCAGACTCTCCAACAATGGCATCGTCATCAGAATTTAAGTCATCCTCATCCATACTTTCAGAGATTCTTTGCAAACCAGAAAGTACAGTGCCCTCATCAACATTGATTAACTTCACGCCCTGAGTTGATCTACCCATTTCACGTATTTCTGAAACTCGAGTTCTCACTAAAATACCACCCGTAGTAATCAACATGATCTGGTCTTCTGTAGATACTAAGGAAGCGGCAACTAATTTACCGTTGCGATCCGATGTTTGGATCGCAATCATACCCTTCGTATTTCTACCATGTCTTGTATATTCAGCTATTGGTGTTCTTTTACCAAAACCGTTTTCAGTTGCAGTTAAAACGCTAGATGGAGCTTTAATGGCTGTTTCAGATTGTGTATCTTCAGTTTCACTTGCAGAGACAAGCATTGCAATCACCAAGTGACCGCCATCTAAATTCATGCCTTTAACACCACGAGCAGTTCGTCCCATAGGGCGCACATCATTCTCATCAAAACGTACGGCTTTACCCGCATCAGAGAACAACATCACATCATGTTTGCCATCAGTAATGGCAGCTCCAACTAAAACATCACCATCATCTAGATCAACTGCAATAATTCCACCTTTTCTAGGGTTAGAAAAATCACTTAAAGCTGTTTTCTTGACAATACCATTCTTAGTTGCCATAAATACATATTGATTATCAACATAACCTTTAATCGGCAAAATTGTAGTAATTTTTTCACCCTCAATTAAGGGGAACATGTTGACAATTGGCTTACCTCTGGAGTTGCTACTTCCTTGAGGAACTTCCCACACTTTTAACCAATAAAGTCTTCCTCTGTCAGAAAAACAAAGTATTGTGTCATGTGTATTCGCGACAAACAGGGTTTGAATCCAATCTTCGTCTTTAGTAGTAGTCGCTTTTTTACCTCTACCACCTCTTTTTTGAGCACGATACTCTGATAGTGGCTGACTCTTAAAATAACCGGTATAAGAGAGAGTAACAACTAAGTCTTGTGGAGTAATTAAATCCTCAGTAAACAACTCTGTAGCATTCATTTCAATTACAGAGCGCCGACCATTATCGCTACCCTCTTGACCAAATTCAGCTTTTGACTCGAGCAATTCTTGATGAATTACAGTAGTAACGCGATCTGGTTTAGCTAATAAATCGAGAAGATCGGTAATTTGATCCATGACAACTTTATATTCTTGAACAATCTTATCTTGCTCTAACCCAGTTAAACGTTGCAATCTCATTTGCAAAATTTCTTGCGCTTGATCATCTGATAAGCGGTATAAACCATCTGGCTGTAAACCTAAGGTCGGTGGTAAACGATCTGGACGATACGCCCCAATTCCACCTTGAACATTTTCACCCGCTCTTACTAACATTTCACGTACTACCTCAGAGTCCCAAACGCGCGCAAGTAATTCACGCTTTGCATCTGGTGGTGAAGCTGCAGCCTTAATCAGGGCAATAAATTCATCAATATTCGCTAAAGCAACAGCTAGGCCTTCTAGGACGTGTCCACGGTCACGAGCCTTACGAAGTTCAAAAATAGTTCTGCGCGTTACAACTTCACGACGATGCCTTAAGAAGCATTCGAGTAATTGCTTCAAATTCAATAGTCTTGGCTGGTTGTCTACTAGAGCAACCATATTCATACCAAAATTATCTTGTAATTGGGTATTTTTGTAGAGGTTATTTAGAACCACTTCGGGCACTTCGCCGCGTTTCAGCTCAATCACTACCCTCATACCGGACTTATCAGACTCATCCCGAATATCAGAAATTCCCTCGATTTTCTTTTCTGTTACTAATTCAGCGATTCTTTCCAACAAATTCTTTTTATTTACTTGATATGGCAATTCATCAACAATAATCGATTGTCTCTGACCCTTTTCCATGTCTTCGAAGTGGGTCTTCGCGCGCATGATAACTCTGCCGCGACCAGTCCGATAACCGTCTCGCACACCTTGAATGCCGTAAATAATGCCGGCTGTTGGAAAATCTGGGGCAGGAATAAACTCAATGAGATCGTCAATCGAACATTCAGGGTTTGCTAACAAATGCAATGCCCCATTAATTACTTCGTCAATATTGTGAGGAGGTATATTTGTTGCCATTCCCACAGCGATACCGGAAGAACCATTAATCAAAAGATTAGGGATTTTAGCTGGTAATATTAGTGGTTCGTGTTCACTGCCGTCGTAGTTAGGGCCATAGTTAACTGTATCTTTATCAATATCAGCTAATAATTCATGAGCAATTTTAGACAAACGGATTTCTGTGTAACGCATCGCCGCAGCACTATCGCCATCAACAGAACCAAAGTTTCCCTGACCATCAACAAGCATGTATCGCAAAGAGAAGTTTTGAGCCATCCGCACGATCGTATCGTAAACAGCTGAGTCGCCGTGAGGATGATATTTACCAATGACGTCACCAACAATACGGGCAGATTTTTTGTACGCACGATTCCAATCATTGTTGAGTTCGTGCATAGCGAAAAGAACCCTGCGGTGAACTGGCTTTAAACCATCACGTGCATCGGGTAGCGCTCGCCCTACAATTACGCTCATCGCGTAGTCCAAATAGGACCGCCGCATTTCGTCTTCTAGTGATACGGGTAGTGTTTCTTTAGCAGCATATTCCATAGACTTATTTTACCATGCGAAATAACAACACTTGAGAAATTTTGTTGTTAAATGTTTGATTTGTAATAAAGCGACAAACTACAATAGTCTTGTTGTTATAATTTAGAAGTAATATTAATCAAATGTTAACCAAAATACTTAATTCAATGAATTTAAGAGGAAGATAAAAAATGAACAAAACTA
Source organism: Burkholderiaceae bacterium (assembly GCA_947448305.1). Lineage (GTDB taxonomy): Bacteria > Pseudomonadota > Gammaproteobacteria > Burkholderiales > Burkholderiaceae > Polynucleobacter. The sequence continues at coordinate 26,101 of CANFME010000025.1, forward strand.
CTCGCACAGTGAGATTAGCTACAATTACAGCTACTTTATTAGCTGTTTCAGGCTTCGCACAAGCTCAAAATATCGATAACTGGGCGTCTGGCTCAGGTACAGTAAACGCCCGTTCTGGTGGAGATTCATCACTTTGCTGGAGAGACAGTTTCTGGACTCCTGCAACTGCTGCTGTAGATTGTGACGGCGCAATTAAGCCAGCACCAAAAGCTGCACCAGCTCCTGCTGCTGCTCGTGCTCCTGCTCCTGCACCTGCACCAGCTCCTGTAGTTTCAAGCACTAAAGTTACATTGTTAGCTGACGCCTTGTTTGACTTCGATAAGTCTGTTATCAAGCCTGAAGGCGCTGCTAAATTGAACGATTTAACATCTAAGTTAAAAGCTGTTACTGTTGAAGTGATTATCGTTATCGGTCACACTGACAACATCGGTAGCCTTGCTTACAACAAAAAATTATCACTCAAGCGTGCTGAAGCTGTTAAAGCATATTTGGTTAAAAATGGCGTAGAAGCTAGCCGTGTTTATACTGAAGGTAAAGCTTTCTCAGAGCCAGTTGCTGACAACAAAACTGCTGCTGGCCGTGCATTAAATCGCCGTGCTATCGTTGAAGTTGTAGGTACAAAAAAGAACTAATCTAATTAGCTCTTAACGAAAAGCCCGGTTCTCCGGGCTTTTTTTATACCCAAACAATTAGAACAAGAATAAAAAGATTATTTCAATATGTTGGATAATTGTCCTTATTGAATAATATAAGCCTTTTAAAATGAATACCGAAAACAAAGATCAAGCAGAGATAGATAAATTTAGTGAACTTGCTAGTCGCTGGTGGGATCAAACGAGTGAGTTTAAGCCACTTCATGCAATCAACCCGCTTCGCCTAAGCTGGATTCAAAGTAAAACAACAGTATCACAGATGAAGATCATTGATATTGGCTGTGGCGGAGGGATTTTATCTGAGTCTTTAGCAAAATGTGGCGCAGATACTACTGGTATTGATTTATCTAGTAAAGCTTTAAAAGTAGCCAAATTACATGCTTTAGAAACTCAAACGGCAATTCAGTATGAATTGATCAGTGCAGAGGATATGGCCGCAAAAAATCCAGAAGCATTTGATATCGTAACGTGTATGGAAATGCTTGAACATGTGCCGGATCCAAAATCAGTTGTCCTAGCAGCGGCTAAAATGGCTAAACCCGGTGGTATGCTATTTTTTAGCACCTTAAATCGTAATTTAAAGTCCTATTTAATGGCGATTATCGGTGCAGAATATATTCTGAACATTTTGCCCAAGGGCACGCATGATTACGCAAAATTCATCAAACCTTCAGAGTTAACTAACTTTACCCGAGATGCGGGTCTAGAGCTGCTCGATATGACAGGTCTTCACTTCAACCCTATTACAGACCATTACTACCTGGGCCCAGGTGTGGATGTCAATTACATGATTGCAGTTAGAAAACCTCTTTGATTTTTTCCTAATTTATGGTGCCACCTTTGAGTAACCCTTTAAAACGTAGTCTAGTTCCCTCTTATGAAAGTATTCTCTTTGATTTAGACGGCACTCTAGCTGATACAGCTCCAGATCTTGCCGCCGCGGCAAATCAATTATTATCATCTAGAGGGTTAAGTCCAAAACCTATAGAGTTATTGAGACCGATGGCATCCATGGGAGCGAGAGGTTTGATCAAGGTCACTTTAGGAATTGAAGTGGATGATCCTCGTTTTTTGTCTATTCGTGATGAGTTTTTAAATAATTATGAGCAGGCAATCCATGTTCATACAGAGCTTTTTCAAGGGATTGAAGCCCTACTCGATCAATTAGACCATCACCGTATCCCTTGGGGGATCGTAACAAACAAACAAGAACGCTTTACGCATCCATTGGTTAAAAGTATGCGACTTGATCAAAGAACTCCAGCTATTGTGAGTGGCGATACGACTGCATACCCCAAACCCCACCCTGCCCCCATCCTTTTATGTGCCCAAATGCTAAAGATTGATCCAAGTAAATCCATCTATGTTGGCGATGATTTAAGAGATATTCAGGCAGGCCACGCCGCTGGAATGCATACCATAGCTGCTGCTTATGGCTATTGTGGTGAAGAATCACCAGCGCATACTTGGGGTGCTACTCACCTCGTTCAAAGCCCTTATGAAATTGAGGATATCCTTTTTAAGTAAAAAGGACTAAAATACTCATCTATTCTGTGAAAGCATGAAAGAGCATCATTGGGACCGACTTGGTTTCGACGTGGATTGCGAAGCACGGAGGGCATACCGAGGACCCGTTATCTCGTAAATCAATGGGAATTGTAATAACTGCTAACGACGAACGTTACGCACTAGC
>CANFME010000026.1 GCA_947448305.1 Burkholderiaceae bacterium
ATTTTCCATGCACTGCGATAAGAGATACCCTTAGTTTTTGCCCAAGCGCTTAATTTCATAGAAAAAATATAGCACATTGAATCATAAAAGGAAATGTTTTTTTATACAGTTGTCAACCCAACTGAATGAAGAGAATCTCTTTCTAAAGAATTGTTAAATTAACCTTTTCTAGACTAATCTGATCTTAATTGATGATGAAGTTTTTAACTTTACTTCTCCGCAATCATACTTTTTTAAAAATTTAAATCAACCTGGAATGGTTCTTGTGAATTTAGATTTAACTTTCCCAATCATTCGATAAATTAGTTCAAGAAAACAGTTCCAATTTATATAATAATTTATTAGTATTAAAACTTCCGAATTAATCTATATGTTGTTGAATTAACATGACTATTCCTTTATAGTGAAAACATTACAAGATAGTATTCCTAGGAACCATGATTAATGTGAAAAAGAAGTTAAAAGTTGCGATGCTCGGCAGCTTTTATAGAGGGTACTACCTACTAAATGAATTACTATTTGGTGAAATTTCGCAATTTATCGAAATCGTCGGAGTTGCAACTGACGACCCCAAAAATACATTTATTAGTGCTGACAAAAGAGTTTGGCAATATCCACACTCCATTGCAGAAGCTGAAATGGTTGAAAATTTAGCCATTGAACATCATCTTCCTGTTTTTAAAGGCAGGGTCAACTCCGATGAGTTTTATGATGTTTTTAAAAATCAATGGCAGCCAGAAATTGCTTTGATGGCAACTTTTGGTCAAAGGATCGGTCTACGATTGATCAACACTCCAACCATCTGCTTTTATAACCTACATCCCTGTATTGATGATAAATGGCCCTCAAAGTATGTTGGTGGTAATCCGTTCCATGGTTTAATCCAAGACGGACAGAAATACACCCGTGTTTCTTTGCATGAAGTAGATGAAGGATTTGATACCGGCAAGCTCATTAAGTTTTCAGATAGAATTGCTATTCCCCCTGGGGCATCAGTCATAGACATGCATAAGATTACAGCTTTTGCAGCTGCTAAGTTAGCTGCTGATGAAACTTTAAAAATAATTACTAGGTTGAACAAAAGTGATGATGAAATCTAAGCTTAAAAATATGACTTTAATAATTAAATTTCTGATCCCTTTTGTATGCTTCAACTTACTTACTGCTAGTTGCTTCGCAGGTAAAGAAAGTGTAACAACTGGGAATAAGTCGCTATTACTCGAAAAAATTCTCGCTGATGGCGTCATCCGTATTGGAGTGAAAACAGATGTCTCACCCTACAACTCCATAAATAAACTCGGCGAAATCGTTGGACTAGAAAGTGACATTGCCCAAAACATTGCAGAGGAAATGGGTGTAAAACTCCTCAAAGTTCCTGTTACCACCGAAAACCGCTTTCAAAAGCTGGAGATCGGTGATGTCGACATGCTGATTGCAACCATTGGTGATACAAAAGCTCGTCGTCAAATTGCTACCGGGATTGAACCAGGTTATTCAGAAACCAGTGTTACCGTGATGTTTAAACCCGATGCCCCTAATATTACAGACTGGGCACAATTAAGAGGGAAAACTTTATGTGCTGTTCAAGGCTCTTACTTTAATCGCCCAATGAGCGAGCGTTATCTGTTAAGTTTGGAAATTTTTAAAAACGTAAGAGATGCGCAATTAGCCTTAATCGCTGGTAGATGTTTAGGCTTTTTATACACCACCGGTGCAGTTGTTAAGACAATACAAACCAACCCTGAATTTATGGGTTACAAGGCACCATTAGCTCCAGCTTTAAAAGAGCCTTGGGCGGTATATATTCCAAGATCTGAAAAAAACTCACAGCTTGATCATATCGTTGGTAACTTGATTGCCAAGTGGCATCGTAGTCAATACCTACTGGAGCTAAATGAAAAGTGGGGCGTTACCATATCAAATAATTGGCTAAAACAAGCTCATCTGGATTGGTCTGAAAAAGATAAAAAAGGTCAATACCTCTGTTCAAGAAATGAACAAGGCTATTGGCCCCCGGAATGTCGTAAAACTGAATTAGTCAACTCTGAAGAATCTTCAGGATTACTGGCTCTGGGTATTTGGGTAAAAGAGAATTCAGGACTAGATTTGAATTTTATTTATGATGACTATAGTCGCTTTCAGTTACTGAAGGGCATTGGTTACACCATGCTTCTGATTGCCCTATGTATCATCACGAGCTTATTCGTCGGCGTCCTCGCTGCAATTTTTGTCGAAAATACCTCAAAAAAAATCAGTAGTGTATTTACAGCAATGATGACTTTGGGACGTCTCAATCCCCCTCTTCTTCTCATGTATCTATTATTTTTTGGTGTTGGTGGGTGGGTAGTGAATACCTATAACATCCAATTATCAGCTATGTTAGTTGCTACTTTGGTTTTGGGCTACTACACTTCCGGATTGATTCTCAACGCTTTTGTCGAGGCTGCTGACACTATTCGTAAAAGCAAACCCGACTTTCGTATCAATTACTCAACCATCTCTGAAACGTTGCCTTATTCGAGATGGCCAATTAAACAATCTTTAATCAACTTGGCAAAACAATCGATGATCGCTTCTGCCATTGCGATTCCAGAGTTGTTAAGTGCTACCAATTTACTCGTAGCAGAAAAAGGTAATCTGTTCTTAATGATGACAGTGCTACTGATTTGCTTTTTCTTCATCGTTGGTTTTTGGACTGAATTTTTCAACTGGTTTGAAAATAAATTTAACGAAAGACAATCGGTAAAACATGAATAATAATGTCACTTTTCTACTGACCTGGACCCCTTTCTTAATGGAAGGGTTTCTCTGGAATATCGTCATTGGAGTTTTAGCAGTATTTTTGGGTACTGTTATTGGTGGATTTTTAGCCTGGATACAAATTACAAAATCGGGTAAAGCTAAAAATATTGCCGAATTTATTTCTAAATTTTTTCGTAATATTCCAACTCTCGCTTTTATGTTTTATGTTGCCTTTGTTTTCCCGCAACAGGTTTACATACCCTTTTTTACAGAAGCTTTTAATTTCCCTTATTGGCTCAAAGCAACGATTGGCTTATCTGCCTCTTCGATTGGCTTTACCTCAGAGAGCTTAAAAGTGGCTTACGAAGCTTGGAGAAAAAAAGATTATGACGCTGCTCTCATCTTTTTTCCCACTTGGGCAAATAGCTTTATGATTTCTTTTGTGGCCTCTAGTACAGCGTCATTAGTTGGTGTTAATGAAATTATTAGTAGGGCCAACTACTTGATTGCTGCATCTGGTAACCACGTAATGATGTCGGTCTACTTATATTGTTGCTTTTTCTTTGTGGTTAGTTCACTTCTAATTATGCTATTAGTTAAGCAATTAAAAGATTCTGAATCCATCAAAACACTTCCTAAGCGCTTGGCCATTAGGTATCCGCAGTTACAAGGAGTCTGAGCATGCTCATTAAAAACTTTAAACTTCGGAACACCATCACTACTGCTTTTTTACTGCTTGGCATTCCTTCTTTTATTTCTTTTGTTGCGTATTCCTATTATTACAACTACCAAATACAGTATGAAAATGCGCAAGATCTTATCAAACGACACCACCTTCAAGTGGAAACTCAATTTGATGGCTTATTAGATCAAATTAATGACTCAATTAGTTATATCAAGCTACAAATTAATGAAAATCATGAAATACTCAATAGTGACAAAACAAACCCAATACTCTCACTCCATTTAAAGAATAACCCTGAATTAGTATCGATTTTTATTGCAACAGAAACTGGACGTTTTCGACAAGTTCAAAAAATGTCTAAAACGACCATTATTGCTGGGCGAGTACCGCCAGAAAAAGCTAAATCGAATCTTTGGATTTTAGATAAAGCAAAAAATGGCGATATGGTTTCTACCTTTACGTTTTTTGATGAAAAATCTAATAAGCTAGATGTCTTTGCAAATAAAGATGATTACGATCCCCGTAAGAGGCCTTTTTATAAGAGTATTCTAAAGACCATGGTGGGAGATCCATCAGGTAATTTCATCCAAATTGATGACCCCTTCTTATCTAGAAGTACAAAAAAGCCAACCTTAAATGTTGCAGCACCGATCGTCTTTAAAGATACTTTTGTGGGTATGATTGGGGAATCTTTTGAACTCGAGAGTCTTTCTGGGTTCTTAAAAAATATTAAGGTAAGTGAAAATAGCGAAACTTTTATTCTTGATGAGAAATTTAATATTATTGTTCGCCAAGATGTTAATTCCGCATACAAAATAGAGAAAAATGCTCTAATGCTGATCAATATTAATGATGTATCTAACTCTCCCTTGGAGTATGTTGCAAAGGAGAGGGGGCGCCTCGATGATCAAGTTTTTGCATTTAACTACGGAGATAAAAATACTAAATATCTTGCCCTCTTAACAACACCAAATAAAAGCTTAGGTCATAACTGGTCAATCCTAACCATTGCCCCACAAGAGGATTTCTTGGCACCACTTCGCAAGGTTACACAACAACTCGGTATCTTCTCGTTTTTCGTTTTGTTAATTGTGATGTTAGTCTCGTTTTATATTTCTAGATTCATCTCACGACCAATTGAAAAACTCACCATAGATATTAAAAATCTTCTTGATTTTAAAGAGGACTTTGTTTTCAAGGATGACAATTCTAAACTCTACGAGATTCAAATCTTAGCGAATGCTGTTAAAAAGCTCAAAAGCACTCTTGGAGCTTTCACCTCGTATGTACCGCGTGACTTAGTTAACGATCTATTAAGCTCAGGCAAACAAATTGAAATTAGTGGTGAAAGTCGATACTTAACCATCTTCTTTTCTGATTTGCAAAACTTCTCAGGATTGTCAGAACAGACCCCCGCTAGAGAATTATTATCTCGCGTATCTTCTTATTTAGAACTTTTTACTTATGCAATTAAAGAAGAAAAAGGGACCGTAGATAAATTTATTGGTGATTCTGTGATGGCATTTTGGGGTGCGCCACTGCCTGATCATGACCACGCTTTTCATTCCTGTAAAGCGGCCTTAAAGGGTCAAAAAAGAATGGTTACCCTCAATCAAAAGCTCGTAAATGAAGGTAAACCTATGCTAACTGTGCGCATTGGTATCCATTCTGATGCGGTTCTAGTTGGCAATATCGGATCTCAGGAAAGACTAAGTTATACCGTCATGGGTGATGGTGTTAATATCGCTGCCCGCCTTGAGGGAGTTAATAAAGACTACTCAACCAAAATTTGTATCAGTCATTCCGTATTCAAAGAGGCCGGTGAAAAACTATGGGTCAGGCCAATTGATCAAATTACGGTTAAAGGTCGTAAAACTGAAATCGTCATCTATGAGTTGGTTGGCACCCGTGATGATGATCCTGAGACGACTCCGAGCAACGTTGAAAAAGAACTTTGCATAGAAACCCAAAGGGCCTTTAACTTCTATTCAGATAAACAATATGCTCGTGCAAAAGAAGAATATGCAGCGATAGCGGCTAAATATCAGGATACTGTAAGCCTTGTTTTATCTGAAAAATGTCGTCAACTAGAATTGAATGATGGATTGGATGTCCTGATTGCTGAGGGTCTTGAGTTGGATAAATAATTAGGCCTTAATTTAGGGATGTTATTTAAAGAACTTATTCAACGATTCTTCTTTTTAGGAACCGATACAGTAATCTGGGAAGTTAAAAAATTAAAATCAACCCCTTGATCTGCTTGGTTCACCTCATCTAAAAATAGTTTCAGGTATCCCCTCGAAGCTTTTGGTTCTTGTACTGGGTTGTCTAACATGCGCTGATTCAATTCTTGATCACTAATTAAGAGTTGAATTAAACGATTTTTTACACTTAAACGTATTTGATCCCCGTTCTGAACATGGGCCAATGGACCACCAATCGCAGATTCAGGTGTCACATGCAAAACGATCGTACCAAATGCAGTGCCGCTCATTCTGCCATCTGAAATTCGCACCATATCCTTCACACCTTGTTTTGCCAACTTTTTAGGAATCGGCAAATAGCCTGCCTCAGGCATACCTGGGGCACCTTTGGGGCCGATATTTTTTAAAACCAAAATATCATTAGCCTGCACATCTAATTCTGGATCATCAATCCGGTTCGCTAAATCTTGCGCATTTTCAAAAACAACTGCACGACCGGTATGTTCCATTAAGCTTGCTTGGGCAGCTGATTGTTTAATGATCGCGCCGCCTGGTGCTAAATTACCTCTCAAGACAGCAATACCGCCCTGCGGATAAATAGGGTTATCAAGTGGCTTGACTACTTCTTGCGGATAAGTAGGGCCGTAGGAATCAATCACTTGCCCTAAAGTTTGACCAGTAACGGTAAGAACGTCCAAATTCAGTAAAGGCTTTAGTGTTCGCAGTAAAGTTGGCATACCACCGGCAGCGTCAAAATCCTCCATGTAGTGCTGGCCAGATGGCTTAAGATCAATCAAGACTGGTGTGGATTGCCCCATCGCGTGGAACGCTTCTAAGTCGATAGCCACTCCCATTCGCCCTGCAATCGCACTTAAATGAACTAGGCCATTAGTAGAACCACCAGTTGCTAACAAGACTCTTAAGGCATTTTCAAAAGCAGCTGGCGTGAGAATCTTATCAATCGTTAAGCGCTCTTTTGCCAACTTCACTGCTTGTTCACCAGTTTGTTCGGCAATGCGCATCCTCTGCGCTGTCACTGCAGGTGGGCTTGCGCCACCAGGTACAGTCATACCTAAAGCTTCAGCAATACAGGCCATCGTACTAGCAGTTCCCATCACAGAACAAGTGCCAACACTGGGCACTAACTGCTCATTGACTTCATCTGTTTCTACTTGATCAATTTCACCGGCTCTAAATTTTGCCCAGTATCTTCTGCAGTCGGTACAGGCACCGACTCGCTCGCCTCGATGAGAGCCAGTTAACATCGATCCGGTAATGAGTTGGATAGCTGGAATACGAGCGCTTGCTGCCCCCATTAACTGTGCAGGGACTGTCTTATCACATCCACCAATTAATACAATCGCATCCATCGGTTGCGCTTTAATCATCTCCTCAGTTTCCATTGACATGAGGTTGCGCAAATACATACTTGTTGGATTAGCAAAACTTTCATGAATTGAAATCGTTGGAAAGTCCATCGGCAAACCACCTGCCATTAAAACACCGCGCTTAACTGCCTCTAACAGTTGGGGCATATTGCCATGACAAGGGTTGTAGGAACTTCCCGTATTCGTGATGCCGATGACGGGACGATCTAAGGCTTTATCACTAAATCCAGCACCTTTGATAAAAGCTTTTCTTAAAAAAAGTGAAAACGCTTGATCTCCATAAGAAGTAAGGCCCTTATTTAAACCAATAGCGGCTATTTCATCTTTATTATTTTTGGGTTTTGTCATTTTGCTCGTTAATGTTTAATTAGTTCATTAAAAGACTTCTGGGACTTTATAAGGGGTTAGGTCAAACTCAACGTAGTCTTTCATCGCTTGTCGTTTGGGCAATTTTGTATTTTCAAAGGGTAAATCTTGATACGGAATTTGACTTAATAAGTGTTTCATCAGATTCAATTGACCACGCTTTTTATCGTTAAAGTCCACCACGTGCCAAGGTGCCCACTCGGTGTGGGTACGTTTAATCATTTCATCCCTCGCCCTTGAGTAATCAAACCAGTGGCTAATGGACTTACCATCAATTGCGGATAATTTCCAGTTCTTACTAGAATCACGGTAACGATCTTCCAGGCGTTTTTTTTGCTCTTCTGCCCCTACTTCTAAATAATATTTAATCAAAAGAATGCCAGATTCAACCAAATATTTTTCAAGCACAGGGGTCTGAGTTAAGAATTCTTCCGTTTCGTGTGGTTTACAAAAACCTAAAACTTTTTCAACGCCTGCACGGTTATACCAACTTCGGTCAAAGAGAACTACTTCCCCTGCAGTAGGCATCAAGGATAAATACCGTTGCATATAGATCTGCCCCTTTTCGCGATCATTGGGAACAGGTAGTGCAAATACTCGAAAGGTCCTAGTACTAACTCGGTCGGTCACCGCCTTAATAATTCCGCCCTTACCTGCAGCGTCTCGACCTTCAAATAATATGCAAACTTTTAAGCGTTTGGCCGTCACCCAGCGTTCTAACTTAACTAACTCATCCTGAAGGGACCGCATTTGGTTATCGAAATGCGAATTCGTTAAGACATTCAAACCATAATGATTCTCTGAAAAATCAGACTTCTCTAGATTCTTGGTCTTAGCCATTATTTTTCCTAACAGGTTAGATGAAAAATTCCCTTAATTTCAATAGTGCATTAAGTTAATAATCTCATGTTATCTGTCACTTGGAAAGCGGGGAAGTTTTTTACTAGGATCACTAATTTGATGGTTAGCCATATTTAATTCCATCGCGAGCAAGGAGTAATACCCGACAATGCCAGTCAAATCAATCGCGCCCTTTTTTCCCCAGCGCTTTTCAACCGCATAATAAGTTGGATCAGAAACCCGTTTATTTTGCAATAATTCATAAGCAAAGTTATACGCCATCGTCTCATCATCACTCATTTTTGTCGGACGTCTTCCGTCACGAATGGCGTCAATAATTTCTTCACTAATTTTTTCGCGCAGGGCAATAGGCGCGTGGATAAACCATTCATAGTCTTGGGTGAAGTGCCTTGCTGTGAGCAAAATAATCATTTCACTCAATTGATTACCAAGCGCCGAGCGATAGCGTAAATAAAGCCCCATATTACTAGCATTAGTTAACATTTCCGGACTATGAAGCAAGACTAAAAATGGACCGGTTAAAGGCGCTTTACGACTTTGAAAAAATTCTTCAGCTGCTTTTTTTTGTTCTGCCGTCAGTTCACTAGGTTGGACAGGTTCAATCCTAGGTTGAGCCACACAAGATAAACTCAAAACCATCAAGGTCGAAGCAATTAGACTTCTTTTCACGAAGAACTTCATATTATTTTCCTTTTTTAAACGAACAAATATTAAATCGAATCTACTTTAAATTACATTTTGCTCAACGCGTTTTGGTAATGTCTCAGGTCCACTAAAGGAGTTGGATCTAATGGCTTAGCTTTTTCAAATGCTGCACGGATTTCTAATAAATTCTTAAATCCAGCTTCAGAAAATTTTGCATCTTTGTCTAAGCCAAAGCCAGTCGTTACAAGAGTTTGATATGAGGCTTCGATAATATCGGGTGGTTGCTTCATGTTTTTTTGCAAAATATTGATCACTTCATTTTTATTCTTTGGATCAAGGCCGAAACGAACGGCTTTCACCCAAGCTGTAATATATTTTTCAACAGTTTGGCCATGGCTATCAATCCAAGGTCTTAAAGCAAACATTCCTTGACCTTGATAAGGTCCCACAAAATCAACCATACGACCTAGGCTACGTAAGCCTGCTTTTTTAGCTTCAAAAGAAAAAGGCGGATTTAGTGTAGAGGCGCCACTATCATCCGGATTTTTTACCATTTCTTCTAAGCGTAGTCCTGTGCGTCCAACTATTTTTAAACTAAATTCTGATTCTTTAACGCCTGCAAGACTTAAAGCACGAATCGCTTGAAGGGCATAGGCGGTATTGGGAGCGTCAACTAAAAGTTTCTTACCCCGCATATCCTGCATTGTTTTAATGTTAGGTTGAACAAACAACTCATTCATACTGCTATCACCACCCATCAAGATAACGGAGGGGCTACCTGTCTGAACCACAATAGCGACAGAGTTATCGACCGCTGAATGGGCAATTTGAAATTTTCCACTGATTAATCCATTACGTAAATCATCAGAATTCATGGTTAAAGTGACGTTAATGTCTAAGCCCTGCTCAAGAAAAAATCCTTTCTCCTGAGCAACCCATAATGCCAAATTTTGTGCGCCAGGGAACACAGTAATCTTCAGCGCTTCTAAGCTTTGATTTTGAGCATGAACAATTTGTCCAAAAAAAAGTGAAATAACTAATGAAATTCCACCGATAAAGCTTCTTGCAAATAAAGCTAATTGCATACTGTCTCCTGTATTAAATGATTCATCAAATGATACATCAGGAAACTTGGTTTCAAAAGTGTCAAGTTGTATACTAGTGTTATTCTAAGACTAATAATTTCTATCTAAACACTATGAGACAGACATCAGCAGGAAAAGCATTTAAAGAAGCTCTACAAATAGAAACCCCACTTCAAATTATTGGCGCAATTAATGCAAATCACGCCCTATTGGCCCAAAAAGCGGGTTACAAAGCTATTTATCTATCCGGTGGAGGTGTTTCAGCTGGCTCTCTTGGTCTACCCGATTTAGGGATTTCTCAGTTGGAAGATGTACTGATCGATGCAAGGCGGATTACTGATGTTTGTGACTTACCTTTATTAGTAGACATTGATACCGGTTTTGGTTCCTCGGCTTTTAATATTGCTCGGACCATTCGTTCGCTTGAAAAAGTGGGGGTTGCTGCCGTACATATGGAAGATCAAGTTGGCGCTAAACGTTGTGGTCATCGTCCTAATAAAGAAATAGTTTCAACAGTAGAAATGGTTGATCGAATTAAAGCTGCAGTGGACGCCCGCACTGATCCCGATTTTATTGTGATGGCAAGAACAGACGCAATTGCTTCTGAGGGTTTAGAGGCGGCGATTGAGAGGTCACAACGGTATGTCGAAGGTGGTGCTGATATGATTTTTGCAGAGGCTGTAACGAACCTCGCTGACTTTGCAAAATTCAAAGCTGCTACGAAGGTGCCAGTCTTAGCCAATATTACTGAATTTGGTAAAACTCCGATGTTTACCCTCGAAGAGTTAAGATCAGTTGGTGTCGATATTGCCTTGTATCCATTATCCGCTTTTAGAGCAATGAATAAAGCAGCTGATAATGTCTATCGCACCATTCGTGCACAGGGGACTCAACAACCATTGATTGCACAAATGCAAACACGTGAAGAACTTTACGCGAGCATCAACTATCATGCTTTCGAGCAAAAATTAGACTCCATGTTTAAAAAGGATTAAGTACATGTTGCCCGAAAAAATTCCAGCCATATTTATGCGTGGAGGAACGAGTAAGGCTCTCATGTTTCATCGAAAAGACTTACCTGAAGAGTCAGCCTGGGATCAGCTATTCTTGGCCTTGTTAGGTAGTCCAGACCCTTACATGAGACAACTAAACGGGATGGGTGGTGGAGTATCTTCCTTATCCAAGGTCGCCGTCCTTGAAAGGTCAAATCGCCCTGACGCTGATATTGATTACACCTTTGGTCAAGTCATGATCAATGAAAAAAAAGTGGATTACAGTGGCAATTGCGGCAATATTTCTTCTGCGGTAGGTCCCTTTGCCGTGACAGAAGGTCTAGTCAAGGTAGTAGAAGGCGAAAATACGATTCGCATTTTTAACACCAATACTAAAAAAATTATTCATAGTATTTTTGAAGTTCATAATGGCAAGCCATTAGTAATTGGTGATCTAGAAATTCCAGGCGTAGCAGGAACGAATGCACCGATTCGTTTAGATTTTTTAAATCCTGGTGGGGCGACAACGGGTAAATTATTACCTACTGGAAATATCACTGATGTTTTAGAAATTACCGGTAGTGGATCTATTCGAGTAACAATGATTGATGCTGCGAATGCCTGCGTATTTGTGCAAGCAAAAGATATTGGTTTACGAGGGGATGAATTTCCAAGTGAATTAAATCAACGTCCCGACATCTTAAACATCTTAGAAGAAATTCGACTCAAAGCTTCCGTAAAGATGGGTATTAGTGAAAACCTCATTGAAGCTGCCAAGATTAAAAGCGTTCCTTATGTTGGCTTTGTAAGTCCTGCTAAAAACAGTATGACGATTGGCAATACACCAATTGATGTTACAAAAATTGACCTAACAGCTAGAGCTATTTCCAATGGTCAACCGCACCTTGCCCTACCCTTAACTGTTTCCTTATGTCTGGGTGTCGCAGCGAATATGCCAGGAAGTGTCGTCGCGGATGTCTCGCTTAAACAAGAAAGCCAAACTCAAGATGCTGTGCAAACAATAAGAATTGGTATGCCATCTGGCATTTTGACAGTTGGTGCCCAGGTGAGTAACTCCCCGACAGGATGGGTTGCACAAAAAGGTAGTTTCTATAGAACAGCTCGGCGTTTATTTGAAGGCTTTGTGTATCCTCAAGTCGATAACGAAAACTCTTAAAATGATTAATGTCCACTTTCTTAAGCGTTTTTTAATTATTAGCCTAATCGCAATTAGTGCTAGTAACCTGCCCAGTTTTGCAGCGGAATATCCAAGCAAACCCATCAAAATGATTGTTCCTTTCGCTCCTGGTGGAGGCAATGACGCCATCGGTCGCGTGATTGCAAAAAATTTGACTGAGCAACTTGGGCAAACGGTAATCGTGGAGAATAAAGCGGGTGCTGGAGGACGACTTGGAGTGGAAAGTGGTGTTAAATCAGATCCAGATGGGTACACGATTCTTTTAATCTCGAATAGCTACGCAGCAAACCCTAGCCTTTTTAAGATTAATTTTGATCCCAATAAAGACATCACGCCCATTGGCCTGATCGCCAAAACGCCTTTATTACTTGCGGTAAAAAAAGATTTACCCGTCAATTCGGTTAGTGAACTCATTCAATATGCGAAAGCAAATCCAGGTAAGCTCTCTTATGCATCCTCAGGACAAGGTGGGATTTCGCACTTATCTACTGAACTCTTTTTGAAACAGGCGGGTATTCAAATGACGCATATTCCCTACAAGGGAACAGCGCCAGCAATCACGGATATTGTGGGCGGTGTCACCGATGTTTTCTTTAGCACTACGGGGGCATCACTACCTTATTTACAAGCAAAGAAAATTAAAGTGATTGCAGTATCTACGAATACACGTAGCGCTGTCGAGCCACAAATTCCAACAGTTGCGGAGTCTGGTTTACCAGGTTACGGCGTAACTGTATGGTACGCGCTAGTGGGTCCTAAAAACTTACCCCCCGAGATTTTAAAAAAACTAAATCTTGCTTTAACGGCATCTGTACTAGATAAAAAAACCCTTGAATTATTTAAAGCGACTGGGGATGTGGCATCTCCTAGTAGTCCTGACGAGTTAAAGTCGATTATTTTTGATGAGGTCAATCTCTGGAAAAAAGTAGTATCAGAGGCCCAAATCAAAGTCGACTCAGCGCAGTAAAAGAAATCGCAGTAAAAGAAATATTAACTAGAAGAAAACGAAACAATCATGCAAACAAAAATACCTTGTGTAATTATGCGCGGCGGTACTTCACGCGGTCCTTTTTTTAATACAAAAGACCTACCTACAGATATCGCTAAAAGAGATGCAGTGCTATTAGCAGTAATGGGTTCTCCACATGAATATCAAGTGGACGGCATTGGTGGTGGGACGCCCTTCACGAGTAAGGTCGCCATGATTAGTAAATCAGAGCGTCCTGGTATTGATGTGGATTATTTGTTTGCCCAAGTTATCGTGAATGAAAAGATTGTTGATACCAAACCCAATTGTGGCAATATGCTAGGCGCAGTAGGTCCATTCGCGATTGAACAAGGATTAATTCCTGCCACTGAGGGCACAACCTTAGTGACTATCTATAACGTCAACACTGGTGCAGTAGTGGATGCAATCGTGCAAACCCCAGGAGGTGTTGTCAACTATGAGGGTAATGTCAGTATTGACGGCGTCCCTGGGACTGCAGCACCTATCCTACTCAATTTTAAAAGTGCAATTGGCTCTGTAACCGGTAAGTTACTACCAACTGGCAATGTGGTCGATATGATTGATGGCGTTGCGGTCAGTTGTATTGATGTAGCAATGCCTATGATTCATATTCATGCGCAAGATCTAGGTAAAACTGGGCATGAAACTCCTGCAGAACTAGACGGTGATAAAGTGTTTATGGCGCGCATGGAAGCTATTCGACTCAAAGCTGGCTTACTAATGGGTCTTGGTGACGTATCCAAAATGGTCGTCCCTAAAGTTGGTCTCTTGTCGGTCCCTGAACACGGTGGCACCATTACTTCAAGATATTTTGTACCCTACTCTTGTCATAAAGCGCATGCTGTCACGGGAGCTGTCTGTGTAGCATCGGCTTGTGCAATTCCAGGAACAGTGGCTTCAATCCTTTCAGGAGTTTCAGCCCATGGTCCGCAGGGAATGATTGATATCGAGCACCCTTCTGGAAAAATTACCATTGATTTGGATGCTGATTTCACTATCCAAGAGCCCATCATGAAAAGAGCTGCGCTAGTAAGAACAGCAAGGCTCGTCATGGAAGGTAACCTTCTCGTACCATCAGGTATTCTTTAATCAAGGACGCTATGCACACACAACTAATCACCATCCCAACAGACACTCTTTCCTTAGAGGGCGTCTTCTATACTCCCGAAGGCCCTATTAAAAATGCCATTATTTATTTCCACGGAAATACGATGAATTTTTATACGGGAGGGGCGAGATTTTTACCCTCAACCTTAACTAAATCTGGCTATGCTTTTTTAGCCTTTAATCGTCGTGGGCATGATGTTCTGTCAACACGAAACAGTCGTATTGCCGAAGGTGGCGCATTTCAGACGGTTGCAGAGTCACTAAGCGATCATGAATACGCGGCCAAGTGGCTAGCGGAAAAGGGTTTTGAAAATCCGATTGTAATGGGTCATAGTTATGGCGGTATGTTGGCGACAAGGTTTGTCGCTGATCACCCCAATACTCCTGCATTAGTTTTGCTTTCAGCAGGTAAAGGTGGTCCTGATCAAGATCAAGTCCCAGGTACTGAGAAGCTCTTTTCGATGGGAAAAGGGCCAGAATTAACACATCAGGCGAAGGAACTCGTTGCTCTTGGTAAACCCAAAGACTTAATGCTGATGCCTGGGTGGTGGTATGTTATCTCTGCTGAAAGCTATTTAGATCGCTTGCAAAATGTACCGGATACGATTGCCCTAGCACCAAAAATTCATTGTCCAGTGTTAGCAATCAGAGGAGACATGGAAGATGTGCATCGATATCCAGCTGAAGATTTTGCGAAAGCCTGCGCCGGAAAGTGTGATGTGGAAATTATTAAAAATTGTGATCACTTTTACAACCAAAAAGAAGATGTTGTTGCCAACTTGATTGATGAGTGGCTTCAACATCGATAGCAAATCCGTACCTCGTAATCCCCTTCAATTTGAATTATTTAACAAGATTGGAAATATCATGACGCAAGGATTCAGTAATCAACATGGCGTAGTTTCATTCTCAAAATATTGGCTTTTCTTAAAAGCAAGTTTGTTAGCCCTAACTTCTAGTCTTTTATTCATTAACCTTAGTCATGCACAATCCTCTGCTGGCGGATCTGTTCCTCATTACAATCCAAAAGCAAAGTTTGAAATAAAAATCACTGAGATACCTTACCGAACTAATGCTAGTGGCAGGGTACTGAAGGCGCGGATTTATGAACCCGTTGGTAAGGGTCCATTTCCGACAATGGTTGATTTTCATGGTGGTGCTTGGAATAACAAAGATCGCTTCGCTGAAGAACCCATGGACAGGGCGATTGCCAAAAGTGGCGTTTTAGTTGTTGCAGTTGATTTAACCTTAGCTGGTGATGCACCCTATCCAGCGAACCTGCAAGATGCAAGTTATGCCATTCGGTGGGTCAAACATAATGCACCTCAATGGCAAGGTGATTCTCAAAAAATTGGTATTTACGGCAGTTCTAGTGGCGGTCACGTTGCTCAATTATTAGCATTGCGGCCAAATGACCCACGATATAACGCTATCGTTTTAGAGCAAAATCCAAAAATTGATACGAGTATTGCCTACATTGCAACACGCTCTCCGATTAGCGATCCATTTGGTCGTTTTGCTAATGCAACCCGTTTGAAGCGTGACCGCATGATTAACAATCATTACACCTATTTCAAACCGTTTGAAACCATTCATGAAGCCAATCCGCAAGAAATCTTAGACCGTAAGGAGCCTCATGGAAAACTCCCTCCCTTTCTTCTCATGTATGGTGATTTAGACGACAATGTCCTACCAGTTTTACAAGAGAAATTTACGGCAGCGTATCGGCGCGCAGGGGGTGAGATTCAATTGCGAGAGTTTAAGGATAGCGAGCATGAATGGGTAGCTAAAGAAAGTGCCCAAACTGATCTAGCTCGCGCAACGGTAAAAGCCTTTATTGCAAAACAATATCCTCGGTAAATTTTATCGTTAATACCTATGTCGTTTTCTTTAAAAATAGGTATATTGAAAGTATTGATTTTTAAACAAAGGACTATAGAATGCATTTTCCAAAATGGCTGGTCAGCTCGTTACTACTTTTAAACATTTTTACTATTAGTAATTTAGTTTGTGCTCAAGAAAAATTTCCAAGTCGACCGATTCGATTTGTCATTCCCTTTCCTGCAGCGGGAGCTACAGATAATATTGCGAGACCACTCGCTGCCGAACTTGCTAATAGCTCAGGTTGGAATGTCATTATCGAAAACAAACCAGGCGCTGGTGCAAATATTGGCGCTGACTTTGTTGCAAAGTCTCCTGCCGATGGTTACACCTGGTTAATGGCTTCAGTTGGAACACATGGTATCAATCCCCCGCTCTACAACCAAGGTAACTATCGCCTACCCTTTGATCCAATAGCCGATTTTAGAGCCATCACCTTAGTGGCAGAGTTACCGAATGTACTAGTCGTCAATCCAGATTTTGCAGAAAAAAATAAGATTAATAACGTCAAGGATTTGATTGCTTACGCCAAGGCTAATCCAGGCAAAGTGAACATGGCTTCAAGTGGCAGTGGCACTTCTATCCATATGGCCGGTGAGCTCTTTAAAAGCATGACGAAAACCTACATGCTGCATTTGCCCTACAAGGGAAGTAGCCCAGCGCTCACGGATCTCATGGCAGGTAATACCGACATCATGTTTGACAATTTGCCTTCTTCAATTAACTTTATTCGCGCAGGTAAGTTAAAACCGCTAGCAGTGACGAGTGCAAAGCGCTCGCCTCTTTTTCCGGATCTACCAACGATTGCTGAAGCTGGTGACCTACCAGGTTATGAAGCCACCTCTTGGTTTGGTGTAGTGATTCCAGCCAAAACACCTAAAGACGTTGCTGACCGTATTTCTGCTGAGGTCATTAAAGCCGTTAAGAGTCAAAGTGTTAAAGAGAAGTTCTCTGCGATGGGAGCAAATCCAGTAGGAAATACCAACGAACAATTTAGCGACTACATTAAAAATGAAATCGCTAAATGGACAAAGGTTGTTAAAGACTCTGGTGCAAAAGTAGAGTAATCACGACGTTCTAACTAGAACATTACAAATAATTAAAGATCTTGTAATGTTTTAGTTGGCGTAATGGCGTTAGGTTCTGTAACCAGTTCAATCAAAGCACCCTGACCGTGTGCTATAGCATCTTGAAGAGCAGGGAAAAACTCCTCTGTCTTCGTCACCCGGTAGCCTTGCATATCAAAACTTTTTGCGAGCAATACAAAATCAGGGTTTGTTAAGAAGGTGCCCGAGACACGCTGCTTATATTCCCTCTCTTGATGCATCCGGATAGTGCCGTACATCCCGTTATTGAGAATAATCACGATCGGTTTCGCTTGATATTTCATGCCAGTTGCGAGTTCCTGAATATTCATCATCACATCCCCATCACCAGCAATACAGATGACAGTACGATCTGGCATCGCAATTTTCGCAGCAATGGCGGCAGGTAAACCATAGCCCATCGAGCCATTAGCTGGAGCTAATTGTGTTTTAAAACCGCTATAGGAATAATAACGATGTAACCAAGTAGTAAAGTTTCCAGCACCATTAGTAATAACGGCGTCTTTAGGTAACACTTCATTGAGTTTTTTGAATATTTCAGCTAATTGAATATTCCCGACGATGGGTAATGGCACTTGAAAAGCCTCTTGATCACGGCGAGCCTGTGCATACCACTCCTCATTTTTTTGGAGTTTCAAATGGGCAGCTATTAAGTGTTTTACAAAATGGGTTGGAGCACAATTAAGCGCCACAGTCGGTTGATAGACAAAGCCTAACTCATTTGCCCCAGGATGGACATGGATCATTGCTTGTTTTGGGTGAGGCACTGTGAACAAGGTATAGCCTAGCGTTGTAATCTCACCTAATCGATCACCAATCACTAAAACCACATCGGCTTGCGAAACGCGTTGCACTAATTTTGGATTGATACCAAGTCCTAAAAAGCCCGCATAAGCAGGACTATCATTATCGATTAGATCTTGATAGCGAAAAGAGGTTACTACTGGAATTTGATGGTCTTGCGCCCATCTTTGTAAATCAGCACAACTTCCAGCATCCCAAGAGCTACCACCTAGAACAATAATCGGATTTTTAGCCTTCTCAAGTAATTCCTTTGCTTTTTCAAATGCCTCGATATCCACGCCAGGCTGAACCCGGTGGGCTTGCTGTGAAACATGATCAGGGCCTAGAGTCGACAGTACATCCTCAGGTAGCGCTAATACGACCGGCCCCATCCGACCTGACTGGGCAAGATGAAATGCTTTAGATACGTATTCATTGATACGCTCTACTCGGTCAATACTACCGACCCACTTAGCGCATTGGCTATATGTTTGCCGAAAATCCATTTCTTGAAAGGCTTCACGCTCAATCATTTCTGAGCTAACTTGTCCAACAAAAACCACCATAGGAGTTGAGTCTTGGTAAGCCGTATGGACACCCACCATCGCATTAGATGCACCAGGTCCGCGAGTCACCATCAAAACACCTACCTTACCGGTTAATTTAGCGTAGGCATCTGCCATATAAGCAGCTCCGCCCTCTTGTCGGCAGGTGACAAATTCGATTTGATTCTGTTGGTCATACAAACCATCAAGCAACGCTAAAAAACTCTCGCCCGGCACCCCAAAGGCGTATTCAACACCTTGACTTGCTAATGCATTGGCTAAAATTTTTCCACCATGAATATCGGGCTTATTTGGCATGTCAGTCTCATTCATTGTTAAATTCGTTTAAAGTATTGTTACATTCAATTCTAAAGTTATTTTTATTTAGTAGGACCATTTTTCAAAGGGCAGAACATGCGTTGGTTACAGTTTTCAGTAAATAATAAAATCCAAAGTGGCTATTTAGTAGGTGAACAAATTCATGTCATCCAAGGCAATTTCTTAGATGAGTGGCAAGATACAGGTGAAACCTATCCCTTATCAACTGTAAAAATTGAGATTCCAATTATCCCCAGAACCTTTTATGCAGCGGGATTTAATTACGCCATTCACGTGGCAGAGATTGCTAAAGCCATGGGTGAGAAACCCAATTTACCAACTACCGCTGACATTGGTTACCGTGCCAACAATGCCTTAATTGCTCATGATGAAGACGTTATTATTCCGGCTGATGCGACAGAACAAGTTCAATATGAAGGTGAAATTGTTTACGTTATTGGTAAAAAAGTTAAAAATGTATCCCCTGAGGAAGCTTTAGATTGTGTTTTTGGCTATACCATTGGTAACGATGTCAGTGAACGCTCTTGGCAAAAAACGGATCGAACCTTTTTTAGATGTAAAAACACGGATACTTTTAAGCCAATGGGTCCGTGGATTGAAACAGATTTTGATATTGAGGGTGCCACAACCACCATAAGAGTTAATGGTAAACAAGAAATTCAATTTGCTACCAAAGACATGATTTTTAATTTTGCCGAGTTCCTCAGTAGAGCGAGTCAGTACATCACCTTTTATCCTGGAGATGTCATGTGGATGGGTACCGAAGGTACCTCACCCAACCTAGTTCACAACGACGTCGTAGAAATTGAAATTAGTGGCCTCGGTGTTTTACGCAATCGCTTCATTAAAGAAGGCCAATAACTATTCTGGTTTAATATTCTTTTCGCGAATAACTTTAGCCCAGAGCTCTTTCTCATCCAGCATATTTTGACTGAACTGACTTGGGGTGTTAGCAACGATATCGCTACCGCCCTTTAGTACCATCGAACTCACCTCAGGGGTATTCATAATCCGAATTACCTCTGTACTGAGTTTAGTTTGAATATCCTTGGGTAAATTTGGTGGGCCAAGCAATCCTAACCAAATATAAGCAGCCATATCTTGCAAGCCCATCTCTCCCATGGTTGGGACACTTGGTGCTGCAGTCGATCTTTTTTCAGAGAAGAGCGCCAAGCCCTGCATCTTACCGGCATTTACCATTCCTTGAGAGTTCCCAACACTATCGCAAAACATCTGTGTTTCACCGGCGATTAAAGCAGCTTGTGCTGGCGCTGCTCCTTTGTACGGCACATGCACAATATTTGTTCCTGCAGCACTATTAAAAAGTTCACAAGCGAGATGACCACCACTACCGATACCAACGCTAGAATAATTTAACTTACCCGGATTAGTCTTGGCATACTGAATAAATTCAGGCAAGGACTTTAATCCTAAACCAGGATTAACCAGTAAATACATCGGATACTTGAGAGCCATCGAAATGGGTGAAAAATCTTTCACTGAATCGTAGGAGATGGGTTGGCGCAGTAATGGACTAATGACATGGGCACTATTGGATGTAAAAAGAAGTGTATATCCATCTGCAGGCGCATTCATTACGGCTAAGCTTCCGGGCAAACCAGTGCCGCCAGCTTTATTTTCTACTAAGACCGGTTGTTTAAAAGACTCTGACATTTTTGCAGCAATCAGTCTGGCGTAATTATCTGTTGGCCCCCCGGGAGGAAAAGGCACAATCATTTTGATTGGACGCGTTGGATACGTGCTTTGGGCAAAGCCCTTTGGAATCAAGACCAATAGTAAACCGATAATCAGCCAATAAATGATATTTTTAAACCATTCATTCTTATGCATTTTGTCTCCTTTTTTGTTGAATCCTAATGGAAAAAGGGTGTCAACGCAATCAGTAAGAACCTTAGGGAATTTGAAGAAGTTTTGCATCTTGAACAATCTTGGTAATTCCCTAATCTGCCTTAAAATATAGCTTCAATATAAAAATAAAGAGACCAAAATGAGTTTTAAATTTCGTAATGCTTTATTCCTTTTAGGACTTGGACTTACTGCCCTTACATCACACCTCGCATTTGCACAGTACCCTAATCGCACTATCAAAATAGTTGTGCCCTATCCAGCAGGTGGCGGCTCAGATACTATTTCTAGACCTTTGGCACAAAAATTGACGGCGGAATTAGGTCAATCCGTCATCGTTGACAACAAAGGTGGAGCGGGTGGCAGTATTGCGATGGAATATGTGGCAAAGTCGGCTCCGGATGGTTACACCCTGATTCTCGGCTTAACCCCACAACTCGCAGCAAATGTCAGCTTATTTGAAAAAATCCCTTACGATATCCAAAAGGATTTCACGCCGATCACTCTATTAGCGGATGGACCTTATCTCTTGGTAGTCAACCCCAATGTACCCGTCAAAAATGTAGCTGAACTAATTGCATTAGCTAAAGCAAAGCCGATGGAACTCAATTATGCAACTTCAGGAAATGGTAGTGGCGCCCACCTCGCAGCTGAGTTACTCATGAGTTTGACGCAAATTAAAATGGTCCACGCACCTTATAAAGGCGGTGCACAAGCCCTATCTGATGTTTTAGCTGGTCATGTACAGGTATTATTTACCCCCCCTGTAAGTGCGACCCAACATATTCAGAGTGGTAAATTAAGGGCATTAGCAGTTACGGGTTCGCATCGCTCAGCCGGACTGCCGAATATTCCTACTTTATCTGAGGCTGGCGTACCTGGTTATAACTCTGGAGTTTGGTACGGCGTAATGGCTCCAGCAGGCACCCCAAAAGAGGTCATTACCAAACTTAATCAAGCCTTTATAAAAGTCTTAAAACAGCCTGACTTTACTGCATTGCTAGTATCCAGTGGGATTGATCCAATCGGTAGTTCTCCAGAAGAACTGACACAATTTATTAATAAGGAAACACTTAAATGGTCGAAAATCATCAAAGCAGCGGACATCAAAGTCCAATGAGTCCCATTTGCCCTTGGTATTCTCTTGGTTATATTATCCCCCACAAATATACCGATTTAGATGCTTACCAATTTTATAAAGTAGCACCCGAAGGGATGCTACTCGTGACAACGGGCCTTAATTTGGCGGAATATACTTTAGCTTCGGTTGAAGATCAAATGCCAGATTTTTATCAAGCTTTGGATCTTTTGGCTAAAAAGCCGGTAGATCGTATCTCTTTAAGCGGCGTACCTGTGGCTGCTGCACTTGGCCGAGATCGGATGCTTAAGTTACTGGAGGAAGGATCACAACGAACTGGTCTCGTCTGTGACACCGATTTGGAAGCGCATATTGCAACGCTTCACCACCTTGGAGTTACAAAAATTGCCCTTGCTTCAAGATGGTCGGACGCTGTCAATGACGGATTAACTGAATATTTACGCCAAGCAGGAATTACTGTTTTGGCAATTCGCTCAAGAGGTCGCTCGCTCGCTCAGAATAAATCAGCTAGTGCATTGGCAGATCATGAATTAGCCATTGCGCTTGGTACTGAAGTGATGACTGCTGCGCCAGAGGCACAAGCTCTGTTAATGCCTGGTGGCTTATGGTTTGCTATCCATGCGGTGAAAGTATTAGAAGATCGATTTAATAAACCGGTATTACTCAACATTTTGAGTACAACTGCAAGTGCGATGCGAGCTTATGAGAAATCTTCAGGTTTAACTGCGCCCAAAGCCGACCCAAGATGGGGCAAAGTTTTATCGAGTATTTAAAAAAATTGCATAACGAACTTTTTCTTACTAAAGCAATATTTTTATAAACATTGGCAAAGTAAGATGTTAATAGCTTTTCAGTCAAACAAACGACTAAATTCTGTTGTATCCTATGTTGAGATTTTTAAACATTTTTTTAATCCCTTGGAGAACTATTGTGAAATTTAAATTAATTGCTATTTCTTCGATTGTTGCTGTAACAGCATTGACGGCAACCATCGTAAACGCTCAATTTGCTAAACCAGATGCTGCCGTTAAATATCGTAAAGCTGCTTTTACAGTAATGGGCACGCACTTTGCAAGAATCGGTGCAGTTGCTAAAGGTGAAGTTCCGTTTAACAAAGAAGAAGTTGCTAAAAATGCGGCTATCGTCTCTTCCATGTCGCATTTGCCATGGCAAGGTTTTGGCCCTGGCACTGAGGGTGGCGATGCATTACCATCAGTTTGGTCTGAAAATGCAAAATTTACTAGCCTCTCTGAAAAATTAACGGCAGCGACTGCAGCACTTAATACTGCAGCACAAAGTGGCGACTTAGATGCGGTTAAAAAGGCAGTTGGTGCTACAGGTCAAGCCTGTAAAGCATGTCATGATGATTTCAAGAAAAAAGGTTAATTGAAATTATCTTGTGACTTTGAATGGGATGAATCAGAAAATTACTTTTTAATTACCAAAAAGTAAAATCCCGCTCCAATCACAATTAGTATTAGTAACGCCAACCCACGAACTCCCCAATGATCTTTTGAGGGAATTAAATCGGTTGGCGTATTTGTTTCTTCAGAAAGTTCTTTATCACCAGTCAGCATGGGTTTAATTAAGTTTTCCTTTTTTACTTTTTGATAGTAAAAAATGGCCGCCAAATGTAAGCCGACTAGAGCATAAATTAAATTCGAATTGAATTCGTGTACCTCAGTTAAGAAACTTACGACTGATGAAGAAACCAAATGCGATAAAGGACCTTGAAAAATAATTTCGTCATCCGTAAATAAACCTGTTGTGGATTGAATCAGGATGATGAGCAATATTCCAATCACCGAAAGTGCACCTAAAGGGTTATGGCCCAATTGATCGTATACAGGATGTTTTATAAAAGCTTTGACTTGTGCAATGCTCGGCACAAAACTAGAAAAACGCGCATGTTGTGGCCCAACAAAACCCCAAATAATACGAAAAGTGACTAAAACAAAGGCCGCATAACCAAACTTAGCATGTAACTCAGTTTCATCAAGATTGATAGAAATCACACCACCAATAATCACAATTGCAAATAACCAATGAAATAGTCTAGTAGGTAAATCCCAAACCCGAATTTTCTTTAACATATTAGCTCTGCTTTATTTATGGTGAACAGACTTTATTATAAGTATTCCTAACGAAATCCGTCTTCCAATAGAACGTATTCAGTGAATTAATCTCATTTCTACACTCAGAGTCTTCAATATTCTCACGGCACTCTTTTAATATCCTCAATGAAATAACTATTGCAAACTTTTTGTGTAAAAATATCCTACATTGATTTAACTTTACTGTAATCAAAATCTAATATCCGAACCCGATTGTGATGTCAATTTGAGCTTTTTATCCCCTGAATTTGCCTACTTAGCACTGGCTTTTTTTCCAATCTATTGGCTACTATCAACTCGTCCAACAGCCCAAAAATTATTTTTACTGATTGCTAGTTACAGTCTTTACGCTACTTGGTCTTACAAAACTGCTCTTTTTTTAGCTGCCTATAGTTCTGTTGTTTGGCTTTTAGGGATTTGGGTTCGAACAGGTTTAAACCCTTCCAAAAAGATGAAGCTTTCTATTAGCTTCATCTTTGCTTTATCGCTGTTATTAATGACTAAGTATTATGAATTTTTTAGAGAATTACTCATACAACTCTTATCCCAAATCGGATTAACGTTCTTTTTGCCTGCAATTGATGTCATCGTACCGGTCGGTATTTCCTTTTTTACCTTCCAAGCCATTACATACTTGTTTTGGGAATACCAAGCAAAAGTTAAGGTTTCTTTTTTAGATTTGCTGTTGTATCTTTCCTTTTGGCCGACACTTTTTGCTGGTCCCATTATTCGTGCCAAAGACTTTCACGCACAGTTATACTCCCAAAACTTTGGTAAACCCATCGAATCGCCAAAGGCAATTTACTTCATTTTTTTAGGGCTATTTCAAAAAATGGTCCTTGCGACTTGGTTGGCGAATCACTATGTCGATGCGGTTTTTAAGTATCCTGAGGAATTTTTTGCGGTAGATACTCTGAACGGAATTTTGGCTTACACATTACAAATATTTTTTGACTTCTCTGGTTATACATTGATTGTCACTGGCTTTGGTTTATTACTTGGCTTTACATTACCCCTCAACTTTGCACAACCGTATCTATCTCATAATTTAAGAGAATTTTGGCAACGTTGGCATATTTCTCTTTCAAGTTTTATTAGAGATTTTATTTACATTCCCCTGGGCGGGAATCGACGTGGGTTTGCATGGTCACAAGTCAATATTTTAATAGCCATGCTGATCAGTGGAATTTGGCATGGAGCGGGGCTAGGATTTCTGCTTTGGGGTGTCATTCATGGTTTAGGCTTAGTGGGCTCTAACCTACTGCATCGATTTATACCTTTGCGTTTACCCATTTTTTGTGGGCAAATACTCACTTTTCTGTTTGTTGCCTTTGCTTGGGTATTTTTTAAGGCATCCTCTACGGAAAATGCTTTACGTTTACTAGAAAGGTTAGTGGCTCCCTTGGGAGACTTCAACTTGTCATGGCTTTACCTTTGGATATTCACTCTTGTGTTTTTTCTTCTCAGCAAATATGCGAATTGGCTAGAAAGACAGATTGTCATTTGGATGACTCGGCTCAACCTTTGGCTATTAATTCCAATATTGTGCCTAATTGGATACATCATCATTGAACTTTCTCCCGAAGGAATTCCTTCGTTTATTTATTACCAGTTCTGATGCCTAAAAATTTTTCGCCCCTTCGCTTATTTATTTTATTTTCAATTGTCATACTGACTAATTCAGTATTGTGGTTAGACTCACTTGATAACTATTTCAATAATCAAAAGCATATACTCATTAGTAACGTCGTGCCTGATTGGTTTTTTACACCCTCCCAGCGTTTGCATTTAAAGACACAATCGGCTGATTTATTTAGTAAAGTCGGCATCGCCGCTAACAAAAGTAAACCAGTTGATCAGTCTGTTGAATATGTTTTAAAAATAGAGCAAACACCATTAAGTTCAACACCAAAAGTACTATTTGCTGGCGATTCTTTGATGCAAGGAGTTGCTCCTATTGCGATTGCTGATTTAAAAAAAATATACCCGAATGGTAAATTTATTGATCTTTCTCAACAAAGCACAGGCTTAACGGTTCGTAGGTATTTTGATTGGCCAAAGAAAATTCAAGAGGAAAGTCTTCGAGAAGGATTCAATGTAGTCGTCATTTTTCTTGGTGCTAATGACCCCTGGGATATCTATGAAAACAAGCAACACTTTGTTTTTCCCTCCAACGAATGGCAAGAACTTTATCGACAAAGGGTGAATGAAGTTTTATTATTTGCCAAAGAGCACCAAATTCATGTTATTTGGGTTGGTTTACCCAACATGGAAGTTGAACGCGTAAGGACTGGTGCAATAGTGCAAAACACTGTCTTTCAATCGGAAACCCAGAAATATGGCTTTGACTTTATTTCCACTGAAGAAATTCTAGGTTCACTAGATGCACCCTTTACAAAATATCTCCAAGATCCCGTGAAAGGCTCTATCCTGATAAGAGCTAATGATGGCATTCACTTCTCACCTAATGGGTATCGCTTAGTTAGCAATCAATTAATTAAAACCTTAAAGGAAAAGTTTTAATGGGCTTGCGTCTCGTCATCCTGTTTATTTTCCAGCTCTTTTTTGTACTTCATCCGAGTGATGTCTTGGCGCAACTAAACTTAAAAATAAGTAATACCGAAGTTGCGCCCGAACCCTTCATTTGTCCGGGTCAAAAACCAATCAAAACAAAAGCTCCCACGCTCAGCAATGAAGAAGAATTGATCTTTCCGACCTTAGATGAAATTAGTACCGCTTTAGTAACTAACCAGCCTCAAATTAGAGAGAGTGCCAATCAAAATAAAGCTTTACTGTTACCAAACAACCTCAATCAACCGATCAAGATTGGGATGTGGGGAGATAGTCATCTCGCCGCGAACTTCTTTTCTGAAGAGTTGATGAAATCGATTGGCGTCGCCAAAGAGGATATTTTTCCCTCTTTTTTTGCAGCCAATATCGGACGCGCTGGCGTGCGACTCCCTCTTCGTAAAACCTGCCTAGGAGGCGGTTGGAAATATACTTATGCTTACACTGCCAATACTCAAACATCTAGTAATTCAACAGTGTCAAATGAATTTCCGATTGGCATGATCCGCATGCAGGCAAAAAATCAGGGCAGTTATCTTTGGCTAGACTTTAGAACGCAAGCACTCAACAATCCTTCTATGCAATCAATCGAAATCTTGCTCGACCCAATTGGCACAGATGAGCAGACGATTTTAGGTATTACCTTAGATAATGGCGTTGAAGAGAGCGTGGTCGAGGTAGGTCGTTTAAACAAGATTAATGTCAATGCTGACTTCCCTTTTTCAACAATGAAGATCCGCTTAATTCGAGGTTCTCTGAGTCTAAATGGTTTTATTCCTCACTATACAAAAACTCCGAAAGTAATCGTCGATAATTTAGCCATTCCTGGCTCTACGGCGAAATCTTGGACAAATTTATCACAAGTGAATAGCGATATCCCCCCATATGATTTGGTGATTCTGTCCTACGGAACAAATGAAGGAAATAATCCTAAATTTGACAGTGCCACTTATCAAGCAGATCTTAAACAAGGGCTGACTAATTTTCGGCGAATCTACCCAAGTACTGCTTGCGTTCTGATTGGCCCCACTGATCGGGGTGTTTTAGTGCCAAGTAATAAGCACTTAAAAAAAGGGATGAAGCCTAAGCCGGTTCCCGATTTGTTGAAATATTCAAAAGTCCATGCCAATATTTCGAGCGTTCAAGAACAGGAAGCTAATATTGCGGGTTGCTCGTTTTGGGATTGGCAAAAGGCAATGGGTGGGATAGGCTCTGCTTACACCTGGGCCTACGAAAAGCCTCCTTTAATGAGCAAGGATCTGATTCATTTGACTATCCAAGGCTATCAAACAAGTGCTCGCCAATTTAGCAGTGACTTTCTTCTAAAAAGTCTAATTAATCCCTAGACTTTAACCTTTTCGCGCACTTCAGGTACGAAGATTTCATCAATAGCCATTTTTCGCGGCGTAATTCCATGCTCAAAGGCATATTGTGTGAAAGCTTCTAAGGTACTGGCATTTTCATTAAAGCCATAAGGCCAGAAGTCTTTACCTAAAATCGCTTGAGAAGCGTGTGCATAATCTGCTGCCCAGGGGATTGGATAATAAGAAGCAG
>CANFME010000027.1 GCA_947448305.1 Burkholderiaceae bacterium
GATTTACGTCAGCAAATTGGTTTACGTAACTCTGCCCATGTCTTGGCAAAGTTAATCAATCCATTTAAAAAAACAGCTTGGCAGGTATCCAACTATACGCATCCTGAGTATCCAGAAAAGCTAAAAGAGTTTTTTTTAGCGCGTTCATCAAGTGTTATTTTAATGAGAGGAAATGAAGGGGAACCGACAGCTTCATTCCATCGACTGCCTGAAATGCGATTTTTGCATGCGGATCAACACACGAGCGTAACGTTAGAAGAGCGTTTTGAATATGTTCCACCATTTGAAGAAATCAACGCTGAAGTAACTGCTAATTGGACGTTACAAATCTTAAAGGATCCGACTTCTGGCCCAATGTCTTTGATCCGACAAGCACAGCTCATAGCAGATCACGTCGGCGATTTAGTTAAATCGTAGAGCCAGTTTTTTAAAATTGCTCTGTAACTAAGAGAAAAATCGATCCTGAATCGCTTGTTCAATTCCTTGAGAATCTAACCCAAGCTGAGACATTAATTTAGCAACATCACCATGATCAATAAATTGGTCCGGCAAGCCTAGCTGTAATAGATTGACCTGGATATTTTGAGCATTAAAAAACTCTTGAACAGCACTACCGGCACCACCCGCAATCACACCATCCTCAATCGTCACAAAGCCACGATGAGTAATAGCTAGTTGTTTTAGTAATTCTTCATCTAGTGGTTTTACAAAACGCATATCCACTAAAGTTAAATCCAATGATTCACAAATAGGAATACATTGTTGTAATAGCGTACCAAAAGCTAAAATTGCTAGCTTTTGACCACTCTCTTGATTAGAGGCTCTACGCATCACTGCTTTACCAATTGGCAGTGGCTCAAGACTATCTGTGATGTGAACACCTGTGCCAGTCCCCCGTGGATAACGAACTGCGCTAGGGTGCTGAGTTGCAAAAGCTGTATTGAGAAGAAGCCTTGTTTCATTTTCATCACTCGGCGTCATGAGAACCATATTTGGCACACATCTCAAATACGCAATATCAAATGAACCAGCATGCGTGGCCCCATCGGCACCGACTAATCCAGCGCGATCAATCGCAAATACCACTGGCAAATCTTGCAAAGCTATGTCATGAATCAGCTGATCATAGCCTCTTTGTAAAAATGTCGAATAAATTGCTACTACGGGTTTCAGAGCTTCACAGGCAAGACCACCTGCAAAAGTTACCGCATGCTGTTCAGCAATGCCTACATCGTGATACCGAGTTGGAAATTGCTTTTGAAAATTGACCATGCCTGAACCTTCACACATGGCAGGGGTAATACCAATTAATCGTTCATCCGCCTGCGCCGTATCACATAACCACTGACCAAATACTTGAGTAAAGCTTGGTTTGGGCGCTGGCGATCCAACTGACGAGACTTTAACAATCCCCGTCAAAGGATCAAACTTACTCGGCCCATGATAAAGGATTGGATTGGCCTCAGCGAATGGATAGCCTTTACCTTTTTTTGTCACTACATGTAAAAACTGAGGGCCATCCCCTTCGAGGGACATCCGTTTGATATTTTCAAGAGTGGGTACGAGTGAGTCCAAATCGTGACCATCAATTGGGCCAATGTAATTAAAGCCAAACTCTTCAAAAATATTCGCTGGTACAAGCATACCCTTCGCCTGGGCTTCTAATCGTTTCGCAAATTCTTTAAGAGGGGGCACGATTGACAATACATTACCGACCCCATTTTTTGTAGCCTCATAAAAAGGGCTACTGATTAAACGGGCCAAATATCGATTCAGTGCTCCCACTGCAGGTGAAATCGACATATCGTTATCATTGAGCACCACAACTAAAGGTAGTGTTCTATTAGTGCCGGCATGATTCATCGCCTCAAAGGCCATCCCGCCAGTCATGGCACTATCACCAATAATTGCTACAGCAACGCGCTGTTCATGTTTTAGTTGAGCGGCGTAAGCCATGCCTGCGGCGGCAGAGATACTCGTTGAGGAGTGTGCCGTTCCAAAAGCATCATATTCACTTTCAGAACGTTTAGGAAAGCCAGAAATTCCGCCAAATTGACGCAAATGTGACATTTGCTCACGACGTCCCGTTAAAATTTTATGGGCATAGCTTTGGTGTCCAACATCCCAAATCAGACGATCATCCGGCGTATTAAAAACATAATGCAAGGCGACTGCAAGTTCAACCGTTCCCAAATTAGAAGATAAATGCCCACCAGTTGAGGCTACCGACTCAAGAATGTATTGCCTTAACTCATGAGCCAAGGCGGGTAATTCGGATCGGGTAAGTTTACGAAGTTCGTGGGGGAATTGAATCAATTTGAAAGGAATTGTCATGAAGAAAGAATACTTAGATTTTAATGCTTGCGCTGATTTGCCATGAAGATTTGTGTCAACATCTTTTGATACTCTTCAACGGACTGCTCATCGGACTGATGCAATGAATGTAAAGAACCATGCATAAACTTATTAGCAAGGCCTCGAGCAAGTTCTGTCATGACCTTCAAAGGATCTTCACCACGAATGAGTCGTCTTTTTGCTTTTTCAATCTCGATTTGCTGGAGTGCTTCACTTTTTTCAATCAAACTATTGATGAAAGGCACATTGGAACGTTGTTGTAACCAATGCATAAAGTGTGTAACTTGGGTATCAATGATTTCTTCTGCACCCTTTACCGCCATGGAACGAAATTGCATTCCCTCTTTGACAACCTCACCCAAATCATCAACGGTATATAAATAAATATCCTGAAGATGGTTAATTTCTGGCTCAAAATCACGCGGAACTGCTAAATCAACCAATACCATTGGTTGGCGTTTACGAAGATTTAGAGCAGTGGTAACCATACCTAGCCCAATGATTGGTAGGGTACTAGAGGTGCATGACACAATGATATCGAACTCATGTAAACGTTTAGGAACATCCGCAAGAGGTAAGAACACCCCATGATGGCCTTGATTATTTAGCGTTTGCACGAGTGCTTGAGCTCTTTGTGGAGTTCGATTTGAGATCGTAATGGACTTTGGTAACTTCGCCGAAAAGTGCGCAGCGCACAAATTAATCATCTCGCCCGCACCAATAAACAAGACTCTTTGATTTTCAATCGGACCTAGCACTCGGGAACTCAACTTCACAGCAGCACTGGCTAAAGAAATAGCATGGGTACTAATTTCAGTAGTAGCCCTGACTTCTTTAGCAACTGAAAATGTTTTATTAAATAGTTGGTTCAAATAAGTACTAATCGATCCAGCTTTTTGGGCATCAGCGGCAGCCTGCTTCATCTGACCCAAAATCTGAGTTTCGCCAAGCACCATTGAATCTAAACCGCAACCAACTCGAAACACATGCCTTACCGCTTCAGATGCTACTGTCGTCTGAACATAAGGCATTAAATCTTTAACTGACAATTTTTTCTGGGAAGCCAACCAATCTAATGTCTTAACCTGAATCTGATTCTCTGAGATTTGTTGATCATTTGCTGCACAGTAAACTTCCATGCGGTTACAGGTCGATAAAATAGCAACCTCTGATGATTCATCTGAGGTATGGTTTAAATAATTTTTAAGATCAGCCAGTGCATCTTGCATGGTGTCGGGTGCAAGGGCAACTTTTTCCCGAACATCTACCGGTGCAATCTGGTGATTAATACCAATGGTAAGAAGGTTCACACCCTCCTCCAAAGACCATGCGGCAAAATGTATCTATTAACATTCATAAAAAAATAAGGGAAATGCCTCTGTTAAACAATCCAAATCGTTACAAATTTGTTGCATCTCTAACAAGAGAATTATCAAGATACTGAATTTTATCCCATTTTTAGGCTTTTAATCTTATTAACGGCTCATTCTTGCCGGAAAGTGCACTTGAATTCTCTTTTCCAAATTAGCAGGTAGGTAGTGGTCTGGGGCAGATTTCAGAATTTGTGAATTCAATCACAACGCTGACAATCTCAGAAGGTTATACTTAGGAGTATGCTTGAAAGCCTTTTAAAAACTCCCAACATAAGACTATTTCCACCTTCATTTAGTCAACCAAATGTTCAACGCTAATTTATCGCAAATTCCCAAGGATTGGCCAAATCGAAGCTTGAGTACAAGTATCTTGGTGAATCAAATCCAATGGCATGTTCAAATCCATAGACATCCTAATCCAGATGCTAAAACAATCTTACTGATTCATGGTGCTGGGGCAAGTACCCACTCATGGGAACAGATCTTGCCCAATTTAATGCAGGACTTTACTGTCATCGCACCCGACCTGCCGGGACATGGCTTTACAACTGGATATGATCAAAATTTATTAAAAATCGATGATATCGCTTTCGATATGCATTTATTAATCGAAGAGTTAGGAATCCCTAGTCCTGATATCTTCATTGGGCATTCCGCTGGGGCAAATATTTGCCTTGCATTAGCTTTGCTTTGTGAGATTGAGCCACGCTTAATTATTGGCATGAATCCTGCGCTGGTAGCCCCGCCCAGTGGATACAATATGTTTTTAGGTCCCTTTATTAATCCAATTGCTACTTCGTCAGTCATGGCGCATTTTCTAGCAACAACCCTCAAATTATCAGGTGCGATTGATAAAATACTCGACTCGACTAACTCTAAGTTAAGTTCGCTACAACGCTCTCGTTATAAAACACTATTTAATGACTCCAAACATATTAATGGCGCTTTAAGCTTCGTTACAGCGATCAACATTCCTAAACTTTTAAAACAAAGTAGTCAAATTCATAGTAATTTGGCATTCGTCCTTGCGAAACAGGACTCTTGGATTCAAATAGCTTCAGTAAAATCGGTGATTAAAGAGTACTATCCAAATGCAGTGATTTTTGAAGAGGAAGGCGGCCATTTGTTTCATGAGGCAAATCCACTCAGGGCTCTAGATATTATTCATACTACAATTCAAAATACTTATTTTGATATTAAGGTTTCCGTCTAAATTTCATGCTTAGTGCTATCAATATCTCCTGTCAAAGAGGTCGTCAAATGCTTTGGAAAGACCTTAGCTTCCAAACTGCGCCCAGCACTATCACTTTTATTCGAGGTGCAAATGGGCAAGGTAAATCCTCTTTGCTTAGAATTTTAGCGGGGATTAGTACCCCTTATGAGGGCCAGGTTTGTTGGCAAGATCAAGATTTAAAAAAAAATCGTGACGATTTTCATCGTTCAATCAGCTATTTTGGTCATACTATCCCATTAAAAGGCGACCTTAGCGCGATCAATAACCTCAGTTATCTGATGCAGATTCACGGTTTGAGTTATAGCAATGATGTGATAGAACAAGCGCTTCAAGATTGGGGTCTCCCGGCGAGAACCATTCATTTACCAGCTAAATTACTTTCGCAAGGTCAAAAACAGCGAGTTTGCTTGGCTCAACTTCATTTAAGTCAAAGTTTGGTCTGGATTCTTGATGAACCTTTTAATGGCCTAGATTTAAGTGGCTCTAGTTTATTACTCACAGCATTTGCCAAACATTTAAGCCAGCAAGGAAGTATCGTTTTAACGAGTCACCTCCACACGAGCTTACGCATACCCAATTCGCCTCTCCAAAACTTTCCAGAGTCAATTATTGAATTGCAGGGGGTCTAAAAAATGACAAGTCAAAGCAATTCAACTACCAAATCAAATAGTTCTAATGTTGCGATTCTTTATTCAGTCTTTAAAAGAGATATAGGGCTTGCTTTAACTCGCAAAACAGATACTCTTGGTGCCATTTTTTTCTTTGCGCTGGTGGTGAGCCTTTTTCCGTTAGGAATTGGCTCAGAACCAAACCTCCTGCGCCAAATTGCCCCAGGAGTGATTTGGGTTAGTGCCTTATTAGCAAGTATGCTTTCAACTAATCGATTATTTAATGACGACTTTCAAGACGGTATTTTGGAGCAATTGTTGTTGTCACCCTGCCCCTTAGAGTTGATTGTATTTACCAAGATTTTGGCGCATTGGTGTTGTACTGGATTAATTTTATTAATTGCATCACCCATCCTAGCCATCCAATTTGATATGAGCTCAGAGACAATTTTGGTATTGATGATGGGGCTTGCGATTGGCACGCCGATTTTAAGTTGTATTGGCGCAATTGGTTCTGCCCTCACTTTGGGTCTAAAAAGCTCAGGTGCGCTGATTTCCCTGTTAGCTTTACCACTCCTGATTCCTGTACTCATTTTAGGAACTCTAGCAGTAGGTGCTGTGGGCTCGAATGTATCTTTTTCGGTATACTTGAATCTATTAGCAGCGCTGTGTGTGTTATCGATTTTTTTTGGCCCTATCGCCAGTGCTGCCGGTCTAAGAATTGCCTTGGACTAGCCCAATAATTTGACAAGATAATGGATAATTCGCCTTTAAGTACTGCTCAACCGATTAAAAAAATCAACTGGTTTGCTTACTCTGCTCCCAATCGCTTTTATTCATTGACTCAAAAAATTATCCCTTTTTGTTGGTTTATGGCCCTAAGCTTCGGTATTGCAGGTTTAATTATCGGACTTTTATACGCGCCAACCGACGCAACCCAAGGGGATTCCTACCGAATTATTTTCATTCATGTACCGTCTGCATGGATGTCGATGGTACTTTACACGGCAATGGCCTTTTGGGCGGCAATTGGTTTAATTTTTAACGCCAGACTTGCTTATCGACTTTCTATTTCAATTGCTCCGACTGGTGCTTTAATGACTTTTATTGCTTTATGGACGGGTGCTTTGTGGGGAAAACCCACTTGGGGTACTTGGTGGGTTTGGGATGCACGCCTAACTACCGAATTAATCCTGTTATTTTTGTATATAGGCTACATCAGTCTTTACAAAGCAATCGATGATGAACGTAAGGCAGCCAAAGCGGCATCTTTGCTGGCCATTATTGGCGTTGTCAACGTCCCTATTATTTATTTCTCAGTCAAATGGTGGAATACCCTTCATCAAGGTGCCACCATCACGATGACAAAGGCCCCAAGTATGGAACAGTCCATGTTACTAGCGCTCTTGCTGATGACGGTTGCCTTTTGGGCTTACGCTTTTGCAGCCGTATTTACACGGACCAATCAAACATCCCTCATTGAGGATCATCATGCTGATTGGGTTAAGGCAGTATTAAAACCTGCGAAGGCTTCATCATGATTTGGGGATCTTTTTCAGAATTTATTAGTATGCGAGGATATGCCCTTTATGTTTGGGGGTCTTTTGGTGTGACTGCAATCTTAATGGCTTGGGAAGTTCTACAATTACGAAAGAAAAAACAAGAACTCCATTTAGGGCGCGATGCATGAAACCACGGAACAAACGTATTTTATTGATTTTGACTGGACTGGTAGCTCTTGGAATTGCAACGTTTTTTGTGCTGCGTGCTTTTAATGAAAACTTAGTTTTTTTCTACACACCTTCACAAATCGCAAATCATGAAGCGCCAACGAATAAGAGTTTTCGTATTGGTGGGATGGTGGTAGATAACAGCTTGCAGCGAGAACCCGGTGGCTTGGAAGTAAAGTTTATGGTTACAGATACTGCTCAAACGGTTCCTGTGCAATACGCGGGGATCTTGCCTGACCTTTTTAAAGAAGGTAAAGGCGTAGTTGCTGAAGGGCGTTTAAATTCGCAAGGTGTCTTTATAGCTTCTCAAGTGTTAGCGAAGCATGATGAAAACTATATGCCGCCTGAGGCGAAAGATGCAGTCAAGGCAGCACAAGAAAATAAAAATAACTCAGCTAAGACTTCGCAAAACACGGACCCGAAAAAATGATTCCAGAAATTGGCCACTTAGCGCTCATTATTGCCCTTGTGGCATCACTCCTTCAATGTGTATTGCCAATCTGGGGTGCTCATACTAACCAAACACAATTAATGCAAGTGGCTCGACCAACAGCCTATACCCAATTAATTTTTGTGTTGATTGCGTTTATTGCACTCATGACCTCTTTTATTAATAAAGATTTTTCAGTGATTAATGTGGTCCAGAACTCAAACGCTGATCTCCCTACCATTTACCGGATTTGTGCAACCTGGGGTAGTCACGAAGGATCTATCTTACTTTGGGGCTTAATGTTGGCTCTGTGGAGCAGTGCTGTTGCCCTCTTTTCAAAAAACTTAACACTACCAATCTTAGCTAGAACTTTAGGTGTTTTAGGGTTTATTAGTTTTGGTACGATCTTATTTACTCTAGTTACTTCAAACCCATTCCTAAGGATGTTTCCTGCAGCAGCTAACGGATCTGATCTCAACCCACTTTTGCAAGACCCTGGAATGATTATCCATCCGCCGATGTTGTACATGGGTTATGTTGGAACATCAGTTGTCTTTTCTCTAGCAATTGCCGCCTTGCTTTCCGGCAAATTAGATACTGCATGGGCCAGATGGTCAAGACCTTGGATTACGATTGCTTGGTGTTTTCTGACAATCGGTATTGCACTTGGTAGTGGTTGGGCTTATTACGAATTAGGTTGGGGCGGTTGGTGGTTTTGGGACCCGGTTGAAAATGCCTCTTTTATGCCATGGTTGCTCGGTACAGCATTGATCCATTCCCTAGCAGTAACTGAAAAACGTGGTGGCTTTAAGATGTGGACCGCCTTGCTGGCAATCTTAACGTTTTCAATGTCACTCCTCGGTACTTTTTTGGTTCGCTCTGGTGTTATTACTTCTGTTCATGCTTTTGCTACAGATCCAGAAAGAGGAATTTTTATCCTTATTTTCTTGGCGATTTTAATTGGTGGCTCTCTGACCCTCTTCTCAATCAGAGCACCCAAAGCAGTTGCCGGTGAGGAGTTTGATCTCGTTTCCAAAGACTCTATGTTGCTAACTAATAATATTTTATTACTTGTAGCCGCTGCTGCAGTCTTATTGGGAACGCTTTATCCACTAATCCTAGAAGCCTTAGGTCTTGGTAAATTATCCGTTGGTAAACCTTATTTTGATGCGGTCTTTGTACCACTGATGACCCCTGCACTCTTCCTGATGGGCGTTGGCCCAATTACCCGTTGGCGTAGCGCCAAACCGATTGACCTCCTGACACAATTAAGATGGGCGCTTGGTGCGACAGTTGTTAGTGCAGTCTTTGCCCCCTTTGTTTTAAGAAGTTGGACTCCAGGTATTGGCTTTGGTCTGTTTTTA
Organism: Burkholderiaceae bacterium; assembly: GCA_947448305.1. Taxonomy (GTDB): domain Bacteria; phylum Pseudomonadota; class Gammaproteobacteria; order Burkholderiales; family Burkholderiaceae; genus Polynucleobacter. The sequence continues at coordinate 9,095 of CANFME010000027.1, forward strand.
GCAGTCTGGATTACTGCAGCCAGTTTCGTAAACCTATTCAACCGCATCAAATCTCATCCTGCAACGTTGATGGTGGCGCTTCGTCAACAAAGCTCAAGTTACTACGGTATGTTAATTGCACATATTGGTGTCGCTGTCTTTATTTTTGGTGTCACGATGGTCAATGGTTTTGAGGAAGAAAAAGATTTAAGGATGTCGGCTGGTACTTCAAACTCTTTAGCTGGTTATGATTTTGTACTTAATAATATCCAGCAAGTCCAAGGTGAAAACTATGTTGCTGCTCAAGCCAACATTACGGTTACAAAAGATAATCAATTGATCACAGTCATGAAACCAGAGAAAAGGAAATACTTCTCCTCTCAAATGCTGATGACTGAAGCGGCTATTCACACTAGCTTTACTGGAGATTTATATATCTCTATGGCAGAAGCAATTAGTAACACTGAATGGGGCGTCAAAATTCAATTTAAACCCTTTATCAATTGGATTTGGGGTGGTGCTTTCCTGATTGCCTTAGGCGGTTTTTTTGCAGTAATGGATAAAAAGTATCGCTTTAAAAAAAATACTAATACCCTATGAAACGCTTACCTCTCATTATTTTCGCTATTCTTGTCGTTTTTTTAGTAATTGGCTTAACGCTCAAGCCTAAAGAAATTCCTTCGCCCTTTATCGGCAAACCCGCTCCTGCTTTTGACTTGAGTATCCTTAATCAAAATGATCGATTTGAACCAAAATCCATGCTTGGTCGCGTTTGGCTACTAAATGTATGGGCCTCATGGTGCACATCCTGTCGTGAAGAGCACCCTCTCTTAATTGAGTTTAGTAAACAAAAACTCGTTCCAATCATTGGACTCAACTATAAAGACAAAGATCCTGAAGCCATTAAATGGCTAAACGATCTTGGTAATCCTTATGATTTTTCAGTAGTGGATGCAAAAGGTAAGGTTGGGATTGATTATGGAGTTTACGGTGTGCCAGAAACTTTTGTGATTGATAAGGCTGGCAAAATTGTTCACAAACACATTGGCCCTTTAACGCCTGAGGCGTTAAACAAGGACATATTACCCTTACTAAAAAAACTGAACTCATAATATGTGGCGCTTAAAAATTTCTACTCAAAGCTTGCATCATTGGTTTTCCCGAGAAATGTTACTTGCTGTCGCTTTAGTTGGCATGAGTCAGATAGTTTTAGCACAATCGAATATAGCGCAACCTCTCGCAAAAGACCCTGCGTTAGAAGCAAGGGTGATGGATATTGCTAAAGATTTACGTTGTTTAGTCTGTCAAAATGAAACGATTGCTGGTTCACATGCGGACTTAGCTATTGATTTGCGCAATCAAATTCAAGATCAATTGGAAGCTGGGAAATCCAAAAATGAGATCATGCAATACATGGTGGATCGTTACGGAGACTTTGTCTTATACAAGCCTCCGGTAAAATCCTCTACCCTCGTTTTATGGCTAGGCCCTTTCCTACTATTGCTGCTTTGTATGTGGACGCTTTGGCGTTTTATTAAAAAGCAATCCAAGACAAAAAAAGTGGCAGTTTTTTCTGATCAAGATTTATCCCAAGCACGAGCAATGCTCGAATCTAAAGCTTATTTAAAGAAAGATACCGAGTGATTCTATTTTTAATCATTGCTGTGGTCCTTGTTGGTATTGGAACCACCTTACTCATACTGCCTTTTTTTAGAACTGCAAAGCAAGACTCAAATTCTATTGAAACGCCCCAATCACAAACAAGTCTTTCTATCTTGCAAGAAAATTTATCTCAGCTCAAGGTTGAGCATCAAATAGGACAACTAACGGATGAAGACTTTGCTAAGCAGCAAGAAGAATTAGAAAAACGTACCTTAGATGAGGTAATGTCAGATCCTCAGCAAAATATTGCTGTAGTTAATAACTCTGTAAAAAAACTACCAATCTTTTTAGCAATTTTTATTCCCTTAGCAGTTGTTGGTATGTATTTTATTACCGGCAACCCAAGTGCAATTGATCCTCCTCTCGATCCGCAAGAACAACAAATTTTGCAGATGGCAAAACAGCTAGAGGATCGTTTAAAAACGGATCCGAATAACGCTCAAGGGTGGGTCTTTTTAGCCAGAACTTATGGAGCCCTTAACCGGCTTACAGATGCAAAAAATGCCTTTAATAAGGCACTCACTTTAGATCCTAAAAACAGTGACACCTTGGCTGATTTGGCTGATTTAGTTGCCTATGAAAATAAGTCAATGAATGGACAAGCACTAGATTTAATCGATCAATCTCTCGCTGCCAATCCCAAAAATCCGAAAGCACTCGCCCTCAAAGGTACGGCAGCTTTTGAAAAAGGAGACTATGCTAGCGCAATTAAGAATTGGGAATTGGCAATACCGAACCTCGGACCCAACGAAGCTGCCTTTGCTCAAGGCCTGAATGCAAGCATAGCTGAAGCAAAAAATCTTTTAAAGCCTAATCAAGCTAATGCAATCAATTCCGCACTCACTGTTTCTGGAAAAGTAATGATTACTCCTGGCCTTCAAAGTAGAATCAGCCCTACTGATATTGTTTTCATTTACGCTAAAGCAATTGAGGGCCCAAAACTGCCTCTCGCGATTATCAAATCGACTGCGGGTCAACTCCCGACTAGTTTTGTCCTTTCCGATGCGCAGTCGATGTCACCACAATTTAAGTTGAGCCAATTTAAAGAGGTCAGTCTTACTGCCAGAGTTTCGAAATCAGGGAATGCGATTCCAGAGAAGGGTGATCTAATTGGGTTCATTCCTAAACTAAAAATTGGTGAGAAAAATATACAACTCATCATTCAAGACGTTCAACAATAAGTTAAGATCAATTTTTAAAAATTTATAGGCTGCATGAGCAGTTTATAATTGTGTGCATCCTACTCTACAAAGATTCTAGTAATGACCAACTCTATAGTCGTACCCAAGTTTTTTAATAAAAACTTATTCTTGCTGATTCTTTGTCAAGGCCTGTATTTAACCAATAATGTCACCTTTATCGCAGTTAATGGACTAGTCGGCATGAGTCTAACTCCGATTCCTTGGATGGCAACCTTGCCACTGATGGCGTATGTTGTAGGTGCCGCTTTAGCTACCTCACTGGTGGCAAAGGTACAAAATCACTTTGGTCGTAAGACCTCTTTTCAGATTGCGCTTGCAGTTGCCTCAGGTTCCACTGGCCTCTGTGCATACGCGGCCTATAGTCAGAACTTTTGGTTACTCGCTTTAGGTACTGCCATAGCTGGCTATTACAGTGCAAATGGACTTCTTTATCGCTTTGTTGCTCCAGAACTCACCCACTCAAGCTTTCGAGAGCGCGCAGTTTCACTAGTATTAGCAGGTGGAGTGATTGGTGCTGTAGTAGGTCCTAACATGACTAATTGGACAAAAAATCTCTTTTCTACACCCTTTTTAGGGCCTTATCTGATTTTGTCCCTAGCAGGTCTGCTTGGAATTATTATCATGCATTTCATTGATTTTCCAAAAGAGGTTAAGACCGATAAAAATACCAACACTGGAAGATCGGTGAAAGAAATTATTTGCCAACCAGTATTTGTTGTAGTTCTTATCTGTAGCGCTTTAGGTTATGGCGTCATGAATTTACTCATGGCAGGAACACCACTTGCTATGGAAATTTGCAAATTCCCATTTTCTGATACAGCCATTGTTTTAGAATGGCATGTCATTGGTATGTTCGCTCCCGGCTTTTTTACTGGCAACCTCATTAAGAAATTTGGTTCGCAAATGATAATGGGTATCGGTGTTTTCTTGATTTTTGTAAGTATTGGTATTTTGCAATTAGGTAGTGGCTTCTACCATTTTCTTTTTGCACTAGCATTGCTTGGTCTTGGTTGGAATTTTGTCTTTACCGCCGCCACGACACTAGCTATTACTACCTACCGTCCGGAAGAAAAAAATAAGGCGCAAGCCATTGTCAATTTCTTTGTATTTGGCACGATGGCATTTAGTTCAATCGGCTCAGGTGCTATTATCATTTCTGGTGGTTGGAATATCCTTACTTTAGGTTCACTAATTCCCGCTACTGTTATGGCTCTAGCTCTTGTTTATTTATATTTTCATCAAAGAAAAAACATACCGGCAATTGCTTAATCGGCAACGTGTCTTGCAATACTACTTTAAAAATAAGCTTATTTTGTCATCTCAATAGATGGTTCATGAGAAAATAGGCTTTTTAGATTTGAAGATTGCCTAGATGAAGCCCAGAACCACTGTAGATATGGCACAGGTTCATACATTTGATGAAATTATCGATGTAAGAACCCCAGCAGAATTTGCCTTGGATCATATTCCTGGTTCAATTAACCGCCCCGTTTTAAGTGATGATGAACGCGTAGTAGTTGGGACCATTCATCATCAAGAATCTCCCTTTGCGGCCAAAAAAGTGGGCGCTGCACTGATTGCAAAAAGAATTGCGGCCCATATCGAAGAAGATTTTTATACTCGTCCAAAGAACTGGCGACCATTGATTTATTGTTGGCGTGGCGGCAAACGTAGCAATGCGATGGGGTATATATTGCGAGAAATTGGTTGGCATGCCCATGTGTTAGAAGGTGGTTACAAATCCTATCGTAATCATGTACTCGCAAGGTTAGGTGAATTACCAACTGAGTTTACTTATCGAGTGGTTACAGGCTCAACAGGAAGTGGGAAAAGTCGCATTTTGGAAACACTTCATGAACTGGGTGAACAAGTCTTAGACTTAGAGCAACTCGCCAACCATAAAGGCTCAGTTCTCGGCAATATGCCTGACTCCAATCAACCGGGTCAAAAATATTTTGAGAGTTACGTCCTAGATCAATTAGAAAAATTTGATAAAGCTCGCGTCGTATTTATTGAAGCAGAGAGTAAAAAAATTGGCAAGATTCAGGTGCCGGATACCTTGCTTGATAAATTTCGTCTGAGTGAATGTATCCGCATTGAAGCCAGTACGGATGCGCGAGTGGAATTTTTAATAAGGGACTATGACTACCTCATCAACAACCCCAATCAACTCATTGAAAAATTATCTTTTTTAAAAGAATTACATGGACACGAGGTCTTGGATCGTTGGACGCATTGGATTAACAATCATGCTTGGCAGGATTTAATTAGGGATTTACTCGTTAGGCATTATGACCGACTATATGAGCGCTCACAAGGGAAAAACTTTAGCCAGTATATGGATGCGCCTAAAATTGAAGTAGATGACTTAAGCCCCGCTTCAATCCACCTCATCGCCGCAGAAATTCAAAAAAGGTTTTCTTAATTGTTCAAGTATCTAAGTAAAAACGCTGATTGTTTTAGATGATTTCAGGAGTATTCTTTAATTTAATAACTATTATTAAAGGAGAAAAAAATGAAAGCTTTTATTAAATTAGCAATTTGTAGTTTAGTCGCATTTTGTTCTGTCAGCGGCACCTTATCCAGTGCGGCGGATCATCCACTACCTCCAGGGGTAATGAATATTCCACCAGATAAAATCAAATGGGAGAAAACTCCATCTGGCCGTGAACAATCTTTCCTCATGGGAAATCCGAATAAGCCTGGTCCTTATCTGTATTTGGTTAAGTGGGAGCCATATGATAAAGCCTATGCCCACAAACACCCTGAAGACCGCTATGGTATGGTGATTTCTGGATTGCATTACATTGGCTATGACACCAAGTTTGACGAATCAAAGTTGCATGCGCATCCAGTAGGAAGTTACTTTACGGAACCTGCTAATACTGCTCACTTTGGCAAAACAACTGGTGAAGGAGCCATCTTGCTTTTCTACGGCATTGGTCCTACAGGTAGCACGCCTTTAGAAAATGACCCCAGAGTTAAAAAGTGATTTTTTGGAATCATAAATTTAAAAAAGCCATTTTTTTAAATGGCTTTTTTTTCTTCCACACAAACAGCTCGGTAATGATTATTACTGTGCTAAATACAACTGAATCAATCCTTGAGTACCGTCTTTGCTATGTCCATCAGCAGCAATTTGGTCATACAATTTTTTCGCTTGAATCAAACCAGGCAACTCTAGTTTCATAGCCTGCGCTTCACTCAAAGCAATGGTTAAGTCTTTAATAAAGTGTTCAATATAAAAACCTGGTGCATAATCACCGGCAATCATCTTTGGACCTAACACATTGAGTTGGAAGCCAGAAGCAGCGCCACCACCAATCGATTGCATCACGCTACTTGGATCTAAACCGACTTTTTTCGCATAAGCAATCCCTTCAGACACACCCATAATCGTTGACGCAATCACAATCTGATTACACATCTTGGTGTGTTGACCCATTCCAGGACCACCTTGTAAAACAATACTGGCGCCCATTAACTTGAGAACAGGTAAAGCATGTTCAAAAGTAGTCTTATCACCACCAACCATAATCGTTAATTTGGCATCCCTAGCACCGATATCTCCGCCCGAAACAGGCGCGTCAATGGCGGATAATCCTTGGGCAGTAGCAGCTTCACTGATCGTTCTAGCAAGTGAAGGGCTTGAGGTTGTCATATCAATAAGAATTGTTCCAGGCTGAGCATTTTTTAGAATTCCTGCCTCGCCCATATAAACCTCTTCAACATCAGATGGGAAACCCACCATCGTGATGACCAAGTCAGAGTTGGCAGCAACAGCGCCAGGCGTATCAAACCATTTAGCACCCTTAGCAACAATCGCGTCAGTTTTTGATTTAGTACGGTTATACACATTCACTGCGTAGCCACCTGTAAGGATATGACCTGCCATACTTTGGCCCATAATACCAACGCCAATAAAACCAACCGATTTAATTTCTTTTAAATTTGTCATTAATTTTCCTAAGTGAGTTTTTAATATGTTGTGAATAATTTAACGAAAGATGAATTCTAATAGGGTTGAGCTATATAAAAATATTAAAGATGTTTAAGTAATTGAGGCCTCTAGATGGCTAGTTCACCAATCATAAGTTAAAAAACGCTTATTTAGTATTGTTCACAAAATCAACCAATTTTTTATCTGCTTTAACCATTTTCATATACTTATCGGTAATGAAATCAGAAGGAGATGGAGCCGCTTCTACAGCTTTTTTGGCTTTCAAGAATTCACTATACTCACGAAACCAAAGGTCCATTTGAGAAGTGCCACTTTTACTACGGTCCATCAGTGTTAATTGTTTGTCTAAGTTATAGGTAGGACGGGTATTAAATTCTCGAACCAAAAATTGATCACCAACAGTTACGCCACCTAATTCATAGAATTTCCTCATCATTTCTAAAGCTTCTGATGGGTGGGCATGCATCCAATTCCAAGCGCGCAGATAAATAGCTAAAAATTTAGCAACATTTTCAGGATTTTCTTTTGCATAGTCATCACGAACAATCAAAGCACCCAAAACCGTCGCACCACTATCTTTTGCAGAACAAATAACCTGCGTATTGGATCTTTCTTCGAGAGTATAAATATTTGGTGCCCATAAACCACCGAATTCAGCAGTCCCTGACGTGATGCTGTTCATGATTTCACCCTGAGTGCCAAGTTTAATGTTCACATCAGATATTGACAAACCGTAATGTTTCAAACAAGAGGAGACCGTAAATTCACCTGTAGACAAATTGGTCAACAAAATGGTCTTACCTTTGATCCAGTCTGGATTACTTCTAAAAGCGACAGCAGCATTTTTACTTGCGACAATAGTATTTGCTTGAGATTCATCATTTGTAATTCCAATTGTTTTGATACCGAATTTTGAAGAACCTACAACCGAAACGAGTGAACCGGTTCCACCTACATCCCAAGCATTAGATGAGGCCCCGTTAATCAAAGGCACTCCTCCAGGATAAGTTTTAAATTCAGGCTTTAAACCTAACTCGTACCACCAATCTTGATCCGTAGCAATAAAAAAAGGTAAGGCCCAATAGAGCGCGGGAATATAACTAACCTTAATCACCGTTAAGTTTTTTTTGGGTTTTGCCTCTGCAAAAGGACTTAATCCTAGAAAAGAAAAAAGGATGCAACATGAGATAATCTGAAGTAAATAGCGCTGGGATTTCATGGTGAGCAATTTTTTCTTTCAATGATTTAAATGCAGGCTTATCACATTGTATGGATTAGATGTTCATAATTAAGATCCATCATTATTCTATTATAGGGAAATTAATTAATTCTTGATAAATTAATCAAGCCAAAGATACATAAACTCTAAACACTGAATAAATGTTTTATATAATCAAAAGAAATATAATCAAAAGTCATTATCTAATATATTTAGGATATCAATGAAGAAAATAATCAAGCCTATTAAAGAAGTTAAATTTAATATCTGGATATTAGCCTTATTGATTTCTATTGCATTATTAATCTCAGGCTTCATCGGTATCTCTAAATATAAGCTATCGACGAATCATCTTTTAGAGTTGGCTGATACTAGAGGAAAACAGTTCGACACGCTTTTTGAAGAGTTAAAAAAAGCACGCTTTAGGGCAATGGGGATTGGTGCTGACATGCTTCTTGTCAGTAAGAGACTCAATGAACGATTCACTGAGAGAGATCGAAAAGGGCTTGCTGAGATCATTGACCCTGTTGCGGAGTACATTGAAAAAAAACATAGTATTGAACAAATCAATTTTTACATCGCACCAGGCGTTCTGTTTTATCGTGCACTAAACCCAGAACTCGGAGCAATTGATCTTACTTCAGTTCAACCCTCACTGGTTCAAGCGGTTCAAAACCAACAACGCTTAATGGCTGTGGAAAATGGTCTGGGGGGCGTTTTAGGGATTCGAGCATTGGTGCCTGTTTTTAATCAAGATAAGTTTGTTGGCACAATTGAATTAGTCTCTAACTTCAATGTACCTATCAATGCTGCTGCGAAAGCAACTCGCCTAAGATGGGCGTTAAGCATGTCACAGTCCATATCTGCCCGCGTTCTAAAAGATCAAGATGAAAAAGATGACATTTCAAAAGATGAAGATATTTACTATGATTTTTCTGACCCCATAGTCCGCGATTTGATTCTGAATGCGGATTTTGACCCAAGAGCCAAGGGGTATTCCGTAGTGAATTCAGGGAGTAAAAAAATATACCTTAAGACTATCAAGGTTTTAGATTTTACGGGTACCCCTGGTGTCACGATTGCTTTGGTAGATGATCTTTCAGATGCCTTTCAGGACGCACTCTTGGACGCTTTAATTCAAGCTGGTATTGCTTTTATCTTATTGTTGTTTGCTTTTATTTTTGTTTATTTTAAATTTGAAGTCTTTAAATCGGCTCTTTTTGGATCGATTGGAATTGAACGCAATCAAATGAAACGCCAACTTGAGTTGGGGCAACAGGCACTTGAAAAAGTAAAAGATCTAGAGAATACTAAACGCCGTTTTTTTGGTAATTTAATGATGGCAATTCATCAACCCCTCATATCCATATCAGGTCAAATAGCCAACGCTAAAGCAGTATTGATACAGTCACAACCACCATCAAACGATCTCCGCGTTCTCGATGCAGCGCTCTCCCAAACGAATGGACTTTCTAAATTAGTTGGTGATTTTCAACGTATTGAACTTTTTAGAGAAGAACTTGTCAATGCAAAAGTAGTCAAGACATCCATTGCTGAGGTACTTTCTGCCTTGGCAAAGGACATTGCCTTTTATCATCGCTTTCCGCAATTTAAAGTCCATGTTCATTCTGCAGCGCATGTACCCGATGCTCAAGTTGATGCCTCACTATTAAGCTTAGCTATTCTTAATCTGATTGAATATGCTGCTTCTCTGACTGTTCAAGGAGATGTTCAAATATCCTCTGAAATCGATGACGAACATTGGCTGAATATTCGAATACAAGGATCTGCTTTTGAATACAGTGAAATCCCTAATCTAGCTCTTTTGGATGAGGCCAAGCAATTTATGATTCGTCTCAATCAAGGATTCGGTAAGATCGATGCAAGAGATGCTAGCTTAGTTGGAATTATCCTAACCCGAAATATCGTTGAATACTTTGGTGGCTCTTTATCTATTTATGAAGAAAAGCCTTTTGGTTTCCTCATTCAGTTACCAACAGTAGCCTAAAAAATACGAGACTACTCTATGAAGAAAATCTATCGTAATTTAATCCTCATCATCATTACGCTTTTTATTCTGAGTAAATTGTACGAAGGATTCATTGGTCCTATTGCCTTCGTGACAGGAATTCCTGATGAGACAATTTGGCAAGGGATTGCTGCTACTTATACTTTTTTCATTTTTTTACTCATTGCAGTCATCGTGCAGAATGAGTTCGTTCATGGCTACTTAGAGCGAGTTACGCAAACGAAAATTCCTTTTTTAATTGGCAATGTAGTGACTGGGTTTGTCCTGTCAGTCGGCGTGTGTATCATTTTGTCTCTCGTATTTGACCAAAGTATCTCAACACTATTAGCGACACTTGCTGGTTCATTAGCTTTATTAGGTTTTGCTCTAAAAGATTATGCTGTGGCCTTGGTTACAGGACTTGTTTTAAATGTTGAGAAAAGTTTTAAAGTCGGCGATGTGGTAAGTATCGACGGTATGCAGGGAACTGTTTCACAAATAACTTGGAGAAATACGGTTCTCACAACATCCAGTGGGGAAACTATCTTTATCCCTAATGTCTCTATTTTTTCCACCAATATAACTAACTTCGACTTGCCTAACTCGAATGCACTTCGGACAGTTGAAATCACCATCGATTACGATATTTCGGTTGAAAGTGTAGAGCGCATCATGTATGCAGCAGTTTTGAGTGCAAAAGGTCCAAAATTTGTGGGTACCCCTAGTGTATTTGCAAGAAAGTTACTGCCCAATGGAATACTATATGAAGTCCAATTTACCATTGAAGATAATAGAGATGGTTTAAGTTCTGATCATGCTGTCATTCGTAGTATCTTAGACTGTATGCGTAAATCAGACATTTCAGTCACAAATCGATCTTCCGACCTTTTATATCTTGTACAACAGGTCAAATTATTTAATCAATTCAGTAATGAACAATGCTTAACTGTCACTAAATATTTATTAGAAAGAAGATACGCCCCCCTTGCGACCATCGTCCATTTTTCTGAAGTAAGAAATTCCCTCTTTATCATTGCAGAGGGTATAGTGAAATGCACGATGATTGACTCGGACGATCAACTGATTGATCAGAATTACATTTCCACGGAATTCTTCGGTTCTGATGCACTTTTTGCCTGTTTGCCACAAAAAGTTAATGCCGTTTCACAATCTGATGTATTGACCTACGAAATTACTCAAGAAGCACTCCAAAGTCTCTTCAATATAATGCCAGAACTCAAAGAAGCCTTTGCCAAAAATTTGGCTCTCATCCAATGGAAGGCTTTAAACCGAAACCGCTATGAGGATACGATTAAACCAGAAGAATTAGAACCATTAGAAAATTTCTACTCTGGGCAAATCTACGCTAACTATGGGAAAGTGGCGCCTCCTAAGTTGAACTAATATGTGCTTACACTTTAAAGTTTGAGGCGCTAGTCTTTAGGCATTTTGGCAAGAGCATGAGCCGACTTCGATAATCCACCTAGAATTGCATCAGCAATCGCAACCGGAAAACCTAATGGGATGGCAGACTGCACTGATTCAATTACGTGGGGAGTTTGCTCAATAAGGGATTGAATAATTAACTCTGCGCCTTGGGAGTAGCCATTTTGATATGCCATGTGATTGAAGTGACGCCGCTTAATATCTTGCATCTTGTAGTGTCGATTCTTTCCCTCTACCGCCATCGCAAGCTTCACTTTTTGAAGCTCCCACTTGCCTGCACCTCTTCCGATGACAGGCCAAGCTGATAGTACGTCGTATAGTGGCGTAAGATGAAATGCTCCACCGGACAACATTTTAGTACTGAAGTTTTTAGCATGACCATCAGTCGCAGCCAACATCCAAAATAAAATCTGTGCTGTCAGTAGCGTATTGCGGTCTTTATCCGGATGGGTGCTTTGCTGAAGAAGTCGTGCTATGCTGCCAAACCCTGGACCGCCATCACTTTCATATTTATTATTTGGAGCAACTCCTAATGCTTGACAAAAGTCCTCTTGAGGCAGCCTCATCCACCAGGTACCTGAGGTCGAAAGCTTACGATCAAACCGCTCGACAATGAGAACTCGTTGACCTTTGAACGTTGCTAGTTCTGAGTTAGTTATGGGTAAGCCGAACTCACGTAGTATTTGTAGACAGAGCCACTCATTTTCTACAGAAGTTTCAAGATTGACTTGACTGTTTCCGACTAAGCCCAACGGAAGCTTAAAAATATGCGTTGTTGGCGTTGAGTTCAACGGTAAATTCCATTTGCCCGCATGCCAAAGTAAGGCCGTCTTTTCCTGAGCTCCTGCAAGGGATATGCGAAACTCATCGTCAATGTCTTGCGTGCTAAAGCCTGGAGTAACCACGACCCGCTTTAGGTGATTAGCAACCAATTCTTCTGACAGAGGGATGAACTCAATCTTGTCAAACCCAGTAGGTGTCTTTCCTGGTTGCAGTAATTGCACAGCTCCAACACAATCACGACCAATTGATTCTAAAAGCTCAAATGTGTCAGCAGACTTTAACTTAAACTTTTCAGCAATACGTTTTCGAATCACATCACTATCTGGTAACAGGTTGCGAAAAAAGTTCTCAACAGCTTGCGTCTTGATCCTTGATTTGCCTATGCCAAATGGTAGTGACAATGATAAAGGTCTTCCAGCTTCCGATTGCACCCATTCTTGGCTATAAATGAGCTCCATCCCTCCTCGCGCTGGGATGTTCCAGGTACCGACATGTTCGCCATTTGTCCAGATTTCAAGTGACTTACTGTATGAATTGCGACCCATAATTCACCAATCCGTTTTTTTGTTTTTTGTAACCGTTGATGTATTGCGCAAATTGATGGAGATTTCTAGTCCCAAAATACTTGTCAAAAGAAGTAGTTGCTCAGTTGTAATCGTCTCAGGTTTTAATTCGAATTGAGAAATTCGACCTTGACTAACACCGATTCTTGCCGCAAGTTCTGCTTGTGATAACCCCTTAGCCTTCCGAGCGGATAAGATTATTTGACCAAGTTGAGTCGTCGTTATTAAGGATTGTTGCACTGTTTTTCCTAGCAGTATTAGTTGTAAATGTATTTTACTAGTATTAGTAGTAAAATACAAATAATAGTAATACTGCTAAAAAGTAACTATTAGGTGCCAGTTATTTTAAGGCTTAATTCCTCAAATTTGTAATGCGCAACTGTTGAAATCTGGATGCTCACAAATGAGCACGCCATCCGAAGATGGCGTGTAAACAGGTTCTATTAATCTAATGTTTCAGCTAGTTAACGCACAATTAGCTGTTCCAACGTGGCATCAATTTGGCTGCGTTACCGCGTGTAATCAAATTCATGTCTTGTTGATTAAATCCATAAGCCAAGAGACCCTTGATATTGTCTTCACTGGTTCGGTATGGGTAATCTGATCCGAATAAAACTTTATCTTTTGTAACTAAGGCGAGTAATGATGGTAAGGCATAACCATTGGAGGCCCAAGCTGTGTCATAGTAGAAGCGTTGTAACTCATGCATCACACCATTAGGCACGCGTTCTGCTAATTTTTTATCAATAACCGGCATTTTTTGTAAACGCTCAGTTAAGAATGGCAAAGTACCACCCGCGTGTGAGAAGATAAATTTAATATCTTGACACTTTGCAGCTGTTCCAGAAAACACAATATTGACAATCGTTCTAGTCGTATCCGTACCATACTCAACCACAGTTGGTGGGGTGTCTGGTAATAAGTTATTACAACAATTAGCTGAAGTTGGATGCGTATATAAAATAGCTTTACGACGATTGAGTTCTTCCATTACAGGTGCAAAAGAAGGATGACCTAACCACTTGTCGCCATAACTCGTTAGCAAACCAATACCATCGGCTTTTAAGACGTCCATCGAATATTCAATTTCACGCAAAGCGTCATCCATGTTTTGCATTGGTAGCATCGCAAATGAGCCAAAGCGCCCTTTGTGATCGCCAGCCACTTTTGCAGCATATTCATTATTTTCACGGGCAATCTTTTTCGCCATTGCTGGATCTAAAAAGCTTACTTGCGGTGTGGTTGCAGAAAGAATAGATGTTTTGGTACCAGCAGCGTCCATATCATCGATAGTATTTTTGACAGACCAGTCAAGTGCAGGTTTTTGTGCCAACTTTTTGGAAACCATTTCAGCAACCAAGGTAGGCGCAAAAAAGTGATGATGCGTATCAATCTTGTCGCGATTACCAATCACTGCTGAAGATTGAGCATTTGCCGTAGTTGGTAAAACTGTCGCGGCACCTAAGCCGGCTAAACTACTTAAAAAATTTCTGCGGGAAACTCCGCAAGAACAGTATAGGTTTTTCATTTTTCTTCCTTTAAGGTTTTTTCCAGCCAGATTGTTCTAATATGCGTAATTCCCAAGGAATAATCACTTTAGAAAAAATATTTGCATCAGTCCATCCTTTTACTTCACGTCCCAAATGACCACCTTTGGGATTAATCCAAAAATCCTTTGGTATATCACCCGCTTCCATTAACCTCTTGACATCCTCTAAAGGGACTTGAGTGTCGTTAGCACCTGCCAAAATCAACATCTGTGTTGTTGGTCTCTGTAATAAGTTTTGATCTTTTAACGACATTTTTGGTACATAGGCTAACAATTGCTCTAAATTAGTAACGCCTTCATAAACATTAATACTGGCAGGTAAGTAATCAAATAAATACTCCGGCGTACTCAGTTTCTTTTCAACAAACTTAGAGTCAAACGTTGAGTGAACTGGTGGTGACTGAGCAACTGAGCCGAGTAATCGATCTTTTTCTAGAATGCCCATTTTTGTTGCCCAATAAGCACCAAAACTCACTCCTGAAAAAATAATCCGTTTCTGGTCAATCTCTGGACGCGTCTGTAGATAATCTAAAGCTGCAGAGAACATTCTTTCTGCTGTTGGGCTTACTTTAATCGGCGCTTGCCCTGTACCGGGACCATCTACGACAAAAATACCAACACCATGTTGCAAGATTTGACTATAGCTATCAGCTACCGTTTCTTTGCGACTATCCAAACCACTAACGGCAAAAATCAGCGGGACTTTCTGATTAGCACTTGCACCTTTAGGAAGACGCATGTAACCGACGATTTGCTTGCCTTCAAAAGGAATCTTAACCACTTCTAATGGAATGTCGAAGCTTTGTGCATATTTTGAATAAGCATCCAAAGCTTTTTGATATGCAACTTCTTTACCTTGAGAGGTTGGAGCTGGCCATTGACCAAAAAAGTATAGCCGCCAAGCTTTCTTATAAAGCACACTAGCTTGTTCCTTCGAAGTGGCTGCCTTTGCCTGCTGCATATATTTATCGGCCACTTGACTCCATGCTGCTGCCCACTCATCAGGATTTCTGGTTTTAATGAGGCCAAGGGCTTCTTTGACATCTGGCACTTCCATATTCAGAAGTGGATATGCTCCACCATTTTCAGCGCGATATAAAGATTCTTGTTTGATTTCCTCGATATTACGATCTTTCACTTGGGCTGATGCCTGAACTGAAAAACCGACTAGACCAATCATCAAATACTTGATGAGAGATTTGCTCATTGTTGTCCCCATTAGGATATTTTTATAAAAAACTTCTTGTATAAATATACCTTGATTTACTCCGTTTTATTCAATAAATCAGAGTAAATCCTAATAAGAATCTTTCTAATTAAGAGACTTTTTACTAGATTAGTCTTTTTTGATAGAGTTTAGTAATCTTTGAGCTAGTAAAAAAACTGGTCGATCAATCATCTTGCCATCGAGTTGAACTGCTCCGCCTTGTGCTTTTTCAAAAGCCTCAACAATATTTTGTGCTCTTAACACTTCATCCTGACTAGGCTGAAAAAATTGCAACGTTGTAGGAATTTGTTTGGGATGTAAACATAGCTTTCCAAGAAATCCGATGCCACGCGCACGTTGTAAATCTGCCAGAAGCTGCGCCTCATTTTGCAAATCTACTGTAACGCCGTCAATAGGCGGAGCTAAATCGAACAAGCGACTCAGTACTGTCATTTGGAATCGAAGATCCTGCAACTCTGACTCATTGCTATCACAACGTAAACCTAGGTCTGCTTGTAAATCAATATTCCCCAAAGTTAATCGAATTGTTTTGGGATGAGATGCAATAGAACGCAGTTGATCGATTCCTTTAGCAGACTCAATCATTGGAATAATGTAACTGTCTGAGGATAAGTAAGTACTAATTAAATCTAACTGTTCGCTCGACTCTGTTTTTGGATGAATTAATGCCTTTAAAGGTAAGGTCTTAATTAAGTCTAGGTCCAAGGAAGCTTGATCGGTACTGAGGCTATTCATACGTAACAGAATACGATCACCAAATTTCTCAAAAAGGGGCACTAAATTTTGAATAATGGATTGCCTTGCCGCTGGTTTATCAATGAGGCCTACGGCATCTTCTAAATCAACAATAATATGAGCACCCGTTTCAAGCGCTTTGATAAATCGCTCAGGCCGATTGGCCGGGACAAATAAAAATGCTTTTGCTAGCCCGCTTGTAGAATTTGCTTTGTCTTGACTCATAAAAATTTTCCAATCTTTGTCAGCGTTTCAATATGCCATAGTTGATCAATTAGTGTGCGCATTTCTACTTCAGTTGCCGCTTTACTAAATAAAGCTAGGCGAATGGCTTTATCTTCAATTTCTGATCTAGATAATGTATTATCCGGATCACCCTTTGGATCATCCACTCGACCGTTATAAGTCTTACCATCATTCGTCGTCACGGTGACCTTACCTATCCATTTACGCGGATAAGCCTGATCAACTTCTGGGTCTAAAACCATTTCCACTTTCTGACAGAATGCTTGAATGTCTTCACTAGAAAAAGAGGACTCAAACTCATTCAAGCCTGCATAGCCAAATCGTGCTGCTAAAGCCAATACTGTTCCCATCGAAAATTTAGACTGATGAACTGTTTTCGGGTCTACTACCGGCCCAAGTACATCAATCGCGCCCTGATGCACATGCGTAATCACTCTAGCAATTTGATCAATATTCAATTGGTTATCTTGCATTACTTTTAATAAGGCGTCGGCAGCAGGATGCGTATGTCGACAAGATGCGTGGTACTTAAATGAAGTTTCCTCCGTGGCAAAGCGCGTTCC
Organism: Burkholderiaceae bacterium; assembly: GCA_947448305.1. Taxonomy (GTDB): domain Bacteria; phylum Pseudomonadota; class Gammaproteobacteria; order Burkholderiales; family Burkholderiaceae; genus Polynucleobacter. The sequence goes on from CANFME010000027.1 coordinate 26,239, forward strand.
TAAACCTTGAGTGAGCTTCGTTACGTCCGCATCCGTTGACATCCCCGCTGCCATACCCTGAGGGCCTTCTAGAATATGTTTAGCGCCAGTGAAACCGTCTTTTGCTAAATAGGCTGACATCAATCCAGTACTTGCTGCGTGGGCTGTATGTAACTGTTTAGAGTCTGCCGCGTCGCGTAAAAATTCCCATAAGCCAGCAGCCTGTGTTCCTGCTGAGCCAAAGGCATGTAACATTTGTTCTGGGGTTAAATGTAACAAACGACCAACGGCTGCTGCCGCAGCTAAACTTCCAGCAGTTCCTGTGGTGTGAAAAATCTTATAGTGTGACCTGCCTAAAAATTCACCAACCCGAATCCCTACTTCATAGCCAGCAACGCAGGCCGTTAAAAACTCTTGGCCACTCGCACCGATGGCTTGAGCAACTGCTAGTGCAGGCGAGAAAACCACCGTAGCTGGATGAAAGACAGAGGCATTGTGGACATCGTCCTGCTCGACCACATGGGAAGCAGCTGCGTTTACCATCGCCGCAAACATTGGGGATGAGTGAGTGCGGTGAATTAATATTTCAGCGCTGCCAGGATAAGCTTGATTCTGCACTGGAGTCATATTTGCTGCAAACTTTGCAACACTTTCTACTGCACGAGCACCCTTGCCTGCTAGTGCTGAACCTACCCAGTCCACCAGTAGGTCTTCCGTTTTTCGAATGACTCTGGTTGGAATATCTGAAAACTGTAAGTTGGCCGCATATTGCGCTAAAACTTGAGAAGGGAAGTCTGTCTGTGCTGTCATGATTATGTCGTCCGAAATTAATTACATCGGTGTTGATTAATAACTAAAAAATTAAATAGCTTTCGATGCGCGCAACTCTTTGATTTGTTCAGAACTAAACCCCAGTTCTGTCAAGATTTGCTCAGTATGCTCACCAATCGCCGGAATTGGACCCATTCGGTATTCAAAAGCACTATTCTTACCTGGAGGGAGTAAAGCAGGAATCTCACCAACGGGAGAGCCCACCGATTGCCAACGATTACGCGCTTTTAACTGCTCATGATTCCATAGTCCAGCCATATCATTCATTCTGGCATTGGCGATTTGAGCAACATCTAAACGTTCTTCCACTTGGGTAATTGTTAAAGCTGAAAAGCATTGATCAATAATTGCTTTCAAAGCATTTCTATTTTCATTACGCTGCGAGTTATTTGAGAATCTAGGATCCTGGGCGAGCTCAGCTTGGAACAATACTTTTTCACAAAATACTTGCCATTCACGCTCATTTTGTAAACCAAGCATTACAGTATCGTTTTTCC
>CANFME010000028.1 GCA_947448305.1 Burkholderiaceae bacterium
ATTTTGGCTTCAAACTGTGCAAATTTATTATTTAATTTCTCAATTTGGGCTGCCTTTTCTTGTCTACTCAAAAAAGAGTACTCAATACTGTTGTAAATAGTTTTCTTTAAGGTCGCATAAGAGGGTTTATAACGACTCAAATAAAGTAAGTATTCTTGACTAATACTCCCTCTTGAGACGCCCTCGTCATCACTTGAGATTACTATGGGTACGCCATTTTTTGCATACAAAATGATGGGATGGCTCTGGCCAGAAATTTTCGTAATAAATTCATTACTGGTTAAATTAATTTCTACAGCAATCTTTTTTTGCTTCATTTCTTGCATGAGTTGATTTAAATTACGCTCATAGACAATATCTACGCCATGACCGATACGATCAACGCCTGCAACTTGAACTGCCTCAGTAATGTGGCTTCTCAAACCCTCAGGTGGCACCATGCCTAAAGCCAACTCCCCAGCATGAAAAGAAAGTTTTGTACTAGGAAATTTTTGTTTTAAAAAACGAGTCATTTTCATGTGTAAGGAATAGTCGCGCATTGAAACAAACTCATTTTCTGGTCCAACAATATTCACACCGACAATATTTGTGGATTTTTGACTTGCGACAAAAGAGGCGTAAAGCCTTGCAAAAAATATATCGGGCTCTTCATTTCTCAAGGCATATGCTTGTGCCTTCACAGTAAAAAGAGAGTCATTTACTTGTGAAAAATGATCGTCAATCTCTTTTACGTAATCACTAATTGCATCTTGAAAGTTTTTGTCTATCTGGAACTCTGCAAAAGATGACTCTAATGCCTGATTGATAATAAGATCATCTTTATTGGCAATCAAGGTTCTTAATTTTTGATCAACTTTTTTATCACCCTTTGAAGGTGACAACATAAATGTAGTCTCAATATATTGCAAATTTTCATCGAGAGCACGATTTTTAATAATCTCGAGACCCGCCCTATTAAAGGAATATGCTATAGGGAAAAAATACGCAAAGGTACTAAAAAACTGTTGATCCGATGGCTGCTGATAATTGAAATCTTTATCAGACCAATGCTGTAATAGTCTGTTGTAAAGAAGGCTATCTGCACGAAGTTGCAAAACACTTATACATTCTTTACTTGAGTTCCCTTGGTTAGTTTCTAATTGAGTCTCAATCTTAAAATTGTTACGATAGATACAATAGCCCTTCTGGTCAACCCAATCTACGTAAGTTTCAGCATAAAGTGCGCCAACGTAGTGGTGATGAATATCTCCGCCTTTTGGTAAATAATGGATGAACTGCTGTAACTCCGCTATAGGAACTGACGCTTGACGGATTATGTTTTGATAATATCTCTCAGTAGACTGATAGTTTGCTTTTGAATTACTTTTCTCAGCGCAAAAAGCAATTGGAGCGAAAAGTCCTAGCAAAAAGATAAAACGTAGGATAGGTCTAAATTTAAAAATCATATTTTTAGTCTTTTGATCTGAGGAATAGATTTACTATTAACAATATTTACTTCCCATATTATGGGTTGTTAGCGATTCTTCAAAAAATTCTATTTACCTCGAGTTAGACTTTTTCAATTTCTTAAGTAATGCGCAACTAGCTATTAGAGGAATTAGTTATTGGCAGCAATAAGACAAGAAACGCTGGATGTAATTGTCAAAATCAAACGCATTGGTAACCAATGTGCAAGGGTATATTTAGGATAAATCTTTGAATCAACAAAAAAGCAAATCCAAAGTAACGCAGTAATTAATAGTAAGCCTATTTCTGGTCTAATCATTAGACTGATCCACCCAATTAAACTAGGAATTACTCCCCATATTAAATATCCTTTGTTAGGAGTTGTGTCACGCATAGTGAGCCCCCAATGAATTGCTCCAAGGAAACTACAAATACTGGCACCATAGGCAAGCAAACTCATAATAATGATATTTTTATAGGAAGATAACCCAGTAAAGGTTAAACCAGCTAAAACAACAAAAGGAATTAAACCAGCCATTCCGAGTTGAAACGCTAGGGGTGATATTTTTCTTTTTTCTGATTTCATAAAACTCAAATGATTTAGAAGATGATGATTATATGAATAATTTTTTACTTAACCATCATGATTTTAGTAACTTAGTAATTAAGTATTAATATCTTAACATTGTAGAAATAACTTGTTTTCACTGATCACTTTTAGCCTAAATTGTTGAAAGCCACGCGAGCTTCTATAGCCAAGGAGCCTCCCACATATGTGGTATTGTTTTAGTTGTGCATTCTGAATCTAACTTTTATTTGTGATGAAAATTGACTTTTCCCAATGTGTCGGTAATGTAGTCGCTTTGTTTAGGTGGTTTTTTAGAAATGTGTAGTGCGATTTTTTAAGTTTACTTTCTTCAAGAATTTCGTCAGTTTTAGGGTGTCAAAAGCCGCTCTACTGACAATACAAAACTATTTTTGAGGCCAAATTTACATTTGTAAACCTAGATTGGTTTTACTAAACTCATTAATTTTTAATTTTCTCCTGATTTAATTGGACTTGTGATGGATTTGAATTTGAACGTTATTAAGGACCGTGCGGAGTTGTTGTTTCTTTTACACGAAGCAGCTGAGTTTGAGCATAGTGTGATGTGTAGCTATTTATATGCAGCAATGACCTTGAAGAGCTCTTCAGATGAAGGTGTTACTGAAGAAGAATTGACCGTAATTAAGGGATGGCGTAAGAAAATTCGTATTGTTGCTTTGGAGGAAATGTTACACCTCAGTTTGGTTAATAACTTACTTGCAGCTTTCGGCTCTGCACCCCATTTTTCACGTCCTAATTTTCCAATTCCAACTGGGCGTTTCCCAGCGAATATTCAATTAAATCTTTCACCATTTAACGAGTCGACTTTGCAGCACTTTATGGCACTTGAAAAGCCATTAGGTATTGATATTCCTGAAGGAATTGCCTTCAGGCATCTGCCGCATTATCACCGGGAAGTGCGCAGGGATCTCTACTCCCCCACCCCAACCGATTATCCGTCCCAAGGTTACCTTTATCACACCATTGGCAATGGCATTGATTTTCTTGCAGAGAAACTAGGTGAAGATGTACTTTTTTCTGGAAATTCACAATCTCAAGTTGGTAATGCTCAATTTCCATTACCTGGCTTATTTGCCGTTACAGATATTGAGTCAGCCCATAAGGCGCTAGAAGAAATTGTGATTCAGGGGGAAGGTTCTCCTGGTCATATTGAAGACTCACATTTTGCAATGTTTCGAGACATTTTGGATGAGTATAAAAAATTAAAGATTGCACGGCCTGGTTTTGAACCAGCTAGACTTGCAACAGTTAATCCAAGGCTCGTTGACCTTTTAAATCGAAACGAAGGCACTCAAATAACAGATCCACTTGCTATGAGAGTAGTTGATTTAGGGAATTGTTTGTACACCTTGATGTTGCATACTTTTGTACAAGTATTTTCACCTAATCCATTGCCTCTAAAAATGCGAACTGAATTAGCCAAAGCTGCAACTTTAATCATGTACGCCTTGTCAGATATCGGCAATATTTCGACAAGTTTAACCCTTAAAAGAGAGGGTGGATTAATGACCGCTGGATTGAGCTTTGAAATCCCTGGTTCAATTGGTCAATTAGCACAAAATTGTGCTGCTCAACTTTTAGCTGAGCGTGCTAATGAATTATTAGCGCTCACTCGTGATATTGAAAAGATTATTTCATTACCTGAAGTCGCTGATAATTTAGAGAGTGCCTTAAAAATACTAACTAAAGTTCACATTGATTTTGAAGATCATTTTGCATTGGTAATGGCAGAGCGGCAAACAGCTCCATAAAGGACCTAAAGTACCAAAACATCTAACTCAAGTTGACCGAAATTTATCGCTGTCTGAAAAAAAATAACACTTGTTATCGTTGTCCATCATGTATGGAAACTTTATCTTTAGTTAGTCCACCTAATCGTGAATGAACTCGAGGTCCAGTTCCCATGACTAAGGCAAAAAGAATTTCATTAGGACGCGGGGCATCTTGTATGCCAATTTCCATACTATTAAAATGGCTCCTTACATAGGATGCATGAATATAGTGCAGTGGAACCATCAATCGATATCCTGCTGATGCTACAGCTTTGGAAGCTGGAACCATTGCTTTGGGTTCGCCCAAAACACTTCGCATAGCCCAACCACCAGCCTCATGCCAAACTGCGCCATGCTCCATTTCACCATTCACTCCAACGATTGCAGCTTTACTATATGTTTCAATATTGTCACGACCAAGTGTATCGACTAGTTCTTGCGCTAGCCAAGTCCCCAAGCTTCTTAATTCAGCCATGAACGGCATTAAATCTGGTTCAAATCGGCTAGCGTAGGGATTCTGAATAACAGCGCAAGATGCAGCCATCTTTAGAGGTACCGTTGCCTTTGGTCCCCCTTCATGGTATTGAGTTTCAATAATTAAACTGCGCTTACGAATTTCAATTAATGACATAAATATCTTTCTTCTTGATGTGAACTATTGTTTTGGAATTTTTGCATCATTAACAACTTGAATCCATTTTTGAGTTTGGTTAGAAACCATCACCTTCATTTCATCGGGAGTACTTCCTTTTACTTCACCGCCCATATCTTCTAACTTACTTCTAACAGCAGGTACAAGGAGTGCTTTTTGTAGTTCACTATTTAATCGATCAATAATCGGTCGAGGAGTACCGGCGGGGGCCATCAATCCTGCCCAAGAACGTACATCGTATCCAGTGATTCCTTGTTCAGTCACTGTAGGAACATCCGGCAAGCCTTGCCATCTTTGAGGGCCGGTTGTTGCTATAGCACGTAACTTTCCAGCTTTAATATTGGCCATCACTGCAGTGGGCGGCGCAATGATCATGGGTATATCACCTGATAATAAAGCAACTACAGAAGCAGCATCTCCCTTGTATGGAATATGTAGTAATTGCGTTTTAGACATGCTAGAAAGCAATTCACCAGCAAGATGATGGGTCGATCCAATTCCGGCAGAACCATAACTTAATTTATCAGGGATCGATTTTGCATCTAGAAGAAGAGATGATAGGTTTTGGATTTTTCCATCATTCTTAACAACAATCAAAAATGGGAAATAAGTGATCGTACCAATCATGTCAAAATCTTGAACTGTTTTATAAGCCAAATTATTATAAAGAGCTCCAGCTACTGCGTGACCACCGGTAGCAAGTAACAAAGTGTAGCCATCAGGCTTAGCTCTAGAAACTGAATTGGCTGCAATAGTTCCGCCTGCGCCAGTTTGAGCATCGACAATAAATGTTTGTGAAAGACCTTTGCCCATTTCATCGCTAACTGCCCTAGCTATAGAATCTGCATTTCCACCGGGTGCAAAACCTTGAAGAATCCTGATGGAATGATCCGGGTAATTTTGCGCATTACTTAGCATCGCTATTGATATTAAGAAGAGAGCAGAAAGGGTTTTTAGTAAAAAATTTGGAACTTTTTTTGTCATCATTTATCTCCTTTTGAGATACCCTCTTAATGGGGTTTTAAAACTATCTTGCCTAAAGTAAGTCCTTGATCAAGAATCTCATGTGCTTGAGCAACCTGACTAAAATCCATCACTACTGATGATGGGGCTTTCACATGGCCATTCGACATCAGATCAATTGCGTTCAACATCAGATTACGACGGTTATTTTTATCTTCATCAAATGTATGCATCGAAAAACAGCGCACAGCAAGACTTTTTCCAAAAAGTTCACGAAGTATTCCAAATACGTCATCACTGGGCTTGCCAGTGATGATGTTGTAGGAAACAGCAAGTCCAAGAGGGCTTAAACTTCGGATACACTGCGGAAAAATTTCACCGCCTAAGTGGTCATAAACCAAATTGACGCCTTGACTATCCGTTGCAGACATAACCTGTTCAACAAGAGTTGAAGGATTGGCATCTAGGATTACATCAAAACCAATTGATAAAGCAAACTCTCTCTTTTCCAAGGTACGAGCTGTTCCTATTGTTTTGAATCCATAGTAACGGGCTACTTGTGAAAGCATGGTAGCCACCCCTCCCGCCGCACCAGTAATTAAAACAGTTCCCGGGGTTGGAGCGTGTCCTGGGCTAGCTGCTTGCATAAGGGCTATGGCAAGCTGTAAATTTGGTAGACTGACTGCGTCATTAAATGAAATTGTGTCAGGTAAGATGTAAGGAGCACTTTCTGGTACAACGATATTTTGAACGTAGCAACCACCTCTTTGACTTAAATCGCGAGAACTTACCAAAACACGTTGACCCAGTTTTAGTGAAGTTACACCCTCCCCAACAGCATCAATTTCACCAGCAAGTTCTGCGCCAGGAATTGCAGGTAGTGGTGGCATCCACTTGTAAGTTCCCTGACGAATCAATACATCAGGACGACCTACGCCAACGGCATGGGCTTGCACTCTGACTTCTCCGGGGCCGGGCATTGGGAGAGGTAATTGCTCAACACATAACGCATCGGGTCCTCCTGGTTGGTGAACTCTTATAACTAGCATGCTCATCATCCTTGGGTAGCGATAGGATTTATCAAGGTACCCACATGCTCAATCTTAACTTCACAAATATCACCCGACCTCATCAATTTTGATGGCTTACAACCCAAACCAACTAAAGTACCCCATGAACTGTGACCTTCTAAAATGAATGTTAAACGTTTCATTTTTTCTTATTCCTGTTTTTTAAAATTTTAGGGATTTATATTTATTTAAAAACTTCCGCACGCCACTCATCTAAAAGTTTGAAGCTTGGATCATTTCGACAAATTTCTTCTGTCTCTCTGAGTAAGGTCTCGTCATCTTTATCAAGATCTAAAGGATCCCCATGGGGTTGGGAAATGTAGAAAGGCATATCCACGTATGCCTCAACCGTATTACCTTCCGGATCAGCAAAATAAACTGAAAGTGCATTACCATGATTGAGAGGTAAAAATTTTGTTGCACCAAGCTCAGTTGCATTCTTTCTAATATCTCTTAGATATTGAATACTCGGGACTACAAATGAAAGTTGCATTACTGTACTAAATGTTGCATCAACTGGTCGACCACCTGCAATAACCAATTGATGATGCTGATCTGGGCTTGCACTAAGAAAAATCAATGGGGCTTTAAAGGTTTTACCAACACCTCTATCTGTCTCCGTCAAGCCAAAAAGAGTTTTATAAAAATTAACCATCTTATCGACATCAGTCACGTAGATGCCAAAGTGAGATGGCGTAGGCCTAGTAATTTTCAACATATATATCTCCAAATAATTAAGGCGTATCTTTTATCCATAATGCTAGTGCCTTCAAAGCATTTTTTTCGGTCCAAGAACATACTTTTGATGTAAGTGGCAGTAGTCTCGCCATCTTTAAGAAGATAGTTCATAGACTCGTTGAAGATCTTCTATTTGAAGTTTTGAACTAAGTAGAAATGGCAAGATAAAAACATCATGTCTTAGGGATATGAATGTTTGCTCAATTGCAGTTGGTTTAATATTTTTATGCATTATTTATTTTTATACATAAAACTTAAATCTTCCATCATGGAATACCCTTTAAAGAAGACTAGTTAATCGCTAAAACTCTATAAAAAAGATGGTCGGAGTTTCAATATTAATCTCAGTCAAATTGTCTGGGGCATGAACTCGAATAGAAACGAATTAGATTTCAGAATTTACATCGTATACTTTTAAAGATTAAACATAAAATCACTCTTTAAGGATAGCTGGGATGAACTGGTCGATAGGAATTGATATTGGGGGAACATTTACTGATATTGTTGCGCGCCACTTACCATCGCAGAAAGTTGAGTCACTCAAAGTACTCACTACAAACTCAAATCCAATTGTTGGAGTTACAAATGGCTTGAATCAGCTAATTACTAACAAAAAAATTGCCCCTGAAGAAATTTTCCGGATCGTACATGCTACAACTTTATTTACGAATGCTTTGATTGAACGCAAAGGTGCTTGCACAGGTCTAATCACTAATCAAGGATTTAAAGATATTATTGAAATAGGTAATGAACGCAAATATGATCTTTATGATTTAGCTATTAGCCGCCCAGATACTTTAGTACCCAGAAATCTCAGAGGTGAAATCTGTGGACGAATTGACGCAAGAGGATTTGAAATTGAAAAAATTAATGCGGTGCAAGCATTATCTGAAGTTGAACGTCTAATTCATTTAGGTGTGGAATCAATTGCTATTTGTCTACTGCATTCCTACGCAAACCCAATCCACGAGGAAATGTTAGCAACCGTAATTAAAAATAAATATCCCCATTTAGCGCTAACTATTTCATCAGAAATAAGTCCTATTATTCGTGAGTTTGAAAGGATGACAACGACGATTGCGAATGCTTACATTAAGCCCATTGCACTTTCGTACCTGAATCAACTTGAAAGTACACTTTCCCAAATAGGGATAAAAGCCGAAGTGTTAATGATGCTCTCGAATGGTGGGCTCAGTCATCTTAATACCGCCAAAAGTAAACCCATTGATCTACTAGAATCGGGACCAGCTGCTGGGGTGGTGGCTGCAAGCTATTTTGGCATTGAAGAGGGAGTTTCTGATTTATTAGCCTTTGATATGGGTGGTACAACAGCCAAACTTTGCCTTATTAATCAGAGTCAACCTTCAATTGCCTATAGCTTTGAGGCAGCGAGACAAAAACGCTTTACAAAAGGTAGTGGTATGCCAATTAATATCACCACTATTGAACTCATTGAAATCGGCGCTGGTGGTGGCAGTATTGCGCATCAAGATGAATTAAACTTACTGCAAGTAGGTCCCCAAAGTGCCAGTTCTGAACCAGGCCCAGCGTGTTATGGACTCGGCGGAGATCAAGCAACTGTAACAGATGCTAACTTATTTCTAGGCTACATTAATCCCGACTACTTCGCTGGTGGAACGATTCCAATTAATAGCCTTGCAGCAGAGCAAGCCTTAAATCAGTTGGCTCATGTCTGTAACTCAAATCAAACTCAGATTGCATGGGGTATTCATCATCTTGTTGCTGAGAACATGGCCACTGCAGCACGCTTACATGTCGCTGAACAAGGTCGAGATCCCCGTAACTTTGTTCTCCTTGCAACAGGAGGTGGAGGCCCGCTTCATGCCTACATGGTTGCTAAAGCAGTAGGTATCTCTACGATTATTTGTCCACGGGATGCAGGTGTTGCATCTGCATTTGGACTTCTCATTGCGCCGGCTAGAGCGGATCGCTCAAAAACTATCAGTTACAAACCTGATTTCAACTTGATAGAAGATTTAGAAAAAAATATTCGAGATTTAGAGTCAGAAATACAATCAGATCTTCAAGCGCTAAATGGAAGTTATGGTCCAGTTCAGATAACGTATCAAGCCGAGGCTAGATTTGTGGGACAAGGATTTAATTTACTCTTTAAATTACCTATTTTTTCCGTAAATAATGAATCGCAAAAAATAGCGAACCAGGAAATAAAAAATACATTCCTTACTCAATATGCTGAAAAATTTGGTCGCACGCCGCCCAATGGAGTGATTGAACTAGTAAATCTGCGCATTGCTGGCATCGCTGCACCACTCCAAAAAAATTCTGTGACACAGGCTATAAAATCAACTTCTATTACTAAGCCAAAGTTTCGACAGGTTTTCTTTCAAGAAATAGGAGACTTTACCAATACACCTATATTTAACAGATCTGAATTAGATTCTAGCTTTGAACATGCAGGTCCCTTATTAATTGAAGAATATGGGACAACCATCGTAGTAGGTCCCTTAGGCTTTGTCAAAATGAGTATTCATGGCAATTTAATTATCACTATTTCAGATAACTAATGAATATGAAAAATGTCCCTCTTTTAAATTCTGGCCCTGTATTTTTACAAATCTTCTGGTCCCGCGTTCAAGCAATTGCTAACGAAGCTGCGCAGCTCATTATCCGAACATCCTTTTCTACGCTTTCTTCCGAAGCAAATGATTTTGCTGTAGTTATTACAGATTCTGATGGGAATGCATTTGCCGAAAATAGTGGGAGTCTCCCCTCCTTTATCGGTACCTTACCCAATACTGTGAAAGCTACCATTAATACAATTGGTAAAGATAAGATGGCCAAAGGTGATGTTTTCATTACGAACAATCCTTGGATTGGTACTGGCCACTTGAACGATGTGTGTTTAGTTGCTCCTATTTTCCACCAGGAAATACTGGTTGGCTTTGCCGCTACCGCAGGACACGTGCCCGATATCGGTGGGAAGGTTCGTTCGGTTGATGCACGCGAACTGTTTGAAGAGGGTTTTCATATCCCAGTCATGCCTTTGATAAAGAGTGGCCGCCAAGATGAAACCCTAATTCAATTGATTCGAACCAATGTTCGAACGCCCGATCAAACTGTAGGCGATATTTTTTGTCATGTCGGTGCAGTGGAATTAATTGCACAACGGATGGACGGATTACTTACAGAATATCAGCTGAACAATTTTTCAGAGTTAGCCGATGGCTTATTTGAGCGAAGTGACCTTGCAATGCGCAAAGCAATTCAATCATTACCAGACGGAATCTACTCTTATAGTATGGAGACCGATGGATTTCAAGAACGTCTAGAGTTTCATGTAAAAGTAGAAATCAAAGATTCAACGATTACTTGTGACTTTACTGGATCACCACCACAGCAAAACTCTGCAATTAACTGCGTTCTTTCCTATACCAATGCAATGGTGATCTACGCCATTAAATGTCTACTATTGCCGAATCTGCCTAATAACCATGGACTCTTCAAAGCAATCACAACGACAGCTCCAGAAGGTTCACTCCTAAACCCCAAATCACCAGCTCCAGTAGGTGGTAGATCTTGCACTGGACATTATGTCCCTTGCTTAGTTTTTGGCGCACTTGCACCAATCCTTACTCAAAAAGTAATGGCAGCTTCTGGCTCACCAGTATGGATTACTAATTTAAGTGGCATCAAAGAAGATGGCAAACCGTTTTCAAGTGTTTTATTTTTTAATGGCGGCTTAGGTGCCTCAGCACTCAAAGATGGCTCCTCTGCTATGTCGTGGCCTAGTAATATTTCGCCAACGCCCATTGAAATTGCGGAACGTGACTTTCCCTTGTTTTTTAAAAGGAAGTATCTGGTAGCTGATTCAGGAGGTCCGGGTCTTTATCGAGGCGGATTAGGGGAAGAAATTTGTTTTATCAATATGCACTCATCGCCACTTTCTGTTGCACTCTTAACTGAGCGATTAAAAGTAGCCGCACCGGGGATTGTCGGAGGTGAGTCAGGCCAATTAGGTAATGTGCTGATTAATGGTCAAAGCGTGGATTCTCGAAAACCACAAATTTTGCAACCCGGTGATGAAGTTATTTTACGAACTCCTGGCGGAGGAGGCTATGGTAATAAAAAACATCGCAACCAAACCCAGATAAAATTTGATTTACAACATGGTTATATTTCTGAAAGTGCTGATTATGAATAAACATTTTTTTCTAAAGGTTTTTGTTAGTAGCCTTGTAGGGATTTTTTTTACGATGAATTTTGCGGTAGCTCAAACGGACTATCCGAATAAGCCCATTACGCTAGTCGTTGGGTTTTCTCCAGGCAGTAGCATTGACTTAGTTGCAAGAACTTATGCTAAATCAATTACCAATAAACTTAAAGTACCTGTCATTGTTGAAAATAAAGCCGGTGCTGGTGGCAATATTGCCGCAGAGTGGGTGGCTAAGTCTAAAACTGATGGCTACACTTTCCTTGTGGTCGCAAATAGTATTGCAATTAGTCCTGCATTCTATACAAATCCAAACTTTGACGTAAAAAAAGATTTAGTTGCAATTGCTTATATGGGTATAGGCCCGCTTATCCTCAAAGTAAATAAAGACTTAAAAATTAATTCAGTAAAAGATTTAGTTAATTACGCTAAAGATCATCCTGGCAAGCTCAATTATGGATCTTCGGGTGAAGGTGGAACACCACATATGGCTACGATTTTATTTGAACAAACCACCAATATAAAAATGACGCATATCCCCTATAAAGGAGGCGGTGAAGCCTTGGCAGCTCTAATGGGCGGTCAGGTTGACTTACTGATTAATCCACTTTTAGGTGATATTAAGTCAGATCGAATCTCTTCTCTTGCAATTACGGGTGCAAGCCGATCACCACTTTCACCAGATATTCCAACATTTAAAGAATCTGGCTATGACTTTAATATCGGTGTTTATTACGGCATCATGGGACCAAAAGGGATTCCAGTTAAATTGGTTGACACAATGAATCAAATTTTTAACGAAACACTGTCTGATACAGAGCTAATCGATATGCTGACAAATAAAAGTGGCATCGTTACGCAAAAGATGTCGCCAAATGAATTTCAAGAATACTTGAGTAAAGACATTGAACTATGGAAAAAAGTGGTCGCAAAGACTAAAGCTGGGGGATGACAGCAGATACTTTTTGGCCTTAATTGAATAACAATTTTTTTGATGGCTAACTGGAAAGCTTTCGAAATCACTATTCTGAGCCATTTTCTGACTGACCCTTTTAGTGATTTTAAGAAATCTGCCTTATTAGGTTTTATAATAGGTAATGATAAATAACGTCAATTATCTAGGCTAAATTTGTTCTAGATAGGCGCAGTTTAAAATTTAGGATGAAACCTAGCTGATTAAGCCAATTTTATCTATGAGCAATTCTCATGGAAGAAGCTGGTTAGGTTAATCCTATCTTTAATTACTGTTAATAATTAATCCATTTTTAGAGTTGAATGACACCAAAGGAAGACATGAGTAATAATCAATCACAAATCATCTATACCCTCACAGATGAAGCCCCAATGCTAGCTACAGTTAGTTTTTTACCACTTGTCCAAAGTTTTGCTGCTCAAGCTGGGATTGAAGTTGTTTCAAGTGATATTTCATTAGCTGCTCGTATCTTAGGCGAGTTTCCAGATTACTTATCTGCTGAACAAAAATTACCGGATAACTTAGCTGAATTAGGTAAGCTAACTCTGCAACCTTATGCCAATATTATTAAATTACCCAATATCAGTGCATCAGTTGCTCAATTGGTCGGCGCCATTAAAGAATTACAGTCTAAAGGTTATCAAATTCCAGATTACCCTGAAACGCCAAAAAACGATGAAGAAAAACTTATTAAGGCCAAATATTCCAAATGTACTGGTAGTGCCGTTAATCCTGTTTTGCGCGAAGGAAATTCTGACCGTCGTGCTCCCCGCGCAGTAAAAGAATTTGCTAAGAAAAACCCCCATTCGATGGCTGTTTGGAGCCAAGCATCACCTTCCCATGTTTCTCATATGCCTCGCGGTGATTTCTATGCCGGTGAAAAATCTATCACTTTAGATAAAGCGCGTGATGTAAAAATGGAATTGATAACCAAAAGCGGTAAGGTGGTGATTCTAAAATCTAAAGTTTCACTTCTCGATAAAGAAGTAATTGATAGCATGTTTATGAGTAAAAAAGCTTTACTCGATTTTTATGAAAACGAGATGGAAGATGCTCGTAAAACAGGCCTTCTCTTTTCTTTACATGTGAAAGCCACCATGATGAAGGTTTCACACCCCATTGTTTTTGGCCATTGTGTCCGCGTTTTTTACAAAGATGCTTTTGCTAAACATGGTCAATTGTTTGACGAATTAGGCGTCAACGTGAATAACGGGATGATTAATTTATACGATAAAATTTCGAGCTTGCCACAAAGTAAGCAAGATGAAATCAAGCAAGATTT
This sequence comes from Burkholderiaceae bacterium, assembly GCA_947448305.1. Classification (GTDB taxonomy): domain Bacteria; phylum Pseudomonadota; class Gammaproteobacteria; order Burkholderiales; family Burkholderiaceae; genus Polynucleobacter. The sequence continues at coordinate 13,696 of CANFME010000028.1, forward strand.
AAAAGCATGTCATGCCAATCGTCCTGAAGTAGCGATGGTCGACTCGGCTAAAGGTATTGATAATTTTTATTCGCCAAACGATATTATCGTTGATGCATCCCTGCCAGTCATGATTCGTAATGGCGGCAAAATGTGGGGCAAAGATGGTCAATTGAAAAATGTTAAGGCCACTATTCCTGAATCTACTTTTGCAAGAATTTATCAAGAAGTGATTGGATTTTGTAAATGGCATGGTAATTTTGATCCCAAAACAATGGGAACGGTTCCTAACGTTGGTTTGATGGCACAACAAGCTGAAGAATACGGCTCACATGATAAAACCTTTGAGATTCCAGAAGATGGTGTAGCCAATATTACAGATATTGCTACTGGTGAAGTTCTCATGAGCCAAAATGTTGAAACTGGAGATATTTGGCGGATGTGCCAAGTTAAAGATGCGCCAATTCGTGATTGGGTAAAGCTTGCTGTGACTCGCGCTCGCAACTCCGGCATGCCAGCAGTATTTTGGCTTGACCCATATCGCCCGCATGAAAACGAATTAATTAAAAAGGTCAACACCTACCTCAAAGACTACGACTTGAATGGTCTAGATATTCAAATTATGTCGCAAGTAAGAGCCATGCGCTACACCCTCGAGCGTGTTGTTCGTGGACTAGATACCATTTCTGTTACAGGGAATATCCTACGTGACTATTTGACTGATTTATTTCCAATTATGGAACTTGGCACTTCTTCAAAAATGCTATCTATCGTGCCACTAATGGCTGGCGGTGGTATGTATGAAACTGGTGCCGGTGGATCAGCTCCAAAACACGTTCAACAACTTGTAGATGAAAACCACTTGCGCTGGGACTCTCTTGGAGAATTTTTAGCCTTAGCAGTTTCATTTGAAGATTTAGGTATTAAGAATAACAATCAAAAAGCTAAACTCCTTGCAAAAACTTTAGATGCTGCAACAGGAACTTTACTGGATCAGCGTAAAAATCCTTCTCCTAAAACGGGTGAACTTGATAATCGTGGCAGTCAATTTTATTTAGCCATGTATTGGGCTCAAGAATTAGCAGCTCAAAACGAAGATCCGGAGTTAAAGGCAAAGTTTACTGCGTTAGCAAAAGCATTTTCTGATAATGAAAAAAATATCGTGAGTGAGTTAACGCAGATTCAAGGTAAGCCAGTTGATATTGGTGGTTATTATTTACCTGATATGCAAAAATTGTCGCAAGTAATGTGTCCAAGCCCAAGTTTTAACTCCATATTGAAAAACTTTAAAGCTTAAGTTATTTCTGATACTGACCATCATTCCTCAATTAGGAATGATGGTGGGCTAGTATTTGTCTAGAATTGGCTCCTCTTATTGAGGCTTGATTAGGCGAAAAAAATGGTGGTAGTGCAAATCAATAAAGTTGAGCGGCGTTGGGGTTCGATGTCATGAAGAGTATCAATATTATTTTTGCAAAGAAAGATTAATAAGTGAGCCCGATTAACAAGGATTTATTGGCTATTCAGGACGAAATGAATAGTAAAGGCTTAGGCGCTCCTGATATTTTTAGGGATGAATTAGCTTTAGCAAGAAAACAGATAGCAAATCAATATACTTATTTAAATATTGATTTTGTTCATGAAATGGGGCAACTTGATTTACGCATCCCCTATTTAGAAGAACTGGTCAATGTTCGTTGCTATTTTCCGCAAAGTATAGGCACTTTCAAAAGTAATACCCTGCTGATTTATTTGCATGGTGGCGGCTGGAGTTTCGGCAATCAGGATACTCATCATGCGATTGCTGCATCATTTGCAAAAAGTAGCGGGCTCCCTTTGGCCACTATCGCCTACTCTTTAGCGCCACAAAAAAAACATCCTTACCAAAATCATGAATTTACTCACATTACTCAAAAATTATTAAAGCAATTTAGTGATGAATATGGAAGTGATTTAAATTGTATCCTTATAGGAGATTCCGCTGGAGCAAATTTAGCATTGAGCTCTTATTTGCATTTATTTGATGATGCGTTAAAAAAGAAAGTTGTTGGCATGGCTCTTTTTTATGGGGTATATGATTCTCACCCTAATTCGAACTCGTGGAATGAACTTGGGGATGGTAAATTTGGTTTGTCCATCAAGGCGATGAATTGGTATTGGGATCAATTTTTATCACAAGATACCGACAGATTGACTTCTTTAGCCGCTCCAATCAATTCAGCGATGGAAAATTTACCTCCGATATGGATGACAATTGGAGATTTAGATCCTTTGATCGATGAAAATCTTGCTTTAATGAAAAAAATTATAGCAGCTGGGGGTAGCTCTGAATGCCTTATTGTTCCGGGATATACCCATGGTTTTTTGAGGTTTTGTAATCAATTAAAGGAAGTAAAACAAACCATCGAAGAATTTGCTAAAGCTATAAATTATATGGCTCATAAGGCTTCCTGATGTGGTTAAGTTCGCTTTTAATTGTAAATAATTAATCCTCACTATGATCAGTAATTAAATCTACTTGGTCTGGTTTGCCAAGGATTATTGCTGAGTGGAAGTGTTTCACTTTTTTTATAAGTATTCTAAATCTCCCGGTAATGAGCGATGTCACGCTTATCTACGCCATTCACAATGCGACTTTCGTCATCTTAAAAACATTTTTTTTGATGAAGATACTAGCCACCAGCTCACTCTTGCAAGAATTGTAATAATTGTTTTAAAAGTAGATTGTGTAGTAAAGTAAAGTAAAGTTATATTAAATAAAACTCTAAGAGACTACATGACACCTACAGCATTAATGCCAAGACTTCCAGTTCCAACTTTAGAAGTTAAAACTACCAATGGAACTATGTTTAATTTAAGTTCTTCTGGAGCAGAAAACTTTACTCTAATTGTTTTTTATAGAGGTTTACATTGTCCAATCTGTGCAAAATACCTCATCGAATTAGAAAGACTTGCTCAAGAATATAAGAATCGTGGCGTAAGAATTATTGCGATAAGTTCTGATAATGAAGAACGCGCGAAAATGATGGCTGAGAAAGTGAGTGCTAATTTAGTTGAGTTTGGTTATGGCTTAAATCTTTCAGATGCGCGTCAGTGGGGTTTGTATATTAGCTCAGGCCGTGGCCCTACTTCAATTGGGATTGAAGAGCCAGCCTTATTTAGCGAACCAGGTGTGTTTTTAGTTAGGCCTGATGGAACTCTTTATTATGGTTCTACTCAAACGATGCCATTTGCAAGACCATCATTCCAAGATCTACTTGCTGGTATTGATTTTGCAATTACAAAAAACTACCCTGCTAGAGGGGAGTTTTCTGGAATGCTTTAATGGAGGTGATGGTCCTAGCTCCTCCTCAATAAAGCCCAACCAATATTAACTGTCTCACCTAAAAATTAGCCCTATGTTAAAAGTAATTGACACCATTGAAGGCTCTGGTTTTCCTTTAGGTTTTAGATATTCAGAAACAAACCAGCGTTCATCACTGGTGCTTGGTCAAGAAGGTAATGATTCCATCATTGTTGAATGCCGAGCGATGGGAGATCATCAAAAAGAATCTATTGTTACAGAAGGTATCAATGGGCCCCAGTGGCGGATGACGAGCGATGAAGGCCCTTACTTAAACGGAACAGATCATGCGCCCTTTCCATTAGGTTTTTTCAATATTGGATTACAGGCTGATCTTATCAATCGTATTGTGCATATTGCCAAAGCAAGATTAATTCAATTAGATTTTTTACATCTTGAGCTAGACAATTTATATTCTTTTAGCGGTTCTTTTTTTAAGGGTACAGGACAGGGATCTGCTGATGGTGTCGAAGTCCGAATAAAAATCACTTCAAAGTCAGATTCGAATACGATACGTACTCTCATCAATGACGCTATTCAAGCTTCTCCAGTATTTGCTGCTCTCAACACACCTCTGATGAATACCTTCGCAATCTATGTCAATGGTAAACGCAGAAAAGTTGTTGGTATTCACTCATCAACTTCCCAAGACAAGCACGATCCCTTTAAAAAATATACGAAACTTCCCAGCCCCCTACAAAACAATTTCGATCAAACTGATTTAATTACAAAAATACCATTTGTAAGTTCAGAAGAAGTGCAAACAATGCCCTCGGAAAGCGCTCGAACGGGACTTCGTGTAAAGGGCCATAGTGAACTTAATAACACAAAAACAGGAGTTATATCTGAATCAACTCTTGAGCGTCCCGTAGGAAGCAAGTTTGGCTTTAAAACAGATGAGTTTTCAACTTTAAGTACTGCGCCAAGTGGGCTATCTTATCTTTGCGCGGGTATTGCCTTTTGTTACATGACACAATTATTAAGATACTCAGAGTATCTTAAATATAAAATTAGCGACATTCGAATGGTTCAAGTTAACCCTTTTCATCTTAACGGTTCAGCCTCTCAAAATAATTTAAAAGCATTTGCAGATCCTGTAGATACCCATTTATTTCTCAATGGCGAAGAAGCTGACGAGGTAATGCAAAATCTTCTGACGATGGGGGCGAAAACCTGTTACCTCCATGCTGCCTTAAGCACCCAAGTGATTCCACAGATCTCGATTTTTTTAAATAATGAAACAATTTAAAAAATAATGGTGTAATAGAATCACGTAAATAAATTTAAAAACTTTTTCAACTAATTTTATGGATAAGTGAAATATGAAAGCTATGGTCGTTAGAGAATGGGGAAATTCATCAATCTTAGAAGTTGTTTCTGACCCTAAACCAGGTCCCGGTGAAGCCGTTTTAAAAGTCAAGGCTGCTGGAGTGGGATTAACTTTACTCAATATGCGCAATGGTAGTTTTGGAGGTTCTACCCCAAGAATTATGGGGCATGAATTAGGTGGCGATATTGTTGAGGTGGGAGCAGGTGTAATCTCCTTATCGATCGGTCAAAGATGCGCTGTATATTTTTATTTAACCTGTGGGCGTTGTAGATGGTGTTGTGGTGGAAGAGAAACCCTTTGTGAAAATTTCGGAGGATTTGTAGGGGTTCATAGAGATGGAGGATTCGCAGAGTATGTATGCTTACCTATAGAAAATTTCTTACCTATCCCTGATGGATTAAGTTATGAGGCGGCAGCTATTGCCACAGATGCTGTCAATACGAATTGGCATTGTATGCGGGAGAGAGCAAAAATTAATCCCCATGATAGTGTTTTATTAATTGGTGCAGGTGGTGGAGTTGGCATTCATGGTGTACAAGTTGCCAAGCTATTTGGAGCACGTGTAATTGCTGCTGACGTATCAGATGAAAAATTAGCTTTAGCTAAAAAATGGGGTGCTGATGAAACAATCAATGTTAAAAATAATCCGGACCTCGTCGATGCAGTGATGCAAATGACTCAAGGAAAAGGAGTGAATGCAGCGATTGACTATGTTGGTCACGGTGGTACTTTTCAGATGGCGTATGACTCTTTAAGCACATCAGGTAGAGCAGTTGTTGTAGGCGTTGGCAAAGGTGATATCAGCATAAATCCTCGAAAGTTAATGCTCTCCGAAAAGATAATCACAGGATCCAGGCACTCAACTCGCACTGAATTAATTGAAACGATGGAAGTAATGGCTAGAGGGGTTATTAAGCCCGTTGTGGGGATGACACGCCACTTTTCAGAGATTGAAACTATATTCGATGCCATCAAAAATGAAACTTTGCTCGGGCGTGGTTCACTAAGCTATGAGTAAACCTTGTTTTTTAAGTTTTTGAAGGTCTCCCTTAATTAAACTGTTAATTCTGACACCTTCAGAAAAGGTTAATTGCCCATTCAATTAAAGAAATTTAGGAGCTTATAAAACTCACTTTAAAAATAATTTTCAAAATTTTTAAGTATTTTTGACTTTTTAAGGGTTTCCCATAGATAGCAGACGAATATAAATAGATTAGGATTTAAAAATAATTAAATAAAGGAGATATCAATGTTGAGTTTTAACCTGCGTCGCCGTTTTTTTATTCTTACGATTTTCTTGCTTAGCTTTCTTGGCATGAGTCATCAGGCATTTGCTCAAAATAAACCTCCACTTAGGGTTGGTTTTAGTATGGCTTTAACAGGTCCACTAGCTGCGAATGGTAAAGCAGCTTTATTATCAATGGAAATTTGGCGTGAAGAGACTAACAAAAATGGTGGTTTAATTGGTAGACAGGTGGAATTTGTTTATTACGATGATCAATCAAACCCATCTTTAATTCCCGGTCTTTATACAAAATTGTTGGATTCTGACAAAGTTGAAGTTGTTGTTTCACCTTACGGAACAAATTTGATATCACCGGCAATGCCATTGATTATGCAACGTAATTTAGTCTTCCTTACATTGTTTGGGGTAGATGTAAATGCAAAATTTAATTACCCTGGTTATTTTCAAATGATGCCTAATGGTAAAAATCCTACAGTTGGTATTTCCGCGGGATTTTTTGATGCTGCAATGACCGCAAAAGAAAAACCAAAAACTGTTGCTTTTATTGGAGGAGATGCAGAATTTCAGGCAGTAACGATAGAAGGTGCTAGAGAGGTTGCAAAAAAATATAATTTGAAAGTTGTGTATGACAAGTCTTATCCACCTAATACAACAGATTTCACACCGGTTTTACGTGCCATTCAAGCAACGAATCCAGATATCATTTATGTGGCTTCATATCCTGGTGAAACCCCAGGTTTAGTTCGAGCTGCTAATGAGATTGGTTTAAAAGCCTCTGTATTTGGTGGGACGATGATTGGATGTGGCTTTGCATCACATAAGAAACAACTAGGTCCATTGTTAAACGGTCTACTTTGCTTTGAGCTCTACGTTCCTGAGAAGACCGTCAAGTTTGAAGGAATTGAATCTTTCTTAAAAACATATCAATCACGAGCTGAAAAAGAAGGCGTTGATGCTTTAGGTTATTACTTGCCTCCATATGCTTATGCTCAAATGCAAATTTTAGGTCAGTCCATTGAGAAAGTTGGCAGTATAGATAACAAGAAATTAATTGATTACATTCATAACACTAAATTTACTACCGTAGTAGGTGATGTTAAGTTTGCTGCAAATGGTGAGTGGGAAGTGGGTCGTCCTTTATATGTTCAATATAAAGGTATTAAAGGTAACGACATTGAGCAGTTCCGCAAACCCGGACCTGCAGCTATTATTTCTCCAGCTGAATTAAAATCAGGAGATCTCATCACACCGTATCAAGAGGCAAAAAAGAGATAAATAGAATAATCTCCTAATATGACTTAAAAGGGTTTGCTTTTCTAGCAAGCCCTTTTTTTATTTAGGCGGAAGGGACTACAATTTTTATTTAAGATTACTCTTTTGGAGTGTCCTCATAAAAACCTGCATACCATAATGATGAACCATGAAACCCCCTAGTTCCATGATCTGAGCATCTGAATAATGTTTTTTCATCTCATCATAAAATGCTTTATTGACCTTAGTTGAATCTAAATACATTTGGTCAGAAAACCGAAGTGCAACTTTCTCTGCTTCAGAAAAATCAGTTGAGTCTTCATAATCATCACATGCGCTAGCAATTTGCCCTTCTGTCAACCCCTGAGTAAGTGCTCTGTTTGAACGTAACTTACTGAAGTAGGGGTCGCCAGCAAATTTAGCTAACTGAATACGCATCATCTCTTTCAGTGAATGTGGAACATTACCTTGAGTATGAGACATGATCATCGTTTTTAATATTGCCTTGGCATAGTTGGGTACCCTTGCTAAGATAAGAATAAAGTTCTCATCAGGAACGCCTAACTCTTTTGCCTGTTTGATCAAATCAAGTAGCTCAGGATCTTTAACATCTTCAATTGTGATTGGCTCAATATTAAACATCAAACACCCCTTCCAGTGAGAGACTTCACTTCAGTACCATAGATTTTCCTGGACTCCTCTTGATCAATTAATCGTCCATCTGGAGAAAACATAGGATAAAAGTCTAATGTTCCGTAAAACGTATGGTATCCAATATTAAGTCCTATAAAAGCACCTAATTCAACGATTTCTTCTAAGGAATAATATTTTTTTAATTCGTCATAAAATGCTTCATCAATCGCATCTGGATCAGTTGCCATAAGTTCGCAGTACCGTATGGCAATCTTATCAGCTTCGCTTAAATTTTTACTATTTTGATAGTTATCAATCCCATCATTCAAAAGATCTTCAGTTAGCCCATTCTGCTTCGCCGAAGCAGATCGAACATTTCCTCAGTAATTACACGAGGCCATTCGTGAGAGTAAGACACGAATAATCTCTTTAATGGAGTGCTTAACCTTACCAGTAAAAAAAGCAGTGCGCCAAGCAATGAAAGCAGCTTCGGATAAATCAAGGTTGTGTCCCATTACTGCATGAAATCCAGGATCTGGGGCACGGTTTTCAAGGCAGTAATCAACTAAAGGCTTTAGCTTGGTAGCTTGAAGCTCTTCAACAGTTAACATGCGGACGTTTGCCATTTATATCTCCTTATTTAAATGTGCTTCAATTGCTTTTCGAATGACTTGTTTACGATCGACGCCTGTTTTTGTTTCTTTTAACTCACCATTTTTAAAAAATAATAACGTCGGTAAAGTGCGAATATTGTAATAATCCACTAGCGAAGTATTTTCATCTGCATTGACCTTTGAAATTCTTACTTGACTTGGAACATCTTGCACAATCTCTTCTAAAATACGCGACATGTGCTTACAAGGTAAACAGGTAGTAGACCAAAAGTCTACGACAGTTACCCCTTCAAAGGTAAGGGCCAACTCTTTAAAATTATCTTGGTTTAATTCGTAAATCTTACTTGCATTCAATTTTTGTCTCTTTAATTATCTTATTTCAATCTACTCTGACACTTGTAAAAAAAAGTATCGTTGTCGAACCCAGTAAACCCCACTCAAAAAGTACTAAGTATCAAACTAGGATAACTTTACTTTAGAGTCCCTTAATTATGGAGATCACTTCTATGAATGCTCAGGATTTAAAAATGATTGATTCAATTTGAGATATTTCTATTTAAGGAGTCCGGCGCTGCGTAATGTATCTTTTGCCTTTTCACTAAAGTCAACTTCCGGAGCATCACCGCCAATAACAAACATTAACCAGTGTGTTTTATCGGGCTCTTCAAAGGTTACGTTTTCAAAGCGACGTTGAACACCTGCAGGGAAAGAACAAATATCCCACTGGCCAACATCAAAGTATTCAACCTTGCCGTCGACTTCCCAAGAACAACGCCATTTACCTGTCATAGGAATAAAGGTTTCATTCGTATCATGGTTATGCATCATCGGCCCAAACCCCGGCTTACACTCACAAAACCCAATATTAAAACCTTCACTAATTTTGATTGCTGAACTCTCAGAAGCGTTGCTACCAACTGGAGATTCAACTTCAGAGCCCCCCTTACCTTTTGGCGGTTGAAAACCAAGAGCATTGTAGAGCTTTCGATAGGCAGACGGAAACTCACTATCAATCAAGCCCGTATCAAATCCTTTTAGATCTTTAAAAAATGCGACGCGTGCGCGCATTTCTTCTTTGGTGAAGCGTATTTCAGGTATTCCCATAGTTGTCTCCTTACTATTTCTAATTATTAATATAGTTTATATCTCATTTATCTATAAAGGCAAATTTTTCCTCAATGAATCAAAAAATCAAAATGAAATAGATTCCAAAGAATAGCCAAGTTAAAAAATTATTGAAGTTCATAACTTAACCCAGAAAGCCAGGCAGAATTAGCCAAAGGCTTTTATTATGGGGTATAACATTTTTGATAAGGTTAATTTCACTTGTATTTAAGAAAATATGTACTTCCATTATGGTTTACATTCAGTACATGTATTGGACTAGCCATAAGCTTTTCAATAATGGCTCAACCTACGGAAAAAAATACCGTAGTTGGTTCAAAACGTTTTACAGAAAGCTATGTCCTTGGAGAAATACTTAACTTAACATTGCGTGATGCCGGATTACAAGCTGTGCATCGACAAGGCCTTGGCAATACTGCGATTGTTGTCCAAGCGCTGATAACTAAACAGATTGATATCTATCCAGAATACACTGGGACTATTTTGCGAGAGATACTAAAGCGGCCAGAGACCCTAGCCTCAGTCAGTGAGCTGAATACCTGGCTAGCACTTCAGGGCTTAAAGGTAGCAATACCGCTAGGCTTTAACAATACATATGCACTAGCAATGAAGGCAGAGACAGCGAGAGCGCTAGGTCTTAAGCGTATCAGTGATATCTCAAATTTGACAATTGAACAGCAATCCAAGCTTCGAATTACTTTATCTCCAGAATTTAAAACAAGGTCTGATGGATGGCCTGCCCTTGTTCAGTCTTACGACCTAAAAATAAAACCAGGTAAATTACTGGAACATGGCTTAGCCTACGACGCTCTAGCACGCGGCGATTCCGATATTGTGGATGCCTACTCCACCGATGCAGCGATCGCGCTGAAAGGGCTCATTTTATTAGAGGATGACAGACAAGCATTTCCGCGCTATGACGCAATACTTTTAATGCGATCGGATTTTAATGAGAAGCCACTTCAAGGTTTAGTAGGGAAATTAAATGAACTAACAATGATAAAACTCAATGGACAAGCTGAATCTGGCCTTAGTTTTGAAAAAGTGGCGCGAGGATTTTTAGATTCGTCTGTTGAAAATCAGTCTGATAAATCGCAGATCTCAAAGTTTTTTAAGTTACTTTTTGGTCCAGATTTTTTTATCGCCCTTCGAACACATGTTCTGCTGGTAGTTATTTCTTCAACGATGGCTCTTTTAGTCGGCGTTCCTCTTGGTATTCTTGCTCACCGCAGGTCCCGGTATACGAATTGGATTTTAGGAGGCGTTGGTATTTTACAAACCATACCCTCACTTGCATTGCTGACTATTTTGATCGCTGCTCTAGGTCAAATAGGAACCGTGCCAGCCGTTTTAGCTCTATTTCTATACGGTTTACTACCGATTGTCAATGCGACTCATATTGGCTTGATGGAGGTGCCAATTACTTTAAAAGAAGCCGCTTTAGCACTTGGTTGTAACGAAAGACAATTATTGTTTTTTATAGAGCTAGCACATGCTCGACCGATTATATTAAATGGTTTAGCATCAGCAACCGTGATTGGGGTAGGTACTTGTACACTTGCTGCATTAGTAGGAGCTGGTGGATTTGGCGATCGAATAGTAGCTGGACTAGCGGTAAACGATTCTGCATTGATGCTTTCTGGAGCCATACCGGCCGCTATTTTGGCACTGCTTGCTCAAGTCTTACTTACACCAAAAAGAAAAACCCAAAAAATCTAATGAATAACTATAGTAGTATGATGGTGCTAGAAGTAATACTTGTCTTTGGAGGGGGTTTGCTATTTGCCTGGTGGCAATTGCGTGATCTTCGAAAGGAACGAGAACGAGACCAAAAGAAAGAGTAAGGCTAGGTAAAAATAATTAGTATCTAATATTGATATCGCAATGGCGCATCGTGTTGCAACCATTGGTAAAGACTTAAAAGAGGAGAACTTGAATATTATTAGGATTTTTGGCTTATTTATATTATTGCTTGCCGCCAATCTTACTTTGGCTCAGCAGACTAAAGAGCAAAGGTATACCTCTATCCCAGCCAGCGCTGATGGTATCGGTAAGCGCTACATGGATCGTGAAATCTCTGGTGTCATGGGTTGGCAAGGTGCTGCATGGCTTGAGCGGGATGAACGGGAACGCGAAGAGCGAACAGATTTGTTGCTTGAGGCATTGGCTTTGAAACCCGGCATGGTTATTGCGGATATTGGCGCCGGTACTGGCTATTTATCACGTCGAATGGCACCACTTGTTATACCAGGCGGAAAAATCATAGCACTTGATTTACAGCCTGAAATGGTTAATTATCTCCAGGCCGGGATAAAACGTTTAGGCCTTTCGCAAATCGAAGTAAAGCTTGGCATGGTCGACGATACCAAATTAATGCAGAGCTCAATCGATATGGCCATAATGGTCGACGTATATCATGAACTGTCCTACCCTTATGAGGTAATGAGGAGCATCATGTCAGCCCTCAAACCAGGTGGCCGGATCGTCTTTGTGGAATACAAAGCAGAAGATACTAGCGTACCAATCAAACATCTACATAAAATGAGTGAGGTGCAGATAAAGCGCGAAGCAGGTGTTTTTACTTTGGAGTGGGAGCGGACTGTAAACACACTTCCCTGGCAACATGTTGTGATTTTTCGCAAACGGAATTAGATTTACTGAAATAAACTTTGCTATTGCCTCAGCGCATCTTTTCGATCTAACCTAAAATCTTTAAAATCCAAACTTTAAACCACAGCTAATCAGAAAATATTGACTTGAAAACGCGAATCGAAATCGTAACGCCGGCCCCTCCTGGTACTCTCCACGGAAACCGTATTACTGCCTTACGGTGGAATCAATTTTTGTCACAATTAAATTATCAAAGTACCGTTACAGAGCAGTGGTCTGGAGAGTCATGTGATGCCCTGATTGCACTTCATGGACTCCGAAGCCATGACTCTATTCAAAGGTTTAAGAAAGTCTATCCGCATCATCCAGTCGTTTTAATCATGACTGGAACAGATATTTACCGTGACCTAAAAGACTCAAAGAAAGTAATCAAGTCAATGGAGATGGCTGATGCGATTGTAGTTCTTCAGCCCGAAGCAATTCAATCTTTACCTGAGAAGTTTCATCAGAAAATTCAGGTAATTTATCAGTCAGTAAAAAGCATCTCAAGAAAAATACCCCCAAAACGTCATTTTTTAGCCAGCATCATAGGTCATCTGCGTGCAGAGAAAGATCCCTTTTGTGCAGTGCAGTGCTTACCATTATTACCCTCGGACAGCAAAATCCAACTTGTGCAACTGGGGAAGGCAATGAGCGCAGAATTTAAACAGCAGGCAATCTTATGTGAAAAAAATATTGCGCGTTACCGGTGGTTAGGACAACTCAGTCATTCCAGAACTTTACAGTGGCTCTCCCGCTCTCATGTGATGATCATCTCTAGCATTATGGAGGGTGGCGCTCACGTAGTATCTGAAGCAATTGCGATTGGCATTCCGATCATTGCTTCAGACATTCCAGGCAATCGAGGCTTATTGGGAAACTCCTACCCTGCTTACTACCCTGTAGGCGATAAAGTCGCCTTAAGCAAGCTACTCAACAAGGCTGAGACTAATCCAGCCTTCTACCAAAAATTATGTCAGGCGATTACTAAACGACAGAAGATTACCGAGCCGGAATTAGAGAAAAGATCTATTCAAAAACTTATTGAG
>CANFME010000029.1 GCA_947448305.1 Burkholderiaceae bacterium
GATGTGTATGATTCGGATCTGTGCGTGGCATAAAGCCCTCCAATTATGAAAGTGATTTAATTAGCTCGTTGTTAATCCATACTTAGGCATTAATACAAACTGAAAAACTTCTTGAGTGGATTGAACTAACACCTAAGAATCTTTACCTTAATCTATTCAATTAAAACTTTCGGTATGGCAACACACATTAAGTAAGATAAGCAATTGTTATAAATAGGTAAGCCTAATTTAATAATGAATAACGATGATTCCCCAGCGCCCTATTGGTTTTTTAGGAGATCCAGGTTTTCTGATTGAATTGTGCTAAATTGTTACTAAAATAATTCAGACCTAAAAACTCCTTTAAATAATGAAAAAATTTATATCGTTTAGCCTAGTAGCAATCATTTCACTTGTCAGTTTGTCAACCATCTTTCAACTTGCTACTGCGAAGGATCAAGAGCTCTCCGGCGGAAAAGTGACCATTATCTATGACGCTTTTGGCAAGCCCTCTGATCTTGAGCGTGGATGGGGATACTCCGCTTTAGTTGAATATGGTGGTAAGAGAATCCTATTTGATACTGGTGGACAATATGAGGCATTTAAAGACAATATCAATAAGCTAAAAATTGATTTAACTAAGCTTGATTTTGTTGTGCTCTCACACAGACATGGCGATCACACGAGCGGATTAGCTTATGTGCTTGAGAAAAATCCAAATGTTGTTATTTATGCTCCAGCTGAAACAGGATCCTTTGGCACTCCTTTTAGTGCACCACAAGCACTTCAAAGAAAAGTTGAGTTGCTGCCAGATGACTTACAGTATTTCGATGGCAAACTTGGTAAAGCAGAGGTTGATTCACCATGGAAAAATGCCAATATAAAGCGGATTACTGATACAACAGAAGTAGCACCAAACATTTCTCTGATTAGAACGGTATCGGATGTTAAGGGGACGCTAGAACTTGCTGAAGTCTCCATGGCAATCAAGACACCAAAAGGTTTAGCTGTGATCGTCGGTTGTTCTCACCCTGGAATTGAAAAAATATTAGCTAAAGCTAGCGAAATCAACCCCAATATCTACACTATTGCTGGCGGACTTCACTTAGTAGATAAATCAGATGAAATAGTTAAACAAACTGTGACGAATTTTAAAGAGAAGTGGAAGCTGCAACGGGTCGCGGCAGGCCACTGTACTGGACATTTCGCTCAAGTGGAAATTACTAAGGTTTTTGCTGATAAGCACGACCATTCTGGTCTTGGTGACGTTATTGCTTTACCCTGATTAGCCTAAAAATTTAACCCTTCTTGCCACTTTTGTGAGCGAGTCAGTTCAGGCGTTTTTCTTAATGCTGTTGAGTTATGAAAAAAATCTTTGTAGCACTTGGTGTAATTCTTGTTTATCTACCATCCCTTAGTTTTGCCCAAAAGGATGTCGAGTTAAGCTGGGAAAAAGCGCCCGTTTATTTGCCAAGCAAACTGTCTTCTACAACTATTGAACAAATTGAGTTAAGTAAGCCCTTGCCTGTGCTTATTTATCTTCATGGTTGTACGGGAATTTATGGCCCTCACGACTCAAGTTGGGCGTCATATATTGCTGATCAGGGTTTTATTGTTATTTTGCCCGACAGCATGGCTCGACCAGGCAGAATTCCTAATTGTGATCCTAAGTTGAAAATGGGCATTAATGCCTTTCCAAACGCCGGCCGCTATCGACAAGAAGAAATTACTTATGCGCTATCACAGGTAATGAAGAGTCCTTGGGTCGATAAAAATAATATTTTCTTGATGGGACACAGTGAAGGTGGGATGGCAGTAGCTAAATCAGCCCATCCCGAATTTGCTGGAAAAATAATCTCTGGATGGACCTGCATAAACCCCTTATATCCAAATTATGACGGTATTTATTCACCAAAAAACCTGCCTATTCTAGCAGTCGCATATGTTGATGATGAGTGGAGAAAAGGCAAGCCCACTGAGGGGCGTTGTGCAGATAGGGCAGAAGGCCGCACTAATTTTACGCAAATCGACCTAAAGGGTTGGTTTCATAGCACTTATGGAAATTCTGAAGCGCGTAAAGGCGTTAAAGAATTTTTAAATCATTACCTAACTAGATAACAAGATAAGCTTAAAGACACTTTTCTAAAAGGAGATTCCGTCTAAAAACGCTGGATCAGTTTATACCTACGAGCTAATTAAGGTGGGCGCCCTGCAACTTTTCATCAAACAAACTATCATCACACATTAGGGTGAAGCATTATTTATTAAGGAGAATGGGAATTGACAGATCAAGATCAACGATGTTGTGGCTCAGGGGTTTGTATCATTAATGAACATGGACAATGCTGGTGTGGCCAAGTTTGGGATGGTAAAGAGATGGTTGCTTCGAAGTTAGTTCCTTTAGATTCCGGAAGCTCTTCAGATCAATCCACCCTGATTAAAAAAAAGATCTAAGGTGGCAAGTTTACAAAAACTGACCCTCTTCTATGATGGATTATGTCCTTTATGTGAAGCCGAGATTGTGTTCTTATCGAGAAGAAATCAGGCTGGTTTGCTAGATTTTGTTGATATCAATTCCGTCACTTTCTCTCCAAAAAGTACTGGATTATCGTGTGAAATAGCACTATCCGAAATGTATGGTCAATATGAGGATGGGAAGTTAATTAAAGGAGTTGAGGTCTTTGCACAAAGCTATTTAAGAGCTAATCTCCCATTCCTAGCTTGGATCTTTTCTAGAAAACTCCTCAGACCAATCTTCAATCTTACTTATAAATTATTTGCAAAAAACCGGCATTTCATTTCAAAATTAATTGGTCCAACAATTCGAAAGCTAGTTGGGTAAATTGTTTAAGAGATTGGTTGATTTTTTGCGAACATAAATTTTTTTTAAATTTAAATATATCTGCTCCTAGTTTTGTTTAAAGGGAGCATACTGTAATTTAATTCATCACTTTAGTTAAGGAACCCATGACTGAATTACAAATTTGGGGTGACTTTGAATGCCCGTTTTCTTATCTTCAAACTATTGACTTGTTGAAGTTAAAAGAAAAATATAAAGATAAAATAGTCATCTATTGGAGATCCGTCGAGATGAATACGCGGGAGCACTTTACGACTCCTTCGGATGAATATATTAAAAACTTGGAAATTGCATCTAAAGAGTTAATTGCTCAGGAAAACCACATCAGTTTTTTTAAGCCAAAAACGCTACCAAACATACGACTCGCACAGGAAAGTATTTACTATGCAGATACCCAGCTGAAGTCTTTGGAAATGGCAAATGCGATATTTAATGCATTTTTTAATCACGGAATCGACATCAGCGATCAAGACGAAATTTTAGGTATTGGAAAAAGTATTGGTTTGGATGTCAAAGAAATGAACAAAGCACTGGATGACGCACTTTTTACAGAGCAAGTTCTGCATGATGAGAAAGAATTTAAAATCTTGGGATTTCAAGCAATACCAGCAATGATGATTGGAGAAAAAGATTTCTCTCCACGAAGTTTTATGCCAGTAGTCGGTTATAAAACGTATTCGGAATTAGATTTAATCGTTTCAAAAATCCAATAAGCGACGTCTCCCTATTAGTATTTTAGAGGCCTATTAGACAAGTTTCGTCTAATAGGCCTTTTCATTTATATAAAATATTTAGCAATTGCAATGTAGATCGGAATGCCGAAAATAATATTTAAAGGGAACGTGATGCCCAATGACATTCCCATGTACAAGGCCGGACTCACTTCAGGCATTGCTTGACGTAGAACTGCGGGAACTGCAATATATGAGGCACTAGCTGCCAAAATCATTAAGAGAATCGTATCACCCAAGGGTATATCTAATAAATGACATAAGCTTAGAGTGAGTAAGGCATGTACTGGCGGAGCGCCAAAGGCGTAAACCAAAGTTATTAAAGGCTTACCTTTTATTTCTCCGAGGCTTTTCGCTGCAAGTAACCCCATATCTAACAAAAAGAAAGCTAATAGGCCTTTAAATAAATCAATAGAAAAAGGTGCCATCACTTTTTGTCCAGCATCACCGGATACAAGCCCTATTACTAAAGCTCCCAATAATAGGAGTTGACCACCATCAGTAAAGGATTCGTGAAATACCTTACCTAATGAAATTGACGCACTTGAATTACTCGGAGATTGTTGCCGAATGCGGTTGGCAAGAATAATAGCAATGATGATGGCGGGTGACTCCATGAGCGCCATCGCTGCCGCCATATGACCGCCATAAGTAATTCCAGACTGATCTAAAACTTGAGTGGTTGTAATAAATGTTACCGCACTAATAGATCCATAAGTAGCAGCAATCGCAGCAGCGTCTAATTTGGCAAGCTTCCGATTTAGGAGGTTATAGCAAATAAGAGGAATGCAAATCGCTAGAAGAATCGCTAGTCCAAGACTCATCGCAATTTCTGGAGTGAAGCCTGACTTATTTAAAGCAAAGCCTCCCTTTAGTCCAAGGGCCATCAACAGGTAAAGCGAAAGAAATCGAGAAATTTGTGGAGGAATCTCTAAATTAGACTTCACTAAGCCAGCAAATATTCCGAAGATAAAAAAGAGGATGGTAGGGTCTAGCAAGATATTCATAAATTGTCCTTTAAGGCCATCTTAAAGAACTTAATATATAAAGTAAAATCGATATTTAAATAGTTTTATATAGATAAAAACCTATGAATATAACTTTTAGACAATTACGACTATTTCTTGCTTTGGCTGAAACTGGTAGCGTCAGTGCAGCAGCGCGAATGGTTCACGTAACCCAACCTACTGCATCCATGGGTTTAAAAGAAATCACGGATACAGTTGGGGTGCCACTGTATGAAGTCGTGGCTAGGAAAGTACATTTAACTCAGATGGGTTTAGAGTTAGTTAAAACTGCTAGAGCTATTTCTGGTGAATGGGAAACTTTTGAACAACAAGTTCATGGCATCAAAGGATTAACGCGAGGTAAGTTAAAAGTTGCCGTAGTGAGTACTGCAAAATATTTTATTCCTAGAATATTGGGAACTTTTTGCGAAAAGTATCCAGAAATAGAAATTTCTTTAGAGGTGCTCAATCGTGATGGTGTGGTCAAACGACTTGAGGAAAACCTGGATGATTTGTACATCATGTCTCAGCCACCATTAAACATCGAAATTAATGATGAAGTTTTTATGCCCAATCCCCTGATGTTGATAGCTCCAATGAGCCATGCTTTTGCAAAGAAAAAGACCATCGATCTTACTTCATTAAAGAATGAAAAATTTATCTTTAGAGAAAAGGGCTCTGGGACTCGCATGACAACAGATGCACATTTTAAAAAATTAAAGTTCAAACCGGAAGTTCGTTTAGAGCTTGGTAGTAACGAAGCCATTAAGCAAGCAGTTATCGGTGGACTCGGTCTTGCAGTGCTGTCTAAATATTCGTTAGCAGATCAAGACGATATTGCTATTATGAAATGTAAAGAGTTTCCCATTGAGTCAAGTTGGCATATTGTGAGCCCCAAAGGCAAAATGCTATCACCGATAGCGACGATATTTAAAAAACACTTATTAATTAATAAGTCTTTAATCGGCTAATCTCAGATGCTTTAGCCTCTCTCTTTTCGCTCACTGTAGCGGTCAGTTAGATAACTTGAAACAGACCTTGTTAATAAGGTAAATTTAACTAACTCCTCCATCACATCAACAACCCGATCATAATTAGCCGAGGGCTTCATGCGGTTATGATCGTCAAACTCTAGATATGCTTTAGGTACTGATGATTGGTTAGGAATGGTGATCATCCGCATCCATCTACCGAGGATTCTCATTTGATTCACTGCGTTAAAGGATTGCGAGCCGCCGCTTACTTGCAACAAAGCTAAAGTCTTGCCTTGTGATGGTCTGATAGCACCAACACTCAATGGGATCCAATCGATTTGAGACTTCATGAGACCTGTCAATGCGCCGTGCCGCTCAGGACTGCTCCAGACCATCCCTTCTGCCCATTGCACGAGTTCTCTGAGTTCCACTACTTTGGGATGTGTTTCAGGAGCGTCATCTACCTGAGGCAAGCCCTTCGGATTGAAGAATCGTGTCTCACAGCCCATTGCTTTCAATATTCTTTCGGCTTCTTCCGCTAAAAGACGACTAAAGGACCTTTCTCTTAATGAACCGTATAAAAGTAATATCTTTGGCGAATGATTTTGGATGGCATAGCTTTGAAATTCTTCAAGACTTGGTTTGTTAAAAAGAGCTTTATCAATATTGGGTAGATCGTTCATAAATAGAGGTTTGAATTAACGTAGAACTTCAATTAGAAACCATTATTAACAAAAATGTAATATATTTCCATATAATTGGAAATATGAAAAATTCAAATGCCATCTCTGCATTCTTAGCGCTTGGTCAAGAAACGCGTTTAAATGTATTTCGTCTCATCGTTCAGCGGGGCGATGTGGGTTTAACACCGAGTGATTTGATTGAAAAACTAGGTATTCCAAATGCCACTCTCAGTTTTCACTTAAAGGATTTAGTTGATGCAAAACTATTACTGGTTGAGCGTCAGGGACGTAACATGATTTATCGCCCTAACGCTGAGCTAGTTCAAAAATTAAGTGCGTTCCTGTTAGAAAACTGCTGTGGCGGCAAACCCTGCATTCCTGTTCAACCTTTGAAGAAAGCCAAAGCTAAATGAGCCAATACAACATTCTTTTTTTGTGTACACATAATTCTGCTCGTTCGGTATTAGGAGAAGCTTTAGCGTCTACTCACCCAAGCGGTAAATTTGTGGGATATTCTGCAGGATCAACACCAGGCACATCTGTTAATCCTTTTGCTAGAGAGTTAGCTATAGAAATGGGATATGACGAGAATAAGTTACGCTCTAAGTCATGGGATGAGTATGGTTTACCGGATGCTCCAAAGATGGATTTCATTATTACCGTTTGTGACAATGCTGCTGGAGAAGTTTGCCCTTATTGGCCAGGAAAACCTGCTTCTGCGCACTGGGGCTTTCCTGACCCCTCTCAATCAAAAGGCACTGATGAAGATAAAAGACATGCATTTAGAGAGGTGATGATGGGCCTTAAAAAACGCATTGATCTCTTAGCTGACATGCCATTAGAAAGTTTAGATGCTATGACCCTAAAAGAGATTCACACAAAAATATGAAATCCTATCTAACTGAATTTATTGGTACTGCTCTATTATTGGCTATCGTAGCAGGCTCTGGAAATATGGGTGAAACACTTGGGGCTGGAAATGCAGCAGTTGCCCTTCTTGGGAATAGCATTGCTACAGGAGCGGGCTTATTTGTTCTCATCGTTTTACTCGGACCTATCTCGGGAGCTCACTTTAATCCAGTTGTTAGTTTGATGTTTTGGAAGCTAGGACACCTTGATATGAAAAAGATGTTCGGTTACTGGGGTTGTCAGTTTGCGGGTGCAATCGCAGGAATTTGGCTAACGCATTTGATGTTTAGCTTACCGATTATTCAGGAGTCAACGAAGGTAAGAACTGGTGTGGGTATTTGGGTCAGTGAAATTATATCTACACTCGTATTACTCTCGGTGATTCGTATTGGCGATCAAGAGGCAAAAGATAAGGTCCCGATGCTCGTTGCCTTAACGGTTACAGCAGGCTATTGGTTTACCTCATCAACATTCTTTACTAATCCAGCAGTTGCCTTAGCAAGAAGCTTTACTAATACCTTTGTCGGTATTGCCCCAATTGATGTTTACGGATTTTGGGTTGCTGAGATGTTTGCAGCATTGCTGATGGTTGGATTATTTTGTCGTTCAAAACGATAGTTGCAGTTAAAAATGAATTGAACAAACCAACTAAATAAAAACTCAATCAAATTTCAATCAAAACTAAGTGAAGCAATCATTTTGAGAACCCAGCTATCACTTGTAGAAGTCAAGCCCTTACCAATACCAAAATTAAAGACTGAATTTCCATATTTAGAGTTCATTACGAGGTATGCAGTATTGGGTTGTTGAGAGATACTATACAAGTCTTTCATTGGTAAGTTATCTGTATAGTATTCAGCTCCAATATCTAACATGTTTGTTAAGTTATAGACAAGTTTTGCCGAGGGGGAGAAGCTGACATAACTGGTTTTATTCAAGGTGATATCGATGCTGGGATTAAAGGTGAATCGCCATTCCTGAAGTTGCATTGCCAATATTGGCGTAAATTCATAAAAAACTGTTTCAGCTCCACTAATATCTTTAATGTAATTAATTTCGTTTTTAACGCCGTAATGCCACAAACCTTTTTCGTCATGAGTGGGGATATACATATGGCTTATTTTTCCACCGTTGAAAAAACTGTCTCCGTTGTAATTACTTAGATAAACGTTTACACCCAACTCACTGTTCCGAGAGACGCCGTACCCATATTCAAGCCTTGTCTGAAATACATTCGCTTTTTGATTAGGTGAAACAAGAGCAGGATAAAGATTGGTTTCAATTTCATAAGCAGATTGCTGGTATTCAGCAATTAACTCATCGTGTACCTTGATTTCAAAGGGAGCAGCTTGGCTATAAAAACTAATCAACCCAAATAGTATGAGGCTCTTTTTAAAGATTTTAGGATTGATTAAGTAGCAAGACATTCAATAAAAGTAAGAAATTAGTTAGACTTGAATGATAAATCAATCAGATAATTATTTTTCAATATGGGCCCTAATGCCATAAAAGTGAACTGGACCACGATCCGCGTTATATCCAGGATTTTCTATTCGTTGATAGTGGGCAGAAAGAGAGAAGCCCTGGTAAACATTCCAGTTATAAAAAGTTTCAACTATTTGTTCCTTTTTATAATTTAACTTGCCATCCCCGATAAACATCGTGATGCCACCTTGCTGAAGATATCCAATTTGTTGAGCAGAAATACCGTTGATTGCACCTCCCACCCCAACTGTATCTTGAGACCTTCCCCAGTATGTACCTTTGATAGAAAGTCCACCAGATAACGAATTACTGATGTCCGTAAATGCTTGTGTTTCAGTTTGACCGTCATTCCAACTCCACCTGGCAAATGCTCCAATATTTTGAGTAATCGCTTGTTCACCGTTAATGGCGTAGCCCCATTTAGTTTGATAGGCATATCTAGTATTAAAAATATCAGGCGTTGTACTCGTTGATATACCAAAGTTAATTGCATCGGTATAGGTAGACATGAGGCCACGATTTCTAAAAAGTAAAAACCTTACTTTTCCGGGCTGACTATCGATAGTATGAGAGTGTGTGATTTCAGCTTGGTCACCATATTGCTGAGTAAGACCATAATCAAGAGCTAATTCGTTTGGAGATTTTGGCATCGCTAAACGGGCAATACGAAGAACCCACTCAGCGTCGTGATAATACTCTGCAAGCAGGCCATAGGTGTAACCACGGGAGCTTGCGGCATAGTCATAAGCCCCACTAGCCATTAAAGACCAGTTTAAAAATTGTGTGCGCGGATCATGACTGTATGTATTTGCATCAAAGAAATCTAATGCCGAGAATGTGCCATAGGAAACAGCGAGACGACGTTTATCAACATTACTAGCTAATTGATTAGGCGCGCCCGCAATATATTCTTGTCCGCCCCCTAAATTAAATGTTTGACGTAAAAACATTCTTGCCATGTAATAAATAGGGGGTATCGCAGTCCCTTTTTGAAGTTCACCGTTATTAAAACCGCCTAAGCCACTAAGATTAGAAAAGGGGATGCCTTCAAATCCCTCTGGATTAAAATAGACTTCCCCCCCACCCCATAACTTAGCGCCCAAATAAGCAGTTGCTGAAAGGGTGTAACTTTTAGGAACATCACCTTCTGATTTATTTAAAAGACTTTTTGGGCCAAAGTAGGGAGAATCGAAATTATTTTTAAATTGGTTAATGTAGGTAACTTGACCATGAACACTCCATTGTTCAGGATCATTATTGTCCAAAGTACTTTCTGACGATTGTCCAAGAGCAAAAAAGGACAAGCCTAACAAAAAAATACTTATTACGTACTGGGTAACAGCCTTAATTAGGAAGACAAATGGAGACGACATAAAACACCGAATATGCTTGATGAGAATGATTTTTATCTTAACAGATTAAAAAGACATTTTTGATTTGGCTCAGATTGCTTTGTTGCCTTTGTTTTAACCGTCAAATAAAAATCAGTACTTGAATTTGTTAGAAAATAACGAATACGCTAGGGTTTCTCATAATGTGAATAAAAGGGAAATGGTGAACAATATAACGATGCTGTAAAAATTGAGAAATTCACTCCATCTTCTTTTGATTTAAGTTGATTGAGGATTTCTATTCATGATGACTTTGGGAGTTTGTTAAATGGCAAAAGTATATTGGGTGAGCGTATATAAATCAGTTTCAGATTTAGAGGCTTTAGCAGCTTATGCAAAGTTAGCTTCAGTTGCAATGACAGCGCATGGAGGTGTTTTTATAGCTAGGGGCAATCCAGTGCAAATTATTGAGTCAGGTCTTCAACAACGCGTTGTTTTAATCGAGTTCGAAAGTCTTGAAAAAGCAATGACGGCGTATAACAGCGAAGGATATCAAGCTGCATTAAAAGCACTTGGCAATACCGCTGTTCGAGATATTCGAATAGTAGAGGCAGTCTAAAATTAACTAGATAATGTACGAAAATCCGAGAGGCGACAAATGAAAAAAGTGATCCACCTAATTTCTATAACAGCGACCTTATTCGTTCTGCAAGCTGCTTTTTCTCAAGACTCAAAAGTACCAAGTGGAGCTGTGCGGATTGGAGTACTGAATGATCAGTCTGGTGTTTATTCTGGAATGGGAGGACTTGGTAGTGTAGTTGCTGCCAAAATGGCTATTGAAGATTTTGGTGGATCGGTATTAGGGGTACCCATAGAATTGATTTCTGCAGACCATCAGAACAAAACGGATATTGGATCAACCATCGCTAGAGAATGGTATGACGTCAAAAAAGTCGACGTCATTTTAGATTTGGCTGCGAGTAATGTAGGATTGGCGGTCATGGGTATTGCAAAACAAAAAAATAAAATAGTGATTAATACCGGATCTGGCTCTAGTCGCATTACTAATGAAGATTGTAATGATCGAACAGCCCACTGGGTTTATAACACTTATGCTTTGGCGCATGGCACTGGTCAAGCTGTAATTGAACAAGGTGGTGATAGCTGGTACTTTATTACTGCGGATTATGCTTTTGGGCACTCATTAGAAAAAGATACCACAGACGTTATTAAAGCAGCGGGTGGTAAAGTACTGGGCTCAATCAAACACCCACTCAATGCTTCTGACTTTAGCTCATTTTTATTGCAAGCTCAAGCTTCCGGCGCAAAGGTGATTGGCCTTGCCAATGCTGGAACAGATGCGGTAAATGCAATTAAAGGAGCAAAAGAATTTGGCTTATTAAAAAACAAGAAACAACAAATTGTTGGCTTAACAACCTATGTAACCGACGTTTATGGGCTTGGAGTAGAGACTGCGCAAGGGATTCAGTTAACAGAGGCGTTTTACTGGGATATGAATAGTGAAACTCGTGCATGGTCGCAAAGATTTTTTGATCGCCATAAGCGCATGCCCTCCATGATTCAAGCGGGTACCTATTCGGGCGTCATGCATTATTTGAAAGCAGTTAAGGCAGCAGGAACATCTGAAGCCGGGCCTGTAATGGCAAAAATGAAGTCAATGCCGATTAATGATTTTTACGCAAAAAATGGCGTGCTTCGTGAAGATGGTCTGATGGTGCATGATATGTATTTGTTTCAGGTAAAAACCCCTGAGCAAAGTAAAAGCCCTTGGGACTTATATACGCTTAAACAAACCATACCAGGTAGCCAAGCGTTTGCATCTTTAGCTGAAAGCAAGTGTCCTCTTATTAAGAAATGAAACCTTGGTATAAAAACTTTAGAGTTTGAATCAATTGTGGGTTTACGAAGTTTTTATTGATTTAGGCTTCTCAGATGAAGATCTAATTTCTCTATAAAGAGTTGTTGACCGTGACTGACTTGTTTTGACCAATCCTTGACTGAGGACTCGTTTGCCTCATCTGAAATAAATTTGTAGGATAACCAGTCTATTTGATGTTCATGGGCGACTGCAGCAATAGCAAAAAGCTCCATGTCCACGACATCAACCCCATTTTGACTTAGCCAATCATCACGTTGAGTTACAAAACTGTCCCCAGTCCCGCAAATATGACCATCTAAAATAGATTCATGTTTATGGGGCTTCTTGGAAAATGGAACAGATCCTCTGGGTGCTAAAGGCTCGGCAATCATGTCCCGCTGTATGACAGTTCCTATCGGTATTAGACCTGAGATGTTGGGTGTAATTTTCCCAACCGTGCCGTAATTAATAATTAAACTAGGTTGGTACTCGAGAATGGCTTTAAATGTTGCAATGGAGGCATTCACTTTGCCAATTCCAGAATAGATGACCGGGATATGAGAAGATAAGAGGCTACTATCGAATTCGTCTTCAAGAGCAACAATTACAACTAAAGAGTTTTTCATATTTATGAATTTATTAGATTATTTACCAACAGTTCCTGATTTTCCAAAGCCAGGAATTATGTTCAAAGATATTTCCCCATTACTGGCTAATCAATTAGCATTTAATTACGCAATAGGTCAATTGTATGATCTTAGCCATCATTATGACTTTGATTATGTTTTAGGAATAGAGTCAAGGGGCTTTATCTTTGCCACCGCACTGGCTCAGGTTTCGCGAAAAGGATTGGTCTTGGCTAGAAAGCCGAATAAATTACCCAAAAAAGTATACGTAGAAAGCTATGGATTAGAGTACGGTTCTGACACATTAGAAATACAACAGGATATATTACCTAGTGATGCCAAAGTGTTATTAATCGATGATGTACTAGCCACTGGAGGAACATTGGTGGCAGCAGCGAAGTTAGTTAAACAAACGGGTGCAACCATTGCTGGTAGCTTAGTTTTATTAGAAATAGCAGAACTCTTGGGTAGCGAAAAATTAACTAAAGAAAATATTCAATCCAAGTCATTAATCCAAATCTAGTTAACATTAAGTAATCTCTTCATTAAAAAGTAATTTCCAAGCAGATTTATAGGCAACAATTTCTTTGGTTTGTTCTGGAAGCCCATTGAGAAAACCTCTCAATTTTTGTGTCCAGAGATCAAGCTTATCTATCCTGTCACCCCCTAAATCCAATGCCGCTAGGAAACGGTACGGTTTAGAAATAATTAGCTTATTCCAAGCTGACTGGTTAGCCCAGTAACGAGCATGAGGTTCACCACTAAGGGGGTAGATGGATTGCGAATCACCAAATGCAGTATCCAGATATAAGTTAGGATACTTATCCAAAAGTGCGTCAAGATACTCTGGCGAATAAATAGAAGATCGTGATGAATAACGAATTTGAGCAAAATGGCACCAAATCACTTTAGCATTAGGGTATTGGTTTAGCATCTTTTCAAGCGGAGCTAATAAGCCATCTTCAATTTCGTAATGAATCTGAAAAGGAATACCCGTTTGATGAGCAAAAGAAAATAGTCGATGCCCAAGTGAGCCGTCAATCGCTATATTGACATCACGGTCTCTACCACGCTGAACCTGGCGCGGTGATGAGTAATGACGGAATTCAAACTCACCCATTAAAGGAATTTTTTGGGCACTGATGTTACGCTCATTTTCGTCTAGAAACTGATTAGAGTTATTTGTCCATGCAGGATCATTAGCACCGTTACCAGTAGGAATGAAATAGTCGGGAAATTTGACGGATAACTGATTGCTTGCGTCACTCCAAACGGATCCTCCTCTTTGAGGATCAAGAGATAAACAAGATTGTGCAATCCCATTTCTATCCATAGCTCGAACAAAACTTTCTGGATCAAAAAAAGTGGGATTGTAGGAACTTTCTATATCAATAATCGGAATCGTTCCAGTATTTTGGATAGATTGAATACGATTCAAATAACCTTGTTTAGATTTAGCAAAATCAAACTGATATTTCGTCTCTGATCTAGAGATTGGAGTCTGAATCGATAAGAAACTCAAAAAGCTAAACTTTAGAAATGGTCGTCTATCCATACCGTAATCTTATTCGAAAAAATTAATCAATTCAAATATTGAAAATAAATCATTAATAAGTAATATCTTACAGAAGGAAAGGACTAACTTATTCAAAGCAGATCCAGTATTAGAGCAAGCTTAAAATCAAACTTCTAACGGTGGATTGCTTTAAGGTTAAATGAAAAGATCTGCATTCATCACTTTGACCCAAGCTGAAATAAAATCATCGACAAATTTACGTTGATGATCATCCTGAGCATAGACCTCCGCATAAGCTCTAAGAACAGCGTTGGAGCCAAATACTAAATCAACCCGAGTTGCGGTCCATTTGGTATTGCCAGTATTGCGTTCAATAATGGCGTAATTATTTCTACCGGTTGGTTTCCACTCGTAATTCATATCGGTTAAGTTGATAAAAAAATCATTCGTCAAGACACCAACTCTATCCGTAAATACACCATGTTTGCTTGCGTTGTGATTGGCTCCAAGTACGCGCATACCACCCACAAGTACCGTCATTTCTTGAGCGGTAAGCCCCATCAATTGGGTCCGGTCTAATAATAATTCTTCTGGCGTTACCTCAAAGTGATCTTTTATCCAATTTCGATAACCATCTGCGAGTGGTTCAAGAACTTCGAATGAATCAATATCCGTCATTTTGATAGTGGCATCACCGCGACCTTTTGTGAATGGTACTTTCACATCAAATCCAGCAGCTTTGGCTGCGAGTTCTACTCCAATGTTTCCAGCCAAGACAATTGCATCAGCCATGCTAATCTTAAACGTACTGACAATCTTTTCCAGCGTTGAGAGAACTCTTGTTAAACGTTCGGGCTCATTACCTATCCAGTCTTTTTGGGGTGCCAAACGAATTCTTGCACCATTGGCACCGCCCCGTTTATCCGAACCACGATAAGTCCGAGCACTATCCCAAGCTGTTGTCACCATGTCACTAATCGAAAGTCCACTGGACAAAATTTTCGCTTTTACTGCTTCAATATCGTAGTCAGTAGAGCCGAGGGGAATAGGATCTTGCCAAATTAGTTCTTCTTGAGGAACATCTGGTCCAAAGTATCTCGCTTTAGGCCCCATGTCACGATGGGTAAGTTTGTACCAAGCTCTGGCAAATGTTACAGAGAAATACGCTTGATCTTGACTAAACTTTTCTGAAATCTTACGGTACTCTGGATCCATTTTCATGGCCATATCGGCATCTGTCATCATTGGCATGCGACGGACTGTGGAGTCCTCACTATCAATTGGCTTATCTTCATCTTTAATATCGATTGGTTCATATTGCCAAGCACCAGCTGGACTCTTAGTGAGTCTCCACTCGTGTTTGAGTAGCATTCGAAAGTAACCGTTATCCCACTTTGTTGGATGGGTTGTCCAAGCCCCTTCTAAACCGCTAGTAACTGCGTTAGCACCAACGCTTCTGACCTTGTGATTAATCCAACCTAGCCCCTGTTCTTCAATTGGGGCTGCCTCTGGTACTGGTCCAAGTTGAGTCGCATCACCATTGCCATGAGCTTTACCAACGGTATGACCACCAGCAGTAAGTGCTACAGTCTCTTCGTCATTCATGGCCATACGAGCAAAAGTAATACGAATATCTTGCGCAGTTTTTAAAGGATCTGGATTGCCATCTACACCTTCTGGATTAACATAAATTAATCCCATCATTACGGCAGCTAATGGATTGGTTAAATCCCGCTCACCTGAATAACGACTACCTTCGCCGCCACTTTTTTGTAACCACTCTTTTTCAGATCCCCAGTAAACATCTTTTTCTGGATGCCAAATATCTTCTCGACCAAATGCAAAGCCAAAGGTCTTAAGTCCCATCGACTCATAGGCAATTGTGCCCGCTAGAATCATTAAATCTGCCCAGCTGACTTTATTACCGTATTTCTTTTTAATTGGCCATAAGAGTCGACGTGCTTTGTCTAAATTCGTATTATCTGGCCATGAATTTAAGGGTGCAAATCGTTGATTACCAGTACCACCACCACCACGGCCATCCGCAATCCGGTAGCTACCGGCAGAATGCCATGATAAGCGAATCATGAGTCCACCGTAGTGGCCCCAGTCTGCCGGCCACCAACTTTGACTCGTGATAAGTAATTCTTTTAAGTCATTTTTTAGGGCAGAGACATCTAATTTTTTTAATTCTTCTCGATAACTAAAAGATGGCCCCATTGGGTTTGTCTTACTATCATGTTGATGAAGAATATCTAGATTGAGTGCCTTTGGCCACCAAGCCACGGGATTGTTACCTACTTCCGTATTGGCGCCATGGGCGACAGGGCACATTCCGCTGATCGTCATAAAAATATCCTTTTAATAAGTTGGAGCTTAAATTATCTTAGCTCGTAATTTAAGACAATTAAAGCCTTCGTCCTTGAATGAATCTGACTAAGAACAGGACTAGGGCAATTACTATCAAGATATGAATAAAACCACCTAAGGTATATGATGTGATGATGCCTGTTAACCAAAGAATTAGTAGAAGAACCGCAATCGTTTCAATCATTTCAGTTTCCTTATCGTTGATAAAAATAGCTCGTTTATGACCGAGCGTATGGGTACTTACTTGAACAGTTTGTTAAACAGCTATTCTTTCTGGAAGGAGGCGTTGATACTCTTCTTTGACAACTTTATAGCATTCGCATGACCGGCTCTCTAACCCCAAGCGATCTAAAATAGTGACATGACCGCGAGAGTATTTAATATATCCAGCACTCTGAATTTTCAAAGCTGCCTCCGTAATGCCTTCTCTACGAACGCCTAATAATCTCGCAATTAATTCTTGCGTCATAAAAAGTTGATTATCAGGTAGGCGATCTAGATTGATTAGTAGTAGACGGCAAAGCTGTTGCTCTAGTAGGTGATGTCGATTGCAAACGGCTGTTTGCGTGATTTGAGTAATTAAAGCCTGAGTAAAACGCAAAAACAAATGCATCAGTTCCACGGAGTAATTAAACTCTTCTAGCAATACCTTGGCTTTAATGCGATAACCGTAGCCACCACTTTTGACGGTGCAGGAACTACGAGTGGTACCTCCACCCATAAAAATAGATATTCCGACGAGTCCTTCGTTCCCGACTGCGGCAACTTCAGCAGAAGTTCCATTTTCTAGCTCATGTAATATGGACACAATTGCAGTAGCTGGAAAGTAGGCGTGACTCAACTTCATGCCTGGTTCAATCATTGCCATACCGAGAGGCATTTCGACTTTTTCTATATGTGGAAGAAGTCTTTCCCATTCATGATCAGGGATGCAACTAAACAGATGGTTCTGGACTTTTATGGGAGATGTCATTATTTTAATTCCTTGTCGTTGAATCAGTATGTACGTTGACGTACATTGATGGCAATAAAATAACTTCAAAGCTTGATGTTATTATGCATCCAAGAGGATTAAAAACAACCTAAATCAGCAAGGCAAATAACGAAACCCTGTTCAAAAAGACTTCTCAAATAGACGGAGACTTCAATTCTGATTTAAACCTAGAAAAAGCTAGTTTGGTGCATAAGCACTCTGGTTATAAGCTGAGTCTAATTAGCTGAGTCTAATTCTGATTGATCCATATTCATCCAAACTAGGGGCCTTTTTCTTTGGGTTGACTCGGTCTAATCTCTTGACTAAAAGCAGAAGATATAAAGCCGGATCCCATCGTTAAAAGCAGTTTTCTTTTAGTGTTCATCGTGCTCCCAAGTAATGGTTCATTGTGAATTAAGTTGCGGAAAAATAAAGATTAGAAAAAAGACGGAAAACCTCCGAATATGCCATCAAGATTAATTTTGAAACAAAAATGACAAGGGTTTTCCTTATTGGTCGTGATAAAAGATTGTGCAATACTATTTGGAATAAAAACAGGAAAAAAGGAGATATATGAGTCATCAAGATGATTTACATGATCAACGCAGACAATTTCTAAATTGGCTTGCCGCAAGCCCCTTATTTGCTCTTGGCCTCGGACAAGAAACGATTGCCCAGGAAAGCAAGGAATTAATAAGAAACTTTACTAAGCGGCCCGATCCCATGAATTGGACGCCAAATACTCCCTTAGACTTAATTGCAAGCCCAAAGGATGCAATCAATGTCTTTGATTTTGAACCCGTTGCCTTTACAAAGGTTCCCCCTGCGCATTTTGGATATATGGCAGCTGGAATTGATGATGAAATAACGTTAAGAGCGAATCGTTCAGCATTTTTGAAGTATCAATTACGTCCGCGACGTTTGCGTGATGTAAGTCAAATTGATACCTCAGTCAATTTATTTGGTACGAAATGGAAAACGCCAATTATTATCGCACCGACAGGTGGTAATAAAGCTTATGATCCTGAGGGAGAAATTGCAGTCGCAAGAGCTGCTAGAGCAGGTGGTTTTTTAAATGTCCTTTCGAATGCAGGGGCCTCATCGATTGAGGATGTAATTGCGGCCAGACAAGGTGAGGTTTGGTTCCAACTTTACGCGACATCTAGTGTTGAGGTAGCAAAACAGGTGATTCGCCGCGTAGAAAGAGCGGGTGCACCGGTTCTGGAAATTACTGTGGACCGAAATGGTGGACGTAATCAAGAAACCTTTTTTAGACTCAAAAAGTTAGATCCTCGAAACTGTGCTGGTTGCCATGTGCATGGAATTGGTAGTGCGCAAGAACGTCCAAACTATGATGGTATCGATATGTCCGGCGTGAAGAGTATGCAATCGTCCAATATGACATGGGACTTTATAAAGCAAGTGCGCGACACAACCAAAATGAAAATTATCTTAAAAGGGATTATTACAGAAGAGGATGCTACTTTATGCTTAAAGTATGGTGTTGACGGTATTCATGTATCTAACCATGGTGGACGTAGTGAAGATGGTGGACGCGGATCGATTGAGTGTTTACCGGAAGTGGCAAAAGTTGCCAAAGGAAAAGTTCCTATCCTATTTGATAGTGGTGTAAGGCGCGGCTCGGATATCTTTAAGGCTCTTGCCTTGGGCGCTAGTGCAGTATGTGTTGGTCGCCCCTATTTATGGGGGCTAGGAGCGTTTGGTCAGCCTGGCGTTGAAAAAGTGATGGATATTCTACAAACGGAGTTTAGGGGCGTTATGCAGCAAATGGGTGCCCCAAGTATTGCGGATATTCACCCATCGATGGTTATTAAGGAATCCTAATTGAATGAGGACTGAACTCACACAGTTCAGTCCTAGTCCACTTTACCGATTTTTACCATGGTAGATTTGATTCGCTCAGCATCTTTAATTAAAAACTCACTAAAAGCAGGCGCGTCGCGATAGTCTGTTGTGGCACCAAGCTTCTGCATATTCTGATTAAATCCATTATCTTGAGTAATCGCTTTATTTAAATCATTACGAATTGTTTGTAAAACATCTGGGGGTGTTTTTACAGGGGCAAATAAGCCAATCCACAAATAAAACTCAGCATCTTTATAGCCTAACTCAATCGCTGTTGGCACGTCCGGCAATGCTGCTAATCTTTTGTTACCTGTTACAACTAGGGCTCTTAATGCACCCGATTTAATTTGACTTACGACTGCAGCCGGAGAACTAGCTGTGGTTGATATATGACCGCCTAGAACAGCAAGAATCGCAGGCCCACCTCCAGCAAAAGGAATATGTCTTAATTTGACACCAGCAGCGTTTGCTAGCATTTCAATTGGAATATGAGAAGCACTGTAAGCTCCTGAAGAGCCATAAGTAACTTCACCTGGTTTTGCTTTTGCGTCGGCAATAAAATCCTTGTAAGTTTTCCATGGAGAATCAGCTTTCACTACAAGTACTATAGGATCAGCAACCAATAATGCTAAAGGAGCAAAATTAGTGATATCAAAGGTGGGCGGTCTACTGAACATGCGATCCGCTTCCGGCACGATAATCATGGACGGATTAGTTGCTAAAAGGGTATATCCGTCAGCCGCAGAATTAGCAACAAAAGCTGTCCCAATTGCACCTCCGGCACCGGGCTTGGTAAAGACAACAGCCGGCTGTTGCCAAACATTAAACAAGGCTTGAGAAATCAATCGTGAAGGTTGATCCGCTGCCCCTCCCGGTGGAAATGGCACAATCAGATTAACGGCTTTATTGGGGTAGTTATTTTGCGCAAAACTGAATAGGCTCATAAAAAAGCAGAAGCAAAATAGAAGCTTTTTTATTAATGAGGATGGCTGGATTAGCATTTTTGTTCTCCTTAGTAATTTTCGTTATAAGATAAGATTACCATTAAATGAACATCTAATCTTAACAACTCAAACAGAATAATTAGCCATGAAGCAATTACCCGCATCCGATCTCAATCAAGTAGTACAGACCATCTTTACAGCTGCAGGCGCTAATCCGATAGATGCGCAGCAGATTGCAGATATTTTGGTCGACAATCATTTGGCTGGTCACGATTCCCATGGTATTTTACGAATTCCTGAATATTTACAAAGTATTAAGGATGGGGAAATTGATCCATCTGCAAATCCAGAAATCCTTCAAGAAACCCCAACCAGTGCAGTCGTGAAAGGGAATTGGTCCTTTGGCCAAGTAGTAGGAAATTTTGCGACAGATATCGCCATTAAAAAAGCATTAGAAGTGGGTGTTTGTGCTGTTTCGGTTGTGCAAGCCGCGCACACTGGTAGGTTAGCTGTTTTTACGGAGAGAGCTGCCGCTCAAGGAGTGGTCATGTTTATGACGATTGGAACTGTTGATCGACCCATGACGGCGCCATATGGAGGCGCTGCGCCACTATTAGGAACGAATCCAATAGCAATCTCCTTACCCAATCAAGAGGGCCCCCATGTTACTTTAGACTTTGCAACTTCAGCAATAGCTGCTGGAAAAATCAAGGTAGCAAAAGCAAAGCATGAAGCATTACCACCCAATTGTTTAGTTGATAAAAATGGTAATCCATCTACTGACCCTAATGACTTTTTTGATGGTGGCTTTATGCTGCCATTTGGTGGTCATAAAGGCTACGCTTTAGCTGTAATGGCAGAACTCATGAGTGGACCATTGGTTGGTTCAGAGTATTTCCCCGGAGTGACTCAGCGGAGCGGTATCTTTATTTTTGCATTGAAAGCCTCGCTATTTCAACCAATGGAACAATATAATCAAGCCTTACAAAAATCGATCAAAAAGTTTAAAGCTATTCCGCCAGCAAAAGGTTTTGATGAGGTTTTATTACCGGGTGAACCAGAGGCGAAAACCCACCAAAAAAGGATTCAAGAGGGAATTCAAATTCCTCAAGATACTTGGAATGCGGTTAAAAAAGCGGCCATGACAGTCGGAGTAGATATTGACGCAATAACGCGTAACTAATCTTGGTATCTGGTTTTGCTAGCAGCTTTCACTCCTAGCAAAAACGAGTAGATTTAGATGTTAAGTCTTAAAAAGCAAAACGACTTGAACCACCATCAACAGGGATGACAGTGCCGGTAACGTAGCTTGATAGTGGTGAGCTAAAAAACAAGGCTACTGAGGCAATTTCTTCCGTAGTACCAAATCGACCAACGGGAATCTCTTCGCGAGAATACTCCAGCTCACTCTCTAAGGTTGGATAACGCTTTTGAATTTGCTCGGTCCGAATGCGACCTGGTTGAAGGCAGTTGACCGTAACACCATGGGGAGCGACTTCACGTGAAAGTGCTTTAGCCCAAACATGAACTGCGGCTTTGGCAGTGAAAGCAGCGTTTAGCATACGCGGTTCAGAAGTACCCGTAAAAGTAACAATTCGGCCCCAATTCCTCTCTTGCATTTTGGGAACTAAAGCGTGAGTTAATTCTCTAATTCGGAAAAAATTCAGCGTCATTCCCTCTAACCATTGTTCATGTGTGGCATCAAATGGAATAGGCCGACTACCGCCAGCGGCATTAATTAAAATATCCACATGACCCAAAATATCTAGCGCTTCTTTGGCAACTCTCTCAGAGTCCCCAGCTATTGAAAAATCTGCTACTAGCGGAATAATTTTGCCACCACATTGGCTATCTACTTCTTTTGATAAAGCGTCTACGAGTTCATAGCGTCTAGCAACACCAATGACTGTTACACCTTCCTGAGCAAGCATTTTAGCGGTTGTTCGGCCAATTCCTTGGCTTGCACCTGTTACTAAAGCTGTTTTTCCTTTTAGTCCCCAATCCATCTTCTTCCTTTAATCTTTTTTATTAATCAGTACAACACTTAATGCTACCATCATCAAATAATAATTTAAGTTGGAGATAAAATTGTCTTTTTTAATTCATAGCCTTAGAAAAATTGGACTAGGCGTGTTGATTTGTATCCACACAGGTCTGATTGTCAATGTGGGTTACGCTCAAACAAAATACCCTAATAGATCCATTACGATTGTGGTATCTAACCCACCTGGTGGTGGCACAGATGCTTTTGCTCGGTATATCGCACAGGGCTTAACGAATAAATTGGGTCAACCGGTGATTGTTGAAAATAAAGCAGGCGCAAACGGTAGTATTGCCGCTGAATATGTGGCAAGAGCGGCTCCTGATGGTTATACAATCTTACTTGGTTACACCGCTACGCATGGCATCAGCCCAGCACTTTTAAAGCAAAAATATGATCCAATCAAAGACTTTGAGCCGATTGGTATGATTGCATTTTCTCCGACATTATTGGTTGCCAATAGTGCCTTACCAATTAAAAACACCAAGGAGTTAATTGCATATATTCAATCTAAGCCAAATACAATTAGCTATGCCTCTGCTGGGAATGGCTCTGCGCCACATTTTGCTGGTGAGTTATTTAAATTAGCGACTGGTACAGATATTCTTCATATTCCATATAAAGGCGCTTCACCAGGGGTGATGGATACGATAGCTGGCACAACGCAATTAATGTTTCCAAGTCTATATACCGCCTATCCCCAAGTTGTTGCTGGGAAGTTAAAAGCTTTAGGCATTGCAGGCGCGAAGCGCTCAAAAGTAATGCCTCAGGTTCCGACCTTGACCGAGCAGGGTATCCCAGATGTGAACGTCGATCAATGGTACGGCTTGTTTGCTCCAGCAAAAACTCCACCAGCTGTGATAAAACTCTTAAATGAGGAAATGAATCTCATCCTAAAAGATCCTATAGTTGAGAAGAAAATTGAGGATCAAGGGGCTGAAGTTGAAACCGGGACGCCAGAGCAATTAAAGCAATTTGTCGCTAAAGAAGCTGAGTACTGGAAAAGCGTCATAGCTAAAACGAAGATTACGGCCAACTAATCATTGAGAAAAGTCTGAGTTTTAAAGCAATGAATTAAAGGATGATGTGTTCTATCCTTTAATTCAATAGCAATAATAATTAAGCAAATAAACGAATCAAGGTTTGAATATTCGCCATCTTGTCTAAACTCCAAATCGATTTAATCGCATTATTGGCTTTTTCTTTCCCCATTATTGAGACAGTGTTGCCGAGGAATTTGGCTTCTAAATTTTGATCTGATATTGGATTAGCGACAGTACCTGTTGCATGTTCAATACCAGCTTCAAAGACTTTGCCATTTTTGGTTCGAACAATCGCTGACGCTTGATCGAGTCGATAGCTTGATGATGCAGTCACTTTGACCAGTTTACGAAGGGCCTGTACTTTAGGTTGTTGTGCTTTTTCATTGGTGAATTGTGAAATTCCACCAGCCTGATCAATATAAGAAACGGCTGCTGCATGATTCGCACTAAATTTTGACATGAGGCCTGAACCAGGAGCGTCCACACCTGTAATACGAATAACGTCAGGGTGAACTATTATTTCTAAAGATTCAATTTCTTCTGGAGCAATCTTAGAGTCTTTCGACGCCTTAATCGCCGCATCAATTAAAGGGTGTAAGACCACCCCACAGGCATAAGGTTTATAACCGTTACCATTAATCATGAGGGGATTACCGAAATTAGATGTAATCATTGGGAGGTCTTGCGTTTTACTATAGATTTTTGTAAAACCAAGGTTACCTTCTAAGATTTCAGGAGAACTTGTAAACCCGTTCTTTGCTAAAAGGGAAGCCAACACACCGTGATAGGCAGATTTACCAGCATGCAAAGATTTGCAATCACTGCCGCGGTTTTGTTGCATCCCTGCTGCCTGAGTACAGCCAATTCCTAATGCATTGACAGTTTGGGCAGCATTTAAATTTCGCAGTCGTGCACTTGCTGCAGTTGCTGCAATGGTGCCTAAAGTCCCTGTTAAATGCCAGCCTCCTCGATGGTGGCCTGGCATTCCCTGTCCTACCCTAATACCAGCCTCAAATGCTGCAACGATGGCAGTGATGATATCTTTGCCTGAGGATTTTTCAGCTTCACCAATGGCTAAAAGAGCAGGCATGGTTGCGGTACTTGTATGCAGAATCACCCCACCTAAATGGGTGTCATCAAAATCTAAAACATGGCCCATTTGTCCATTGGCAAGGGGAGCATCTAGCATACTTAATTTAAGCCCCTTGTGACCCAGAACAGTGGTGGTCGGCATTGACCCCATTTCTTTTAATGACCGAATTAATATTTTTGGCGTAGGATGCTGACTACCGGCTATTGCGCAGCCCATCCAATCTAATACAGCCCTCTTTGCTTCATGCGAAGATTCTGCTGGGAGCCCCTCAAAATTTAAATTAGCGACATGCTTCGAGAGAGCTTGAGTAATCCCAAGACCCGTATTTCCTGCACCATAGGATTCTGTAGAGTCGCCGTTATTAGCCTTAGAGGTCTTGCTGGAATCGGAAGCGTCTGTTGAAGCACCAGTAGATTGTGCAAAGGCTGGTTGAGCTGCAAAATAACCAGCGCCTAACAAAAGGCCGGCTCCTAAAACATCGCGTCTTTTTACTTCCATCTCATGTCTCCCCATCGTAGTATTTATTTTTACTTATTCTAACCTAAGGATGTTGTTAACTTAACGCAAGCGACTCTTCTTGAGATACGCTCATGTTAGAGTGCGGATTTTCGTCATAATTGAAAATTTTTTTAATTTTTTACCTTCACAAACCAAAAATTAGAGTTAAAGAATTTTAGATGGTTTAAGCTCACAAATAGTATTCAATACTGTATACTTAAACAGTTATTTGCTTTTAATATAATCTCTATTCAGATTTAATACTTTTACTCCTCGGCTAACGTATGCGGTCTTGTAGCTCACTCTTTTGATGAATTTCTTTTTAATAAGAAAACCTTAATCCTCGAAACTAGCGCCTTAAAAAATTTAAAAGATATGAGTTATCAGCTTGTTTGGTTTAAAAGAGATTTACGAAGTCAAGACCATATGGCTTTATCAGAGGCTGCGAGACAAGGATCGGTTAGATGTATTTACATTGTCGAACCACAACTATGGCAACAACCAGATGTTGCCCTTCAACATTTTGAATTCATCAAAGAGTCTCTAGAAGATTTAAATACTGACCTTGGTCACTTTGGTGGTTGTATCGAGGTTCATTACGGTGAGGTGATTGAAGTATTATCAAAAATCATGCAGGAAGCTCCGTTTGCTAAGCTTCATTCGCACGAAGAAACTGGTAATGAATTTACTTATACTAGAGATCAAAAAGTAGCTATTTGGTGCAAGCTTCATCAAGTTGTCTGGCAAGAGTACCAGCAGTTCGGAGTGATTCGTGGTTTAAAAAATAGAAACCAATGGGACCTTGCATGGGAAAAGTTGATGAGTGCACCCATTCAAACAATCACTGAGATTCAATTTTGGCAAAAGGGTTGACAACTGTATAAAAAAACATTTCCTTTTATGATTCAATGTGCTATATTTTTTCTATGAAATTAAGCGCTTGGGCAAAAACTAAGGGTATCTCTTATCGCAGTGCATGGTAAATGCATAAGAGCAATAAGTTGCCCGTGCGGTCAGAGC
>CANFME010000030.1 GCA_947448305.1 Burkholderiaceae bacterium
GACTTTAGCATCTAGAGAAAACTGGATAAATTCGAAAGAGTTTGAGTTCATAGTAGATCGGATAAGATTAATTTCATCTATTTTAAGTCGCTATGAGTTTTTGTTTTGTTTTTTCTTAAGGCACTAGTATTTCGCCGTACCTATGGGATTAAAATATCTTATTAAATAATGTATTTAGAACCCAAAATGAGAATTATCGTCACAATTGAAGATTCTTTATATCAGCAAGCTTTAGATTTAGCTGATCCATCGATGACCAAGTCTGACTTGTTTAATGAGGCAATTAAGGTCTTCGTTCGTGTTAGAGCAGCGAAGCGTTTAATCGCTTTAGGGGGCGCAATGCCAAGGATAAGTGATATTCCTCGAGATTGATTCGACGGATAATAACTGTTTTGTTAAATCATCTTTTTTAAACCTCTTCTGAATCTTATGATAAAAATCGTTTCCGCCAACTTAAATGGTATCCGTTCTGCTACGAAAAAAGGCTTTTTACAATGGCTAGCAAAAAGTAACGCTGATTTTGTTTGCTTACAAGAAATTAAAGCGCAAGCAAATGATCTTGGGGAAGAGTTCCAAAAGCCTGGAAACTATCAAGGTTACTTCCATTTTGCGCAGAAAAAAGGCTATAGTGGTACCGGTATTTATACTCGCCATCAACCGGATGAAATCGTTACCGGCTTTGGTGTGGAAGAATTTGACAATGAAGGTCGATATACAGCTTTACGGTTTGGTAAGCGTTGGATTATCTCTGCTTACTTCCCTTCGGGATCGGCTTCCGAGGATCGACAAGCTTCGAAATTTAGATTCTTAGATGTCTTTTTACCTTTTATCGTGCAACTCAAAAAGTCTGGTTGCGAAATTGTTTTATGTGGGGATATCAACATCGCTCACAATGAAATCGATTTAAAGAACTGGAAAGGTAACATCAAAAACTCAGGCTTTTTACCTGCTGAACGTGCTTGGTTAACTCACCTCTTTTCGGAGGAGGGATTTACAGATGTTTATCGCCTATTGGAACCAAGCGCAACGGACAGTTGCTACACTTGGTGGAGTCAGCGTGGACAAGCTTATGCGAATAATGTTGGTTGGCGCATTGACTATCACATCGTCAGCGATGCATTAGCCACAACTGCAAGGACTCAAAAGATTTATAAAGAAGAGCGGTTTTCCGATCACGCACCGCTCATCATTGATTATGACTTTAGCTTATCCGCTTAAGTGTTTTCCGCATCCTTAGGCGCATATTTTTCAACTAGATAGATCAAGACAAACACTGGCATACCAATAATTGCTGTAAAAACAAAAAATTGTTGGTAGCCAAAATGATCCACAAACATCCCGGAAAAACCTGCTAACCATTTCGGTACGATTATCATCATCGAGCTAAATAAAGCATACTGCGTTGCACTATATTGAATATTAGTTAGAGATGAAATGTAAGCAATAAAAGCTGCTGAAGCAATGCCAGAGCTTAAGTTAT
Organism: Burkholderiaceae bacterium; assembly: GCA_947448305.1. GTDB lineage: Bacteria > Pseudomonadota > Gammaproteobacteria > Burkholderiales > Burkholderiaceae > Polynucleobacter. Next base: position 1,481 of record CANFME010000030.1, read on the forward strand.
CTGCAGAGATTACAAAAATTAAACCGAACACGTCATGCCCGATAGTCGCTAGCCAAGCGAATAATAAATTACTCACTGCTGATAAAAAAGCGCCCACCATTAAGATTCTTAAAATCCCAAAACGAATGGTTAATCCTCCGCCAATAAAAGCACCAACGAGAGTCATAATGACACCAAAAACTTTCGAAGTAGCTGCAACCTCATCCTTGGTATAGCCCATATCCACATAAAAGGGATTAGCCATAATACCCATTACTACATCGCTAATTCGGTACACCGCAATCAAGGCTAAGATCAAAACTGCGTACCATCCATACCGACCAATAAACTCCACAAAAGGTTGTAAAAATGCCTCTTTTAACCAAGCCAAAGGATTTTTTGGTGAAGTCTTCGCACTCGCTGGCGCCCTCTCTTTTGAGATTAAGACGATTAATAGGCCAGGTAACATCGATGCAGCCATCCATCCATAGGCTACGTGCCAAGCATTTAAATCATATCCAGTACTTTCACCTTGAGCCCTTGCAGCCAACCATAATGCGCCCGCGCCAGCCCAAATCATCGCTAAGCGATAACCAGTCTGATAGGCGGCAGCTAATGCACCCTGTTCCTCAGCTGAAGCAGACTCAATTCGAAAAGCGTCTAGCGCAATATCTTGGGTTGCTGAACCAAAGGCAACTAAAAGGGCACTCCAAACTAAGATCGATAAATTGAGTACAGGATCTGCCTGTGTCATCCCGAGTAAGCCTACAATCACGAGAAGTTGAGCTAAAAGCAACCAGGATTTACGACGCCCGACCCGTTGACTTAAAAAGGGAATTGGCAATCGATCGACGAGAGGCGCCCAAACCCATTTGAACCCGTACATTAAACCAATCCAAGATAAAAATCCGATGGTCGTTCGATTAATGCCTGCCTCACGCAACCAAAAACTTAATGTACCTAAAACAAGTAAAAGGGGAAGGCCGGCAGAAAAACCTAAGCCTAACATCCGCAGTGTACGCCACTGGGTATATGTTTTAAGGATATTTCCCCAGCTTTTATTTTGATGATTTGTTGATGTTGAAACTTCTATTTTTTGCTCTTTAAACTTGTTAATATCTAATCTTGTCATTTCGTAGAACATACCCTATAAATTGCTAAGCTACCAAATAAATTACTGAACCAATTTACTCTCTGACCGCCGTCTAAGACTACGCGGTCGAGTATTGTAAGTCCAATTTGGTTGGCAAGCAATTCGAAGTCTGCAATCGTTAATACCCTTACATTAGGTGTGTCATACCAATGATAGGGCAGGGATTTTGAGACGGGCATCCGCCCCATTAGAACGTCAAGACGATGAGACCAATGGGCAAAATTAGGGAATGAGACAACACACTCTTTACCAACCCGTGCCACCTCATGCAAAATTTTCTCAGTTTGATGGATTGTTTGTAAGGTTTGGGAAAGCACCACCGTATCAAAGCTTTTATCCTCAAATAAAGCGAGTCCACCTTCTAAATCTTGCTGAATCACATTTAACCCACGGGAGACGCATGCAAGTACACTTTGATCAGCGATCTCTACACCGTAAGTTTTTACCTGCTTCACTGCTTGGATAAACTCTAAAAACTCACCGTCACCACAGCCTACATCCAGTAGGCTTGAATGTGGTTTGATCCAATCAGCGATAGCGGAAAAATCAGCTCTGATATTCGAGTTCATTATTTCTCCCGCTTCATTTGATCAAAATAGGCTTTGATTAATTGGTGATATCTTGGATCATCCAATAAGAAAGCGTCATGTCCATGCGGTGCATCAATTTCAGCATAAGATACTTGTTTTTGATTGTCTAATAAAGCTTTCACAATCTCACGACTACGGGACGGTGCAAAACGCCAATCGGTGGTAAAACTGATTACTAGAAATTTCGCCAAAACCTGACTTAAAGCTTCATTCAGATTACCTTTAAAAGATTTTGCTGGGTCGAAGTAATCTAATACGCGTGTAATAAGAAGATAGGTATTGGCATCAAAATACTCTGAAAATTTATCACCTTGGTAGCGTAAATAACTTTCTACTTCAAATTCGGTATCAAAACTAAATCGATAATCTTGCGCTTCGTTTGTTGCTCTCCTGAGTGTTCTACCGAATTTTTGGGCCATATCATCGTCTGATAAATAGGTCACATGCCCCACCATCCTGGCAACTCTCAAACCACGATTAGGAACTACACCATGGGCATAAAAGTTACCCCCATGAAAATCGGGGTCGCTCATAATGGCACTTCTTGCAATTTGATTAAACGCAATGTTTTGCGCAGATAAATTTGCTGCAGAAGCAATCACTACGCAATGCTCCAATCGTTCTGGGTACAAAATCGCCCAGGTTAAGGCTTGCATCCCGCCTAAACTACCGCCAATTACAGCGGCGAATTTTTTAATTTGAAAATGATTGGCGACACGCTCTTGTGTCTTAACCCAATCCTCCACTGTTAAGACCGGAAAAGTAGAGCCGTATGGTTGGCCTGTACTAGGATCATTGCTCATCGGGCCGGTTGAGCCAAAACAAGATCCTAGGTTATTTATACCAATAACAAAATAATCATTCGTATCAACACACTTACCGGGACCAATTAAATTATCCCACCAACCAATTTGACCTTTTTCATCTACGCCAGCAACATGATGAGAAGCATTCAATGCATGACAGACTAGGATCGCATTAGAGCATTGTGCATTTAATGTGCCATAGGTTTCAACGACCAGCGTATATGGCCCAAACTCAGCCCCAGACTGAAGTTGAATTGGCTCAAGAAATTGTAAGTGGTGTAATTGGGTATTTAAACTACTCATACCATCAAGATGATGTTAAGCGATGGCAAGGCATGGTCCATCGGGGATTTCTTAAAGCCGCTTCTTGCAAACCGATGCCAATTACCAACGACAAAAGCCATGATCAAACTCGAACGACGACTAATTTCTTCTGGTTCCCAATCTAGGTTTTGCTGAGTTTGCATAATTCTAAAGGACTGCTTCAGAGAAGCTTCAACACGCTCTAAGAGTTGGTTAATCCGCTCTTGCAATCTGGCGTCTTCTTGAAATAGGGAATCTCCCAACAGCACTCTTGTCATACCAGGATTTTTTTCTGCAAAGCCAAGTAGAAGACAAGCGATCTCTTTAATCTGATTCATTCCATTTTCATCTCGCGTAATAATCTGATTGATGAGCCCGAAAATACTTTGTTCAATAAAGGCAATTAAACCATCAAACATTTGCGCTTTACTTGCAAAATGGCGGTAAAGTGCTGCTTCTGAAACTTGAATCTTAGCTGCTAAAGCCGAAGTTGTAACCCGATCGCCTTGGGGGTTTTCCAACATCTGAGCTAAAGCTTGTAATATTTGAATACGTCTCTCACCCGGCTTAGGGCGTTTGCGAGCGGTAATATCCTGATTTTCAATAGCCGAGTTTTCTATAGGTGACGTACTCATTTTAGTTCGACCTGATCATGGTTCCAAAAGCTTGCTCTGTCAAAATTTCTAATAGAAGTGAGTGCTCAATTCTACCGTCAATAATATGTACCGAGTTGACGCCACACCTTGCCGCATCGAGTGCTGAAGAAATTTTAGGTAACATTCCACCTGAAATAGTACCGTCCGCAAATAACTCGTCAATCTCTTTTGCAGATAAATCCGTCAATAACTCCCCTTTACTATTCATGACTCCAGGAATATTAGTCATCATTACCAATTTTTCTGCATTCAGAATCTCAGCCATTTTTCCTGCAACGACATCCGCATTAATATTGTAGGCACGGCCATCTTCGCCAAATCCAATCGGTGAAATAACTGGAATAAAGGCATCATCCTGCAAGGCTTTGACCACCGCAGGATTGATTGAGCTAATTTCTCCGACAAAACCAATATCAATTTTCTTTAATGGATCATCCCTATCGGTCATCCATAATTTTTTCGCTTTGATTAGGCCGCCATCTTTACCCGTTAAACCAACTGCTTGGCCGCCAAACTGGTTAATCATCATGACGATATCTTGCTGAACTTCACCACCTAACACCCACTCGACAACTTCCATCGTCTCATCATCAGTCACACGCATACCTTGGATGAAGGTTCCCGCTTTACCAATTTTCCTTAAAGCGTCATCAATTTGGGGTCCGCCACCGTGAACAACAACTGGGTTCATTCCAACCAGTTTCAATAAAATGACATCTCTGGCAAAGCCTTCTTTAAGGCGTTCTTCCGTCATAGCATTACCGCCGTATTTAATGACGATTGTTTTGCCATGGTATTTTTTGATATATGGCAGAGCCTCCGCTAGTATTTCAGCCTTGAGTATAGGTGCGATATCACTTAAAGTGAGTTGGGTTTTGTCCATAAATTTTAATTAGCGGTTATTTAGTGTTACCTGATTTATTTTCTCATTTTAATAAGAATTTAGTACATATTGCAGATTCTTTTTAGTAACTATGGATTATTTCAAGTACGAAACACCATTATTTCATTATCAGAATCAATAAAATGGTAAATTATTATCATGCTCATTAGTAAACCATTATCTCGCGCCCGCAATCGCATCGTTATTTCCATCATAACTTTAGCATTGTTATGGACGCAATTTTTGGGCCTAAGCCATTCAGTTCTTCACGGATACAAATCTGCAGTTGCTTTCTCAACTAGCAATAGCTATCAAGAGTCTAAGAATTTACAGCTTGAAAAAGGTCCTGTTGGAGCTTTCTCGGAGAGTAACTCATCTAATCCTTCGGTTAATCATCATTGTTCAGCTTGGGACGCATGCACTTTAGCGGTTGCTACACCCATCTCAAATCAAGTCTCTTTAGTTACTGCGCTCGTCTTTTTCTTCACGCCCCTCATTACTCATAGAGAGTTGCACCAAAAACTTTACTGGAATTTTTTAAGTAGAGCACCCCCTTCAAACTCCTCCCAATAAATAATCCGTTGTTTGGTTTAATTTTTTAATCCATGTTTGCATGGGGAGTTTTTATGTATTGTTTTCAAAAGATCTTTATCTTTTTCTTTGTGTATTTCATAGCATCTATTAATCTAACATTCTGTCTGGCCCAAGATGTTTTGCCAAAGCAAAGTCAAGCCCTTACAGAATTAGAGGAAATCACGATTACCGGATCTCCATCTAAACCTGATAACTCAGAGCTATCTATACCGATTGTTAATGTCTCCCAACAAAATACTAGCAACTTGGGTAATTTACTGAGCGGAGAATTAGGGGTTAGTAGTACCTCTTTTGGCAATAATGCTAGTCGCCCTGTTTTAAGAGGAATGTCAGGTAGTCGAGTGCCTATTTTACAAAACGGTATGGGTGCAGGCGACCTTTCTAGTCTTTCAGATGATCATGCGGTTAGCTCTGACCCTGTCTTTTTACAGAAAATACAAATCTTAAGGGGTAGTGAAGCTTTAAGATTTGGGCCAGGCTCCACTGCTGGGTTAATTACGCTCGAAAATAACCGGATTGCAGATGAGAGAACAGTTAGCCCTTATACAGAGTTTCAATCCCAATATAACTTTCAAAATCAGGGCTATTTAGCTGGGGTTTTAACTGAAGGGTCGGTCGGTCAATGGTCACTTCATTTTGACGGTGTTAAAAAATCAAGTAATGATTATGTGCGCCCCGATGGAGCGACTCAAAATTATTCGTCACAGCAACTATCAGACTTTGGATTTGGTGCCACTTTTCATCGTGAACAATCCTACACGGGAATTTCTTATGGTGAGTATCGAAATAATTATGGCATCCCCTCTGTCGAAGGGTCTTTTATTGATTTACTCCAAAAAAGACTAGACATGGTCCATGTCATTAATAATCCAATAACGGGGGTTTCAAAGTTAGACCTGAAATATGCTTATACCAATTATCAGCATACTGAATTTTCAGCCGATCACATTCCACAAACCTACTTTACTAATTTGGTTAATCAAGTTCGTCTAGAAGCTTTTCATGACGAGTACGCGAACTGGCTTGGCTCTTTTGGGATTCAACTGCGTACAGGTCAATTAGGTGCCTTTGATTTAACTAGCGTCGGAAATTCGGCAGCTGTCATTCCAAAAACACAATCTAATAGTCTCGCTGTCTTTCTAGTTGAAAATACTTCTGTTGCCTCACTCGACTTTAAAACGGGCTTTCGATTCGAGAAAATAAACCAAAGTCCTGACAGCAACATGGCTTATTCGGATCATCCACAATTCTCAAATTCCACCGTATATAACTCACCCATCAGGACAGATGTTCAAGAAAATTTGTTATCTGCCTCTGGTAGTGCTTTTTGGAATTACAGTGCGGGTTATAAAACCGGTCTCACGCTACAAATGATTCAACGTGCGCCATCAGTTAATGAACTATATTCATATGGCAATCACGACTCAACAGCCACTTTTGACATTGGTAATTCGTCTTTAACCAAAGAATCTGCCTATCAGATTGAATGGGCCTGGAAGAAAACACAAGGACTTTGGCAAGCCCAGATCAACCTATATCAGAACAAAACAAAAAATTATATTTATGGTCTCTATACGAATGATAGTCATCTAGTCTCCAACTACCCCGTTAGACAGTTTACTCAGGCTAATGCAACGCTAACTGGTTATGAGTCTGAATTACTATTGAAGCCCCAAGGACCTGGCTTTTCTGCAAGATTATTTAGTGATGGTTTGCGAGGTACTTTTGATGACGGATCCAACTTACCTTTACAACCGACTATTCGTGTAGGTGGTCACATAGGTTTTGACCAGGGAGTATGGAGCTCAAAACTTAACTTGATTCATGGTTTAGGGCAAACACGGTTAGCTACTTTTGAAACTTACCCAACACCAAGTTATAACAAATTAGATTTTCGCGTATCACGCAAATTGAACTGGGGCACGACGGATGGCAATCTTTATTTGATGGCGAACAATCTTCTTAATGACACGATTCGCTACTCCACCACCGTCGAGTCAATTCGAATCAACGCACCCTTAGCAGGTAGAAGTTTCATCTTAGGGCTTAGTCTTTTTTATTAGTTAAGAAAAAACGCTAGAAGAATGTAATGTCCATTTTTCTAGCGTTTTGATTTCAAACGAGGCTTTTAATAAACCAAAGATTTAATCACCAAATAATTTTTGACGCAGTTCTCTACGCTCTTGAGCCTCTAGGGACAAGTTGGCTGTTGGTCTGGCAAGTAGGCGAGAAATGCCAATTGCCTCACCCGTTTCTTCACACCAACCATACTCACCTGACTCAATTCGACCCAAAGCTTGTTCTACTTTTTTAAGAAGCTTTCTTTCGCGATCACGGGTACGAAGTTCTAAAGCGTGCTCCTCTTCAATCGTCGCCCGATCCGCAGGGTCTGGCACTAAATTATTTTCGCGGAGATTTTCTGATGTAGTACTGGCATTCTTAAGAAGATCTTCTTTTAAATGCTGCAAACGATCTTTAAAAAAATCTAATTGCACTTTTGCCATGTAGTCTTTTTCAGACATTTTTAACAAAGTCTCTTCAGAAATAATCTCGTGAACTTGGATTTCTTCAGTTTTCTTTACTTTTGTAATCATTTCTTTTGTTGTTTCACTTTTTTTTGCAGTTGTTTTTGCTTTTGTTGAACCGGGTGCTGATTGTATCGCTTTTGGCTCTTTAAGTTTTTTTTCGGTTGCCATATTGTCTCCCTTTTTTAACTTTACACACTTTATGTGAAATCAATGCAAATTAGTTATTTAATTCACTAAACAACCTTCAAGGCCCATCATAAGGGTATCTTTTGGTAAATCAATCCCTATAAATACTAACTTCGTTTGTTTTAGCTCTTTACCCCAGGGACCGGCCATATCACTCCCCATCATTTCGTGAACCCCTTGTAATACTACTTTACGATTGGAGCCTTTAATAAACAGCACGCCCTTATAACGGAGCAGTTTTTCACCAAAAACAGACAAAATACCACCTAAAAAGTCTTCTAATTTTTTATGGTCAAAAGGTTTTTCACTTCTAAATACAAAAGACTGTATACGGTCCGTATGGTTGTGTTGATGGTGCTCATGAGCATGGTGGTGGTCATGGGCATGATCATGGTCGTGATCATGGTCATGATCGTGCCCACAGTCATCATGATTCTCTTGCTCTAAAAAATGTGGATCAATATCAAGCTTAGCATTTAAATTAAATCCATGTAAATCAAATACTTCATCTAAATTAACCACACCTTGCTGAATTTCTTTAATGGGTGCCTTTGGATTCATATGAATCAAACGATTACGCAGTGCTTGAATCACTTTTTGATCCACTACGTCAGTTTTAGTAATAAAGATTTGATCTGCGAATCCTACTTGCTGCTGAGCTTCTTCGTGTTCATTCAGTTGCATATCGCCATGCTTGGCATCTACCAAAGTGACTACGGCATCTAAAGCATAATGTTCAGCGACATCATCATCCATAAAAAAAGTCTGGGCAACTGGTCCAGGGTTAGCAATCCCTGTAGTTTCAATCACGACACGATCAAAGTCTATTTGCTTATTTTTGCGTTGTTCCCAAAGTTGATTCAATGCTGTGACGAGATCTCCTCGAATGGTACAGCAGACACAACCATTACTCATTTGAATAATTTGTTCATTACTATCTTGAATCAAGATTTCATTATCAATATTTTCTTCACCAAACTCGTTTTCAATCACAGCAATTTTTTTGCCATGCTTTTCTGTAAGGATGTGTTTTAAAAGGGTTGTTTTCCCGCTGCCAAGAAAACCCGTCAAAATTGTTACTGGTATAAGTGCCATATAAACCTACAAAAAAATTTAAATTTCTAATATAACGCTCTAATGTACATCAAATTCTTTCCAAAAGGAGGCCTTTTAGATAGTCTCCCTCTGGAAAGGAAATCAATTTAGGATGGTCTTGGCCTGAAGTCAAGCGTTTTAATACCCTAAACTTTAAACTTTCATCTTTTTTGTGACTAGCCGCCTCAACACTTGCAGCGATTATAGTTTGATCAAAAGTTTCTAAATCCATCGCTCCCGAACAAGAAAAGGTGAAAAGTAGTCCCCCCGGTCTTAACATTTGCATAGCAGAACGGTTAATGTCTTTATAAGCTTTTTTTGCCCGAGGTAAATGTTGGGCAGATGGTGCAAATTTTGGTGGGTCAAGAATGATGATGTCAAACAACTCCTGCGCCACTCTATATTCTTTTAATACTTCAAAAGCGTCTCTATCTAACCACTTTGCTCTACTTTGATCAAAGCCATTTAACTCTACTTGTCTTTTCGCAACAGCTAATGCGTCCCCCGAAGAGTCTACAGAAATGACTTCACTCGCGCCACCGTAAAGTGCAGCCAAAGAAAAGCCGCCTGTATAACAAAAGGTGTTCAAAACCCGGCAGTTTTTAGCCCATTGCGCTACAAGTCCCCGATTATCGCGCTGATCAATGTAAAAACCTGTTTTATGACCTTCAAACGGGTTAATTAAATATTGGATGTCATTTTCTATTGCAATTACTTCAGGGTTTTTTAACTCGCCATAGAGCACGCCACTGATCAAAGGCAGTCCTTCTCGCTCTCTTACTGTAGCGTCCGAACGTTCAATAATCGTCTCGCATCCAGTTTGAGCTTGCAAGATATTTACGATAACCTCTTTCCAATGTTCAACCCCTGCGCTCAAAAACTGACAGACTAAAATATTGTTGTATTGATCAACAACTAAACCAGGCAATCCATCTGCCTCACCAAAAATCAATCGAATCGCGTTGGTACCCTTCACCCACTTATTCCGATGAGCAATTGCAGTTGCAATTTTTCGCTTAAAGAAGGCATGGTCAATAGGTTCGTTTTCATCCCATGACCAGATTCTTGCTCTAATTTGGGACGAGGGACTATAAGCCGCACGTCCGATAAACTTGCCATCATCACTGTGAACTGTGACCGTTGAACCTGGGCTCATTTTTCCTGAAAAGCTTTTAATTGCTCCTGAAAAAATCCAAGGATGCCCCTGCATAGGTGCTCTTTCTTTACCCGAGACTAAAATGAGATTGGCTTGCATAATTAACTTTTTTCTGGTTTTGCTCTAGGGTGGGCTTGATCATAAGCCTGCGCTAAATGTTGAAAATCTAATGATGTATAAATTTGTGTGCTACCAATACTGACATGTCCTAACATTTCCTGAACGGCTCTCAAATCATGGGAAGACTGTAAAACATGACTAGCAAACGAGTGTCGAAGCATATGTGGATGGACATGGGTTGGTAAACCAGCGCTCACTGCCAATTTTTGCAATCTCATCTGAACTGTTCGGGGTGACAGTCTAGCACCTTTCTCGTTGATAAAGAACGGTCCTAAAAGTTCGGGCATCTTTTTTTCCCATTCCGTACGCCAACTATTTAGGGCCTGCATTGCCATTTTTCCAACAGGTACAATCCTTCGTTTACCACCTTTACCAAATACGTTCACTTCTGCTGTTTCCCAATCAATCCAACTTTGGCGTTCATGTTGATGCCCACCGGCTATTCGTACGTCGATACTCAGTAATTCAGATAAGCGTAAGCCCGATGAATAAAGTAATTCGACGATGGCGTAATCTCTAACGGCTGTCCAGTAATGATCAATCGACAAATCTGCCGCATCCATTTGTTTTTTGGCGAACTCCATAAGTACTTGTGTATGCTCAACACTCAAGGCCTTCGGCAAGGATTTTACCTTTCGAGGCGCTTTGATATCCACAACCGGGTTATCAGTAATTTGTATAGTTGTCAGCTTGGGGTGAGGTTTTTTGATCCAGTCAAAAAAAGTTCTCCAGGCCGATAATAAGCGCGCAATGGATCTCGCCGAAAGTCCCTGTCCGTGTAATCTACCTACCCAATTTCTAATATGGTGTGCTTGCACTTGATGAATTTGAAGATCAAATTCTCTTAAATACAAATAAAGTTTTATTAGATCCTGATCATAGGCCAGAATGGTGTGCTGCGATAATTGGCGAACGACATCCAACTCTTCCAGAAATAGCAATAACTCCAAGGGTTTCTTAACAGAGCTATCGCTTGAAGTATTCAATTAATCTTCCTCAAATCGACTCAACGCAGCAGCTGCCAGTCGACCTAGTTGCTCCAAATAAACTAATCCCGTATCTAATGTGTATTTGGAAATATCTTTACTAATAAACAAGATAGCCCCTAATTTTTTTTCATGAATGTGCATCGGTACTAAAGCAAAACTACCAACTTCATCGAGGATTTTTAAGGAGGGAAAATTAATTTCCGCAGGTAAAGTACCTACGATAATTTCTTTGTTTAAATTTTCTAAAATGATTTCATCAATTTCTGAGGGGGGAATATATTCAACTCTACCCACTTTGAACATACTATTGAGCCCATTAGTAATGTTCTCAATCACGTCTTCTTTGGTTTTTTTACTACACAGATCTTCCAACCACTGCACCATCAAATTTTGTGTCAAATCATTTTCCATACCAAATCGCAGCATTTCAGTTGTTCGTTGATTTAAATCACGATTTTTACTTCTTAAAACATTCATTTGCTTTTCTTGCAACGATAAGACACGTCCGTCTAAAGAACTACCTAAATCAAGACTTAGCAATAATTCTGGATGTCTCTCAAAAAATCCAGGGGTAGATTGTAGCCAATGCGCAACTAATTCTTCTTGTTCGATTTGTGACTGATTTAGTGAATCATTTTCTGATTTAGGTTCAAGCATTTTGTGTTTCCTCAATGAAAATTATGCTAGTTTCTGTTTTAATAAAGTATTGACTTGTCCAGGGTTTGCTTTTCCTTTCGAGGCTTTCATAATTTGCCCAACGAGTGCATTAAAGGCTTTTTCTTTACCACTACGATATTCTTCAACTGACTTTGGATTTTCGATTAATACCTGGTCAATAATTTTTTCAATAGCGCCTACATCACTAATTTGACGCAGCCCTTTTTGGTCAATAATTTGATCGACTAATCCTTCTAACAAAATAGAATCAGGGCGATCAGATGCATTCAAACCAAGCTCCCAAATCTGTGAAAAGATCTCTTTAGCAATTTTGTTTGATATCGTTCCATCTTTAGTTCTTTTAAGTAATTCAGCTATGTGCATTGGCCGAACGGGTGCCAAGTTTGCGCTTAAACCTGCCTTGTTCATTGCAGACGCAAATTCACCTGCCATCAAGTTAGCGGCGGGCTTCGCCATATCCACATCAATCAGCTTTAATACCTCTATAAAAAAGTGGGCTAAGGCCTTATCTTGTGTTAGTAAACCGGTATCGTAACTACTCAACCCCAAATTACTTTGCCACTCTTCGCGCAACTCTTTTGGTAAAGCAGGCATCAAAGCGCGAATACCATCAATTCGCTCTTGAGAAATTTGTAGCGGCAACAAATCTGGGTCAGGGAAATAACGATAATCTTGCGCATCTTCTTTACTACGCATACTTCGTGTTTCCATTTTGTCAGGATCATACAAGCGTGTTTCTTGCACAACTCGACCACCATCCTCAATTAATTCAATCTGCCTTCTTACTTCATAAAGGATTGCTTCTTCTAAAAATTTAAATGAGTTTAAGTTTTTAATTTCACACCGAGTACCAAATTTTTCTTGCCCCTTTGGTCTGACTGAAACATTGGCATCACATCGGAATGAACCCTCTTGCATATTGCCATCACAAATACCCAACCACATGACTAAAGCATGCAGCTGTTTTGCATAGGCGACTGCCTCTGTTGCACTACGCATTACTGGCTCTGTAACAATTTCAAGCAATGGAGTTCCGGCTCTATTAAGATCAATTCCACTAGATGATTCACCGTGAGGGCCTGCAAAGTCATCATGTAATGATTTACCCGCATCTTCTTCGAGATGCGCTCTAGTCAATTCAATTTCTTTTGCTTGCCCATCCACTTCAATCATTATTTTTCCACCAACCACTACTGGTAAAGAAAATTGGCTAATTTGATATCCTTTTGGAAGGTCAGGATAAAAATAATTTTTTCGAGCAAAAACACTAATTGGTGCAACTACTGAGCCAATGGCTAAACCAAAGCGAATCGCGTGATTAACTGCTTCTTCATTCAATACTGGCAAGGTACCAGGTAATGCTAAGTCAACAGCGCAGGCTTGTTCATTAGGGCTTGCGCCAAAAGCAATACTGGCACCGCTAAATATTTTTGACTGCGTCATCAATTGCGCATGTGTCTCAAGTCCGATAACGACTTCCCATTCAATTTGACTCATGATTTTTCACCTACTGCATTTTGTAATGGCTGCATTAAATGCCAATTTGTCGAAGTTTGATAATGATCTGCAACTTGAAGCATTTCTGCCTCCTTGAAATAGTTACCAATCATTTGTAAGCCAATCGGTAAACCCGATTGATTAAATCCGCAAGGCAGGCTCATGGCTGGTAAACCGGCTAAGTTGGCACTCAAAGTAAAAATATCTTCTAAATACATGGCTATTGGATCCTTCGATTTTTCACCAATTTTCCAAGCTACATCTGGCGCTACAGGTCCCATTAAGAGGTCACACTGAGTAAAAGCAGCCTGAAAATCTTGCGCAATAATTCTTCTAATTTTTTGAGCTTGCAAATAATAAGCATCATAGTAACCTTGCGACAAGACATAGGCACCCACCAAAATACGACGTTTTACTTCGGCACCAAAACCCTCTGTTCTTGAGTGGGTATACATTTGGGCTAAATCTTTATATTTCTCTGAGCGGTAACCATAGCGAACACCATCATATCTACTTAAGTTACTCGAAGCTTCAGCGGGTGCTAAAACATAGTAGACAGGGATTGATAATTCAGTTTTTGGCAAAGAGACTTCCACGCAAACAGCGCCAAGTGTCTCAAACTGCTTCAGCGCTTGCTCAATAGCCTGTTTGACCTCAGGGTTCAATCCTTTCGCAAAAAACTCTTTAGGCACGCCAATTTTGAGTCCTTTAAGGGGTTGGCTCGCGTTTGAGTTACTCGAATCCCAATTAGCGGCCAAAAGGCGAGTAAAGTCCTCATTTTCGCGCTCTATGCTCGTAGAATCACGAAAATCTTTGCCAGCGATTGCATTCATTAACCAGGCGCACTCACTCGCCGTTTTAGCCATTGGACCAGCCTGATCCAAAGAGGACGCATAGGCAATCATGCCATAACGCGAAACACGTCCATAGGTCGGTTTTATACCAGTAATGCCGCAAAAAGCAGCGGGTTGACGGATAGAGCCGCCAGTATCTGTGCCAGTGGCAGCCATCGTTAAACCAGCCGCAACCGCAACGGCAGAACCACCTGAAGAGCCACCAGGAACATAATCAGAATTCCAAGGGTTTAAAGCCGGTCCAAAAGCCGAATTTTCGTTGGATGAGCCCATTGCAAATTCATCCATATTGGTTTTACCAAGACAGACCATACCAGAGCCCAGCATTCCCAGTTTTTCAACAACAGTCGCATCAAAAGGACTTTGATAATTTCCAAGCATCTTCGACGCGGCGGTAGATTTCCAACCCTTCGTGACAAACACATCCTTGTGAGCGATTGGAATACCCGTTAACTTACCTTGATTTCCTTGCGCAATCAGTTGATCAGCTTGTTTAGCTTGCGCTAAAGAAAGCTCTGGTTGCACATCAATAAAGGCATTTAAATCTTTTGCGGTATCAATGCGATTTAAAAAATAATTAGTTACTTCGACGCTACTTAACTCTTTGTTAATTAAAGCTTCGTGTAACTTTTCAATGGTCATTTGATGTAGTTTCAATCGATCACCTTCGGTACTAAAAATAATCCTTCAAATTGAGCTGGGGCATTTGCCATATTCGCATCTCTTTGATTTAACTCCGTCACCTGATCAGGACGTAAGGGCTGCATTAATGGCGTGATCATTTCAATTGGGTGAAATAGTGGTTCAATCCCCATCGTATCGATTGATTGCAGTTGATTAGCCAATTGTAAAATTGACTCTAATGCTTCAGATAGTGCCTGAATTTCATTTTCTGGCACCTCTAAACTAGATAGCTTGGCTAAATGTGTAATTTCTTCAGTATTCATAACGTGCTTGCAGTATCATATGGTTTATACATTCTATTTATTAATAATCTAAATTATTTCATTATTTTCCCACTAAGCTTATGTTCGGACTCTTTCGCAATTACTTTTCAAATGATTTAGCTATCGATTTAGGTACAGCTAACACTCTAATCTATGTCCGCAACAAAGGCATTGTCTTAGATGAGCCCTCAGTAGTTGCTATTCGTCAAGATGGCATGGGTGGTAAAAAGACTATTTTAGCTGTTGGTCATGAAGCAAAAGCAATGTTAGGTCGAGTACCAGGAAATATTCAAGCCATTCGTCCAATGAAAGACGGCGTAATTGCTGATTTTACTATTACTGAACAAATGCTTAAGCACTTTATCAAAATGGTTCATGAAAGTAAATTTCTTAAACCAAGCCCTAGAATTATTATCTGTGTTCCTTGTGGTTCTACCCAAGTCGAGCGAAGAGCAATTCGTGAATCTGCTTTGGGTGCGGGTGCCTCTCAGGTGTTTTTGATTGAAGAACCGATGGCTGCTGCAATTGGTGCAGGCTTGCCAGTTACTGAAGCTTCAGGCTCGATGGTAATTGACATTGGTGGTGGTACTACCGAAGTTGGCGTTATGTCTCTCGGTGGCATGGTCTATAAATGGTCTGTGCGTGTGGGTGGGGACAAATTTGACGATGCAATTACTAATTACATCCGCCGTAACTATGGCATGCTAATTGGTGAACAAACTGCTGAAGCAATTAAGAAAACAATTGGTTCAGCTTTCCCAGGCACTGAGGTGCTTGAAATGGAAGTAAAAGGTAGAAACCTCTCTGAAGGGATTCCGCGTAGCTTTACAGTCACTAGTAATGAAATTCTAGAAGCTCTTTCTGATCCACTTAATCAAATTGTGATTGCCGTTAAATCTGCCTTAGAGCAAACTCCTCCAGAGTTGGCTTCTGATATTGCAGAACGAGGCATGATGCTAACTGGTGGTGGCGCGTTATTAAGAGATTTAGATCGCTTATTACTCGAAGAAACTGGTTTACCTGTTCACGTAGCAGAAGATCCGCTAACTTGTGTTGCCCGCGGATCTGGAATGGCACTTGAACGTATGGATAAACTCCACAGTATCTTCTCTCAAGAATAAATTTCACTCTACGCTAGAGGTATAGTTTGTTCAGGAGTCCACCAGCGCTTTTCAACACAGGTGCTCCAATTTATAAAATGCTATGGCTCATTGCTATAGCC
Source organism: Burkholderiaceae bacterium (assembly GCA_947448305.1). Taxonomy (GTDB): domain Bacteria; phylum Pseudomonadota; class Gammaproteobacteria; order Burkholderiales; family Burkholderiaceae; genus Polynucleobacter. The sequence continues at coordinate 17,717 of CANFME010000030.1, forward strand.
ATATTGCTCATGGTACTTGATTTGAAATATCAATCAACTGATCAAATTCGGTCTGTCATTCAACACCTGTTACACCCCATACAAATATTAGTAAGTCAGCCAGGAAAAATACTTTCTGGTTGGAGTGAAAATTTGGTCACGATGAGTAACATGAAAGAAACCATCACTGAACAAAAACAATCGATTAGGGATCTCACATTATTATCCAGCACTAGTGAAAACTTAGAAGCTGAAAACAAACATTTACGTAAATTACTTCAGTTAAAAGAGCAAAGTCACCACACCTCAATAGCGGCTGAGATCATATACAACCCAATTAATCCTAGTTCCCAAAAGGTGGTAATTTCTCGAGGAAAAAAGGATGGTATTTTAGTAGGTATGCCCGTAGCAAATGAAGCGGGAATTATGGGTCAAGTAGTCCGTTTATACGATGATGTCGCAGAGGTGGCGCTCCTTGAAGAAAGAGATGCCACGATTCCTGTGATGGTATCTAGGAGTGGTCAAAGAGGGGTTTTATTTGGGTCAGGAAGAGCTTCTCCTTTAGAACTTCGTTTCATCAGTAATTTTGGTGATTTAGATGTCGGTGACTATTTATCAACATCTGGTATTGATGGGGTCTTTCCGCCAGGTATTCCTGTCGCTATCATTACTAAAATTGAACGCGCTTTAGATAATTCCGGAGCACAAATCTCTTGTCGCCCACTAGCCGATTTAAATACTTCTAGGCATTTGATTGTATTGCTTTATCGTCCTAGCAATGACGTACCTAACCCGATAGTTCCTGAATCCATCAAGAACAAGAAAAACTTCAAAAGGGTTAATTAATGAGGCCAAATTTCTTAATGGGCATGACAATGACCTTATTGTTAGCTTTTATTATCAACATGCTCCCCTGGGGTAATCATCCTTGGATTCCTGACTTTATCTTACCCGTCTTGCTATATTGGGTGTTATTTTTCCCTGAAAAAATTAGTTTGATTTTATTTTTCATACTTGGCTTAATGATGGATATTCAGACCTCTAGTCCACTAGGTCTTCATGCATTGAGTTACGTTGTTGGTAGTGTTGTTATGTTTTTTTGGAGTAGGAAATTATTAACGAATTCACCAATCGGTCAATTGCTCGTTGTTTTCCAAATATTTTTATTGATCCACTCAATTGTAATTATTCTTTTCTGGTTATTAGTCCCATCCTATGTTTTCTCGTTCTCCTACATCCTTTTCCCTGCAATAATTGAATTATGTCTTTGGCCGTTAGTTAGAAAAGTCTTAACGCATCCAGGCACCTTTTTAAATCGACAAAAACTGTAGTGGAATTGGTTATTACAAATGTCTAATAAAATAGATGCAGCGATTCGCTTAGATAATTTCCAAAAGAGAATTCAAATTGCTATTTGGTTTGTCATGGTTTGTCTGTCTCTTTTATTTCTGCGTTTTTTTTGGTTACAAGTGATCATGCACAAGAAGTACTCTACCGCTTCGGAGAGTAACCGGATCGCTATTATTACAACTCCAGCGCAACGAGGTCTAATTATTGACCGCAATGGGGTTGTCATTGCTAACAACATGCCATCTTACTCTCTAGAGATCACTCCGGCGGAAATTAATTTACCTCCTGCTGAATTACTTGACGCCTTAGATAAAGTGATTCGTATCCCTGCCCGAGATAAGCAACAATTTCTGAAGACGATTCAGAATAGTAAGAAAACTGAAAATTTATCGATTAGAAACTTCCTTAGTGACGAAGAGGTATCAAGATTTTATGCGCGCCGTTTTGAATTCCCAGGAGTTGATGTTCAGGTTCGATATTTTAGACAATACCCTTATCAACAGCTTGGCTCCCATTTATTGGGGTATACAGGTAAAGTCTCTATCAAGGATAAAGAAAAATTATTAGCTGAATTAGAAGAAGACTCAGATGAAAACACTCCCGATGACCTAAAGTCAATTCGGATTAAGGGTATTCAGTCAGTCGGAAAAATTGGTATTGAGCAAAGTTATGAAAAAAACTTGAGGGGTATAGTTGGTTCTAATCAAGTTGAAATTACTGCTGGTGGACGGGTAATTCGTAACTTATCAGTCACGCCATCTATCCCAGGATCGAATTTAACTTTAGCTGTTGATATTAAATTACAGTATCTCATTGAAAAACTTTATGAAAAACGACGTGGCGCAGCAGTCGTTATAGAGGTCGCGACTGGAGATGTACTGGCTTTTGTATCCATGCCAACTTTTAACCCTAATGCTTTTGTGGATGGAATTGACTTTGACCTTTGGAAACAGTTAAATGAATCTCCTGAAAAACCACTATTTAATCGTCCATTACGGGGTACCTACCCACCAGGTTCTACTTTTAAACCCTTTATGGCACTTGCAGCTCTAGAGGGAAAGTTTCGTACGCCAAGTCAGTCAATTTCCGATCCTGGTTATTTTCAGTTTGGAAATAACCTTTTTAGAGACGATGCGAAAAATGGTCATGGCATAGTGAATATGCAATCTTCCATTGCATTATCTTGTGATACGTATTACTACATACTTGCAAGAGATATGGGAATTGAAGCTATTTCGAAGTTTATGGAGAAAGTTGGCTTAGGGCAGTTGACAGGGATTGATATCAACGGGGAGGTAAAGGGGATATTGCCATCAAAAGAATGGAAGCGTAATTACTTCAAAGACCCTATTAAGGGAAAGTGGATTGATGGGGAAACGATTTCAATTGGAATTGGCCAAGGCTATAACAGTTATACAATTCTGCAACTTGCTCAAGCAACTGCTATTGTGGCGAATAATGGCAAAGTAATGAGGCCACACCTTGTTAAGGTTATTGAAGACCCTATTACCCATGAGAAGATCTTAACAGTTCCATCAGAGTCCAGAGTTGTTGACCTAAAGCCAGAAAATATCAAAACAATCACAGAGGGCATGATTGGGGTTAATCAAGTCGGTACAGGTCAAGTGCCTTTTGCTGGGGTTAGTTACCCAGTTGCCGGTAAAACTGGAACAGCTCAAGTATTTAGTTTAGCTGGTAAGAATTACAACGCCAGTCAGGTTTCGGAATTCAAACGAGACCATGCTTTGTATATTGGTTTTGCACCAGCTGATAACCCCAAATATGCCATGGCAATTGTGGTTGAGAATGCTGGCTTCGGCGCAACTGCCGCGGCTCCGATTGTTCGTCAAGCTTTTGATTATTTAATGCTCAATAAGTGGCCTGGAGGTATCCCAGAGTGGAAAAACGCTCAATAACTAAACGCCTCCGGTTTCTTTGGGCGGGACTAGATCCTAATTTAAGTTTTATCTTACTTGCATTAGTCGTTGTCGGTAACGTTACATTTTTATCTGCTAGCACAGGTACAGTGATTACTTGGGTAGAGCAATTCAGAAACCTAATGATAGCGATTGTCATTATGTGGTTTACCTCAAGGGTTCCAGTGAAGTGGTTAGAAAAAGCTTCTGTTTGGATTTACACAATTGGCCTTGGTCTTTTAATCGCGGTTGCTCTTTTTGGTTTAATCAAAAAAGGCGCTCGGCGGTGGCTAAATGTTGGTATGGTAATCCAGCCATCGGAAATTATGAAAATTGCAATGCCGATGATGCTCTCTTGGTATTTTTATAAACGCGAAGAAAATACCAAGCTCTGGGATTTTGGTGTGGCATTTATATTTTTACTATTACCTACTATCTTAATCGCTAGACAGCCAGACTTAGGAACTGCAATCTTGGTTTTTGCAGCTGGTTTTTATGTCATTATTTTAGCGGGCCTACCATGGAAATTTATCCTACCGTTTATTGGGATAGGAGTAATCGCAATCCTTTTAATCGTCATTTTTGGTGACACCATTTGTGCAAAGGGTGTTTCTTGGCCATTGCTAAAGAGCTATCAACAGCACCGCGTTTGTACTTTATTAGACCCGACAACTGACCCACTTGGCAAAGGCTTTCATACAATACAATCGATGATAGCCATTGGCTCAGGAGGCTTCTTGGGTAAAGGATGGCTGATGGGTACACAAACCCATTTAGACTTTATTCCAGAAAAACATACGGATTTTATTTTTGCTGTGTATTCCGAAGAGTTTGGCTTGGTTGGAAATTTTATTTTATTGATTTTATTTTTCTTGTTAATTCAACGCGGTTTAAAAATTGCCGCAAGTGCGCCCAATTTGTTCACTAGACTACTTGGTGGTTCTGTAACGCTCATTTTCTTTACTTATGCTTTTGTGAATATGGCAATGGTCAGTGGTTTATTACCAGTTGTAGGAGTGCCATTACCCTTTGTTAGTTATGGAGGTACAGCATTAACAACATTAGGCTTAGGTGTTGGGATTTTGATGAGTATCCATCGACATCGCCGCTTAGTTCAAACTTAACATCCTCCTAAGCTTCAATGCAAAATACCTCTCCTGCGAGACGCTCATGTATTAGTGCGAGAGCGTTACTAGATACAGATGTTCCGGGTAAAAAAAACCCCCAAATAAATCGGGGGTCTTAATTGATCCTCATTTAAATGAGGTTTCAATTCAATTACTTCTTACGCTTATTAACGCTGTCTTTAAATGCTTTACCAGCAGTAAATTTAACTGTTTTTGAAGCAGCAATTTTAATTGCTTCGCCAGTTTTTGGGTTACGGCCCATACGTGCGGCACGCTTGCCAGAACTGAAAGTACCAAAGCCAATTAACTGAACGTTATCGCCTTTAGTAACTGCTTTTTTAATCGCTTCAAGTGCTGCATTTAAAGCGTGTTCTGCTTTTGTCTTAGATAATTCTGATTCGCCAGCAATAGCTGCAACGAGTTCTGCTTTGTTCAAATTATGCTCCTTGATATGAATAACTAAAAATGTACTTACTCTAGAGTTGTACCTAAATTGCTTGATGTACAAGTCTATTTTACCTCGAATTTATAAGCTTGTGAGAACTTTTCATTAAGGATAACCCTTATTATGATTAGCTGTAGGGCTTATTTATTGATAAAACCCTTCCTCATTAACGATATTGATATTATTTTTTGATCGGATCATTAACTATAGCTTTAGGAGGCTCAGCAACTTCGGCTTGCACATCTCTTTGAAAAGTTATACTTTCAGGAACTGTTTTGATATTCCTTAAAAAATACTCTGTTTCACCAAAACAGTTAGATGGGACTCCAATATGCTGAGCATAATCCACTTCGATTCTTTTACCAATTGCAGCATTGACCTCTTTAGCTAAGTCTGCGTCACGTACAGAAAACATAAATTTTTCTTGATTACCGAGCATACTACCAGTGACGATCTCGCCTTCCCAAGTCTTACATATCCAACCTCTTTTAGAAAACTTTTGTAAAAAACCTGCCCGGCTTCCTTCAGAATAGGTGTATGTTAGCGTTATCCACGTATAGAGTGCAAATAACCCTAAGGCAATAACTAAGAATACGAATAATTTAAATTTAATACTTTTTGCTGTCATTTTTTACTCCCTTTACAATAC